>JADJTG010000002.1:600000-919104 GCA_016711285.1 Sphingobacteriales bacterium
ACTGCATCTGTGGGTGCTTGTATTTGCATTTGCGGCTGCGGCTGTACCGTAAGCCACTCCGTGATGTATTTGGCACAATACGGATACCCCGGAATAGTGGCTGCCAGCGTTACCTGATGCGCACCTACTTGGTCGGCGGGGAGTGTAAAACACATTTCGCCTTCGGTGCTGCTGCCGTCAAAGATTTGACTCCCCAATACGGTATTGTCTTCTAAATATAATACCACACCCAAAGGGCAAGGATTATCCCAACCGGCTTGGCAATAATTAGAAGATAGCTTAAAACGAACACAATGTTCTTCGCCCGCACATACGGAGAGCGGTTCGTTTAAATCACTTTGCTCAAAAAGCTGATAATCGGGTATGCCCCAAATAGCTGAACATATATCATAGTCGCCGCCGCCCTCTAAACCTGTGATGCTGCCGTCTTCTTGGTAGCAATCTATTGCAACTGCATTGGAAGCGCAGCCGTTGGTACTCACGACTATATAGTAAAATGGATATCCGTAATAGGATAGACCATTTTTTTTAGTTTCTGAGGCATCAGCTGTTGCGGCAGGTGTCAATATTACTGCTTGAGGAGGACTATTAATAGGGTAGCTAAATAAAGTATTGTAGAGAGGGCTGTCATTCAGATATTGAGATGGAGTAGCACCTATAATGCTTGTGTTACTTACCTCTATAAATGCTGACCCATTACCTAGCGTATCTAAAACACAGGAACTTAACGAAGCATCGGGTGCAAAAGTTACCGAGCAGTCAGTGGTTTTATTGAGTAGTTTTTTTTCTATTATGGCACTTTGCCCATTGCGCGCAACTGTTAATCGTATTGTCACTTCTCCATCTATGAGCCATTGTATTTTAGGATTCAGAGAGAAAGCATTTCCTTCCACAAAAGAGAAATGGCTCGGATATGTTTGCTGCCCGTAGGTTTGGGGTACTAAATTTTCGTCGTAGGTGGTGAATCCGTAGAAACTCCATTGGTAGGTACAGCCCTCGCAATTGGGGGTGGTGTTTTGGAGGGTAACGTGTGTGCCCAAGCATACGGCGGGCAAACCGTTTTCGGTGCTGCTGCTGCAAGCGGCGGGGGTTTCGATGTCGAAGGAAGGCTGGAGACATTCAGGGTTTTCAGGGCAATTGAAAGGGATAGCATGGCTGGCATCAAAATTAGCTCCTATAAACGGCTGCCCACCGCCCTCATTCATAAAAAGCGTATTGCTTTGGCGATAAGGCAATTCGGAGCCGCTAATACAGGGTTCCGGCTGGTTGGCTTTGTTGGAAAAATCCATTAGCTTATTGCCTGCTATATCTTTACCCTCAAAGCGACACACCAATTTTAAATACTGATCTTGGGTAGTATTCGGAAGAATTTCTTCTGCGGGTAAAATAAATTGCCACTCAGTGAAAGTGTCATCGGGGTTGCCGCTGATAGAAGTATTATTTGCCAGCAACCACTTCAACTCCGACATCGGCTCGCTGCACAGCACAGTTAGGTTTATTTGAGTGTCGGTGATGTTTAAATTTCCGCCTTGTTTTGTTAGGCAAAGTTTTTGTGTACCCTCGTTCCACTCCCAGCGGCTTTCGAAAGTTTGCGCGCCGTTGGTGGCGACGATGCTTTTGACGTAAGGCAGGAAGTTGTCGATGGTAATTTCTTGTTGGTCACTTGGTGTAATAATACCCTTTATATTGGTGACCTCTGCTAACAAATCGTATTTGCCATCGGGGTAGCGGGCTGCTTCGCTGAGGGGTGCCATCTTAGCATTGTCACCACCATAGTTATCATCTTTATGAATGCGAAGCGGGAAATCCGTAAAATAAAAATCGTCATAAGGTGTATTTAATAGAGAGGAGGAATTTCCATACGCAAAAGGCATTATGCCTTGTTTAGTATAACTGCCAATATTTTCTGTAATAGAGCTACTGTTAGGATAAAAACCATAATCAGGCGGTACACTTTCTACTCTTGAATTTTCACAAATTCGCCAATCATATTTTTTGCCTTTTATAGTATTGAATTCATCATCTGTAGTCTTTTTTATCAACACCTCCACTTGGTCTACGTTCATTAAGCCTCCTTTGTAATATTGGTCGACGGCAATACCATAACTATCTACACCCTCCATCGTAACTCTAACCTTAGCCTCTGAACTATTTGCACCACCGTTATCAAATTGAGTAGTAATATCAAGGTGGTATTGTGTGCCGTAGTGCGACAATAAAGTTAAGGGGTCTTTGCAATTTTCTTTATCTTGAATAGATATTGTGCTTAGTAAGTTATTCGGGTCGTGTATATATGGATCTACAAACCGATACAGGTGTAAGTGAGAAGCCACATTTCCGGATGTTCCTAAGGGCGCAATGGGTTGATTTTGTGCAACTATATTTGTTGTAACCAATGAATATACCAAATTAGTAAATGGATGCGTAAAGTTAATATTTATACCTATACTATTGGCATAAGCTACCGGAGTGCCTCCAACAGGATGGTGGATAATTGCTAATTCATCTTTGGGAGGGGTGTCATTATTTTTAAATTGAACTATCGTCATGTCTCCTCTGCGAATGGGATATCCGTCATCTTTATCATCAAAAATATGCCCGTAACCGAAATGGTGTTGGCTGCTGTTCCCTTCTATCGAAATGAGTTTGAAACCTCCAGCATTTCCCTGTATTCTTGCTATCTTTCCGCCCACAATGGACAAAAGATGAAAGTCTGTATCATCTGTGGCAGGGTCTTTTAGGGTAATATCTACTCCTCGGTGCCAATTGCTGATACCCGTTCCGTTTCTGCGTCCAAAATCCGACACTACATCTATTACCCCTGCACCTGTAAGCTCAAAAAAGGAGGGATTGGTATTATAGTTTGGATTATTGCTATTACAACTCGTGCAACTATGATACCCTACATTGTAGGTTTGGGCTACGCTCGTACCTACTGCACCCATATAAATGAGCAGTAAAATAATAATATTTTTCATGGTGATTATCTAATTTTTAATGGTTGATGAAAAGGGGTTTGTTTAAAATCTTTATCATAGTTATAGGTTTTCCCTTTCCAGATAAAACCTCTCCCTGATTCTAAGTTCTTATATTCCCCGGGTCTTGAGGCCTTAGAGGAATACTCTTTCTCATTAACAGTTAATGTATATATAGTCCTTTTTTCCACATCAAGTGCACATAAGGTTATGCTATCCCGATGAGTAGCTCCTAAATGCAAACCGAATATATTGTCGCGTTCTCCCAATCCTACTCCTACAGCAGAAAATGCTTGGTCTAATATTTTTTCGTTGGTATCTAAGTCATATATCCAGGTGCCGTTTTTGCCGTAATAATTTCCGGTATAGTCTTCTGCAAAATTACCGTAGCAAATCCCGATATAACGACCATTGGTAGTAAGGTCGGCGTTGGCATCGGCGGGAATATGTTTTATTTGCCAAAGCACTTCGCCTTGATTGTTGAGTACCAAAAAAGTACTCCGATTGGCTAATAATAATTCGCCACTGTGTCCACCCCCATTTTCTCTGCCTGAGAATTTGCAAAAATAACTAATAATGGCTTTATCCCCTTTTATTTCATATACATAACCTCCAATAAATACAGATTCAAAAATATAATCGGGCGGTATGGGTGCGGGTGTGTTGTAGAGCTTGAACATACGAATTACTTCTTTCCGAGATAAGCCTTTGATATCGTAACGACCTACACCGTTTCTGACTTTTAGTTTAACTTCATCTGCTGTATAACCACTGAGGTTATTATACTTTAAACCTTTTACATAATAAGGGTTATGGGCTTTCAGGTCAAATGTGGCACAGGTGTCTTTTGTGAGGCGGTCTCTAAAAAATATTTCATATCTGTTATCACCTATGATTATTTCATTATCCTGCGGTGTTTTGCTCAGTTGTTGGGCGGGGGTGAGCAGCACTTCCTGCCCCCTCATTGAAAGTGCAACCAACAGGGTTGCATATATTAGCGTTTTCATTTATTGTATGTTTTTGAGTTTTAAAATGATTTTATTTCATATCTATTTTATGATATGTAAAGGATTTTAAATAGCTCTGTTTTTGAGGCGGCGCACGACTTTGCATAGCAGTTTAGTTTTTTTGTGGCAAGTAGTAAATGGTCTCTACTGCAACAAATATAAACTATATTTTTATCTTTTACGCAAAGGAGGTGTTTTTTTTTGCGGGGAGGCTTGGAGAAAACAAAAAAAATGCCCCCTTCTAAGCCATCGCTAAAAGGGGGCAGGCAAGCTGCCGAAGGCGCATATCTGCCGCCCTGCTACGCACCAAATACCACTTCCAAAATTTGGCTGGGCTGCCCGATTTCTACGTCATCTATCACCCCAAAAAGGCGGTACTCGTAGTGCTCGGGTTGGGCGGGGTTTTCCAATTCTATGTGGTCATCGTAGGGGCTGCGGGTGTCGCGTGCCAAAAAATGCCACTGTGCCGTGCCTTTGCGCCGTTTGTAGATATTTACGCCATCGCTGCCTTTTTTCTTAAAGCTGATGCGTATCACGTTGCCCACTACCGCAATTTTGGCTTCGGGGAGGTGGGCATCGGTATTGAGGGGTTCGTCGCCGCCTCTGATACCCAACTCATCACCGATAGCCGCCGTAAAAGCGGGGTGCGTTTTTTTGCGGGCAATGGCAGCACGCAGTTTGCCCGTAATATTGGCGGCAATGCTGTCGTTTTTGGCACTCACGGCGGCTTTGAGTTCGTCTTTTTTGGCTTGCACCGCAAAAATAGCCTGCTTCACCGCCGTACAGAGGTCTTTTTCGGCGGTAATTTCGGCGGCGGTCATACCCAAAGCAGCTCCGTGCGTGGTAATTTTTTTGCTGTAATTGTCGAGCCAACTCAATAAATCGGCATCGCTACGAGGAATGTAATCCATTTGGTTTTAAAATTTATGGTAGTAATAAAATAGAATATCGCCACTATAACGTCCTACCTATACCATATATTGTGTGTGAGGCAAAAAAAAATTAGTTTTTGTTCGTATTGGGTCTCAGCCCCTCCCCAACTCGGTTGCCCAACTTTGTCAAAGTTCGAACTTTGACAAAGTTTTAATAGAATCCTCCCTAATTCTGCCGTGCCGAACAACGGAACAACCGTGCCGAATAACGGAACAACCGTGCCGAATAACGGAACAACCGTGCCGAATAACGGAACAACCGTGCCGAACAACGGAACAACCGTGCCGAACAACGGAACAACCGTGCCGAACAACGGAACAACCGTGCCGAACAACGGAACAACCGTGCCGAACAACGGAACAACCGTGCCGAACAACGGAACAACCGTGCCGAACAACGGAACAACCGTGCCGAACAACGGAACAACCGTGCCGAATAACGGAACAACCGTGCCGAACAACGGAACAACCGTGCCGAATAACGGAACAACCGTGCCGAATAACGGAACAACCGTGCCGAATAACGGAACAACCGTGCCGAACAACGGAACAACCGTGCCGAATAACGGAACAACCGTGCCGAATAACGGAACAACCGTGCCGAATAACGGAACAACCGTGCCGAATAACGGAACAACCGTGCCGAATAACGGAACAACCGTGCCGAATAACGGAACAACCGTGCCGAATAACGGAACAACCGTGCCGAATAACGGAACAACCGTGCCGAATAACGGAACAACCGTGCCGAATAACGGAACAACCGTGCCGAATAACGGAACAACCGTGCCGAATAACGGAACAACCGTGCCGAATAACGGAACAACCGTGCCGAATAACGGAACAACCGTGCCGAATAACGGAACAACCGTGCCGAATAACGGAACAACCGTGCCGAATAACGGAACAACCGTGCCGAATAACGGAACAACCGTACTCGGTTGCCTAACTTTGTCAAAGTTCGAACTTTGACAAAGTTTTAATAGAATCCGCCCCAATTCGGCTGAAACACTCCCCAACTCGGCTACTCAACTTTGACAAAGTTTTATTAATATCACCGACATCTCGAAGATGCCGGTGATATTATCGCATAAAGGCTAAAAATAATTATAAAAAAAGAAAAGATATTCAGGTGTTTTTTGGGGTTTTTAATATCTTATAAAATAAGTTACATAACAAAAAAACACCACGATACACATTAATATACAGTAAAAAACAAAGGGTTTTTTACAAAAGTACCGGATACGGAGCAAAAAGAGCATTAATACACCCAGGTTCCCTTATTAGCCGTACAGCAATTTTCTATTCTCTCATAAGCTCCCATATCTACTGCTCCAAACTGTGGTCGTGTAGTACCCGTAATATCTGTGGCAGGTGCACCTGTGCCGGTGCCTACATTGTAAGCAGGGCTACCACAACTTAGTTGCAAGCCATCATCGGCGGTGCGGTGGATATTGTCTGCACCGTCTATATCGGCAGCATTGACAAAAAGCGGGTCTTGGTTGTTGATAATGCCAGTACCTGTGCTGTAAATGCTGTTTTGCTGCGTAAGGCAGTAGGTAACGGTATTGGTAGCGGGAAATGCTGCATCGTTTTGTATATCTGCCCCTGCAACGGTACTGCTGCCTCCTTTTGATTGTCCCAAAAGATACAGTTACTAATGGTATTCGTGCCGTAAAAAGTGTAAATCCCGCCGCCGTTTTGTGCAGTATTCCCCGAAAGTGTGTTATTGGTGAGGGTATTCGTGCAGTCTCGGGTGTAAATCCCGCCGCCGCCGTAAGCCGTATTCCCCGAAAGGGTGTTATTGGTCAGCGTATTCGTGCCCTCATTAGTATAAATCCCGCCGCCGCCGCCGTTGGTAGCCGAATTCCCCGAAAGGGTGTTATTGGTGAGGGTATTCGTGCCGTTTTGGGAGGCAATCCCGCCGCCGAAGTAAGCCGAATTCCCCGAAAGGGTGTTATTGGTGAGGGTATTCGTGTCTAAATAAGTGTAAATTCCGCCGCCTTCATTTGCAGTATTCCCCGAAAGGGTGTTATCGATCAGCGTATTTATGTTTTCAGTACTGTAAATCCCGCCGCCGTAGTTGGTAGCCGAATTCCCCGAAAAGGTGTTATTGGTCAGCGTATTCATGCAATAATAACCAGTGAAAATCCCGCCGCCGTAGCTGGTAGCCGAATTCCCCGAAAAGGTATTATTATTGATGGTATTCGTGCTAACATAAGTGGTAATCCCGCCGCCTTCGTAGCTTGCCGTATTCCCCGAAAAGGTATTATTATTGATGGTATTCGTGCTGTATTGGGAGGAAATCCCGCCGCCGCTGTAAGCCGTATTCCCCGAAAGGATGTTATTATTCAGCGTATTCGTGCCACTATCAGTATAAATCCCGCCGCCGCTGCCGTTGGTAGCTGAATTCCCCGAAAGGGTGTTATTGCTGATGGTATTCGTGCCGTTTTGGGAGGCAATCCCGCCGCCGAAGTAAGCCGAATTCCCCGAAAGGGTGTTATTGGTGATGGTATTCGTGCCGTCTTGGGTCAAAATCCCGCCGCCGTATGCTCTATTTATATTATTCCCATTGACGTTAAGATATGAAAAACCTGTAGGATTTGTAGGATCTATTCCATCTGCATTACCATCTGTAATAGTAAAACCATCCACAGTAACGCCTGTAGCACCAACAGCCAATACAACGTGGTAGGCATTATCAGTGGCATCGCCTGCCGTGCCTATATCGCCGCTTAGGGTGGTGATATTCACGATACTATTCCGCACGCCACCACCTGCGGGATAGCCGCCCCACAGCACCAAGCCATCGGGTAGATGGAAGGTAATATCACGAGCATCAGCAGTGGTCATTTCAGTGCAGCCATCGTAAGGCTTTTAGTAGGGAGATAAGTACCTTCAGCTACTTTGATAGTATCTATAATACTACAACAATGCGCTACGGCAAGGGCTTCGTCTAAGGTTTGGTAGGCGGTAGCCCACGATTGACCATTGCCGCTTACAGCTATGCTGGCATCTACATAGAGGGTTGGGGTGCTGGGGGGGCATACACCGCCTTCATACGCACCCATATCTACGGTGGTGTTTTGTATGCGGGCTGCTCCTGTAATGTCAGTAGCGGCTACGCCTATATTATTACCTGTATTGATGCAGGGGCTGCCATATACCAAACGCAAGCCATCATCTGCGGTGCGGTGTATATTGTCTGCGCCATCTATATCGGCGGCATCTACGAAAAGCGGGTCTTGGGCAAAGATATTACCGCTGGCGGCTGTGCCTATGCCATAAGGCAAACTTGCATCAGTAGGGTAATTGCTTGTGGCTAACTGCAAGAGGTTATTGGTGAAGATATTGCCGTTGGTATTAGTTGCAAAATAGTCTGCGGCTAAGATATTTGCATTCGTTCCTTTTTTTATTTCCCCCAAAAGATATTGTTTATAAAGGCATTTGTGCCATTATTGGTGTAAACACCACCACCACCACCACCACCGTTAGTGGCCCAATTTCCCGACAGGGTATTATTGGTTAGGGTGTTCGTGCCGTTATCTATGTAAATGCCACCGCCATTACCTGACGAATTTCCCGACAGAGTATTATTGGTTAGGGTGTTCGTGCTGTTACCTATGTAAATGCCACCGCCGTTACCTGATGAATTTCCCGACAAGGTATTATTGGTTATGGTATTCGTGCTGCTGATATCTGTGTAAATGCCACCGCCCCAACCTGCCGAATTTCCCAACAGGGTATTATTGGTAAGTGTGTTCGTGCTGTTATTGGTGTAAATGCCGCCGCCGTAGCCTGCCGAATTTCCCGACAGAGTATTATTAGCGAGCGTGTTATTCGAGCCTATAAAGGTACCTATACCGCCACCATTGGTATTCGCCCAATTTCCTGATAGGTTGTTATCGGTTATGGTGTTCGTGCCGTAAAAGGCGCAAATGCCACCGCCGAAGTATGATGCCCTATTTTTCGACAAGATATTATTGGTTATGGTGTTCGTGCCGTAGAAGGCGCAAATGCCGCCACCGGCATCGTTGGCGTAGGAGTTTGCTGAATTACCCGATAGGATATTATTGGTCAGCGTGTTCGTACCGCGATAGGCTAAAATGCCGCCACCGTGGTAGCGATAAATGTTATTTCCATTGACGCTTACGGGACCACTGCCATTCGCATGCCCCCCTATAATGCTAAATCCATCAATGGTTACGCCTATGCCGCCACTCGTTGGCGCAGAAGCCAATACAACGTGATAAGCATTTTCGCCATTGCCTGTAATAGAAAGTGTTGCGCCGCTACCTGTTACGACATCATCGCCATTGAAGTCACCGCTTAGGGTGGTGACGTTGGCGGCACTATTGCGCACGCCACCGCCTGCGGGATAGCCACCCCACAGCACCAAGCCGTCGGGTAGATGGAAGGTAATATCACGAGCATCAGCAGTAGTCATTTCGGTGCAGCCGTTGTAGGGCTTTTTGGTAGGGAGATAAGTACCCGCAGCTACTTTGATAGTATCTATAATACTACAACAATGCGCTACGGCAAGGGCTTCGTCCAAAGTTTTGTAGGCAGTTGCCCACGTTTCTCCGTTGCCGCTTGCAGCGATGCTCGCATCTACATAGAGCGTAACGACACTTGGGCAAGAATTAAACCACTCATACGCCCCCATATCTATACCTGTGCCTTGTGGGCGGGCAGTGCCGAGTATATCGGTAGCGGGTGCGCCTGTGGCAGTACCTGCATTGATAGCGGGGCTGGTGCTTTGTAAAAACAAACCATCATCTGCCGTGCGGTGGAGATTGTCCGCGCCGTCTATATCGGCAGCATTGACGAAAAGTGGGTCGGTCTCGAAAATATTGCCAGATTGTGTGCCCAAATTGTTGTAATTTGCATCGGTATAAGTACCCGAAGCTAACTGCAAGAGGTTATTGGTGAAGGTAACCGTAACCATAGCAAGATTATTATAATAATCTGCCCCTGCTACGATGCTGCTGCCCCCTTTTTGGTTGCCCCAGAAAATATTGTTTGTGAAATTAGCTATACCTGACATATCGGCATCTAAGTAAATCCCGCCGCCGTTGCCTGCCGAATTCCCCAAAAGGGTGTTATTGGTAAACGTATTTGTATGCTCATGAGCGTAAATCCCGCCGCCGTTGCCTGCCGTATTCCCCGAAAGGGAGTTATTGGTGATGGTATTCGTGCTGTAGTTAGTGTAAATCCCGCCGCCGTTGCCTGCCGAATTCCCCGAAAGGGTGTTATTGGCGATAGTATTGGTGGCGAAGGAAGTGTAAATCCCGCCGCCGTAGCCGCTTGCCGAATTGCCCGAAAGGGTGTTATTGGCGATAGTATTGGTGGCGTAGTAAGTGTAAATCCCGCCGCCGTAGCCTGACGAATTCCCCGAAAGGGTGTTATTAGTGAGGGTATTCGTGCCGCCTTCGGTGTAAATCCCGCCGCCGCCGTCTGCCGAATTCCCCGAAAGGGTATTATTGGTGATGGTATTCGTGCCATTATATGTATAAATCCCGCCGCCAACGTTTCTGTAGATAGTATACCCATTGACAGTAATATAGTTGCTTCCGTTTGCATTACCGCCTGTGATAGTGAAGCCATCCACAGTAACCCCCACACCACCACTCCCTGTGGAAGCCAATACAACGTGGTAGGCGTTATCAGTGGCATCGCCTGCCGTGCCTATATCGCCGCTAAGGGTGGTTACATTCGTCGTGATGAGCCGTTGGCTCAGAGCCGTCTCGGTGCCTGCAAAGCCACCATAGAGTTTTACGCCGTCTTTGACATAAAAAGTGTAGTCGCGTGGGGTGCTACAACTCACGCAACCCGTTGGGTAAGCGGTAGGCTTGTAAGTGCCTGCCTTAACCCATACGGCATCGCCTGCTGCGGAAGCGTTAATCATTGCGTGTAAATCGCCACTGGCATTCGCCCACGAAGAGCCGTCGCCGCTGCCTGTGGCAGTAGGGGCTACATAGCGCGTCGTTTGTGCCAGAGTAGCCGTTGCGCCGCAAAGCAGCGCGAAGAGTAGTGTAATTACTTTTTTCATTATATTAAAATTTTGAAGATTAAAAAACAGGAAAACCACGCTCGATGCTCGCAGCGAAATGCGTTCGCCGAAAATTGATTTTGCGCTTATAGGTTCAAGAGCATCGGGCGCACGCAGCGCAGGTACTAATATCAGCTTGTTTTTGCGAAAACTCATACTGCAAAGTTTTTGAAGTTGTTTAAAACTTCATAAATCAGGGAATAAGCACAGACAAAAGGCATAATTTTAAAAAAAATACGCTCATTCTGTTTAGACCTTTTACTAAATCATAAAAAATCAACAAAAATGAGTGTAGCAAGCAAAAATATTATCAAAAAATGAATAGTTATACATTTAATATTGGGTAATCGGAGATACAAAAATCAAAATTCCCATAGAAGACATCGTTATGGCTATTCTATATCGCTTAAAAACAGGCAACAAATTATTCGTAATGGCAGTGAACCCGGGCATAAAGAGCGCATATATATATATATATATATAAGGTACTCCACTTGTTGATTTTCTCATTCATTATGATTGATACTGAAGTTATTGTGTTTTAAAAAATTGAGTAATGCAATATAAATATTCAAAAATAATTATATTTTGCAAAGCACAATATAAAAAGCAAATAAAAATATAAATAAAAATAATAGTGCGTACTCTGAACAAGGCAAATTATCCTTTAAATTTTCGCCATTGACAACTCGTTGTACATTTGATTAAAATTTTACAAATTCAGGTTTCTGTTGCAAATAATCAAAAAGTAGAATATTACTGCCCCTTTCGGGGTATCGGTAATATAAACCCCGAAAACGTTTCTTTTTAAGTTGAGCAAAAAATAAAAAAATATCCTCCTTTCAATCAGGTATTTTTTATCTTTGAACGCAAGAAAAGGCTCCTTTATCCTTGTTATCGCCAGCCAGAGCCTCTGTTCCTGTTTTTTTCAATGCTTATCCCCCTTTTATTTCTTATGATGAAGCGGATTTTTAGTGCTATGCCTGCCCTGTGCTGTGCTTTGAGTATCGTATGGTTGAGCAGTTGCCAACAAAATCAGGTGCGCCCCCCGCACGAAGCCACCCCCGAAGGCATCGGCTCGCGCGAAGATGCTTTTGCCCGCCGCACCTACGAACTCCAGCGTCTGCGCAATCCCCAATCGGGTGCAGTGCCGCCCAATATGCGCCACCGCGAATTGGCATTTGCTGCTACCCTACCCACCGCCGCCGCCAAAAGCAGCGAAGATAAAGTATGGACCAAAAGAGGTCCTTATAATATAGGAGGCAGAACCCGCGCTTTCGCTTTTGATGTACAAAACCAAGAAAACATCATAGCCGGCGGCGTAACCGGAGGCATCTGGAAAAGCACAGACGGCGGCGCGAGTTTTACGCAAGTAAGCAACCCCGACCAAATACACAGCTTTACCGCCATTGCCCAAAACCGCCGCGCCAATCGCCAACATATCTGGTATGCGGGCACCGGCGAAGAATACGGGGTGGTGAGTGCCGCTTCGTTCAGCAATGTCACCACCGGCAATGGTATTTTTAAATCTACCGACAACGGCAACTCTTGGCAATTACTCCCCGCTACCCTCGCCGACACCCCCGAAAACACCACAGACGGCACTTTTGATATTGTGTGGCGCGTGGTGGTGGATCATATTACCCCCCTGAGTGCCCTCGAAGATGTGGTATATGCGGCTGTATATAACGGCATTATGCGTAGCACAGACGGCGGCGACTCGTGGCAACCGGTGCTGGGCTTCGGCAGTGGCACTCAATCTACTTATACCGACATTATTATGACTCCCTCCGGCGTGTTGTATGCCGCTATGAGTGCGGGCAATGCCGCCAAAGGTTTGTATCGCTCCACCGATGGCACCACTTGGACAAAAATAACGCCGACCGGATTTCCGAATTTGTTCAACAGAGTGGTGCTGGCGGCTTGCCCCAATAACGAAAACGAAGTGTTCTTTTTGGTCAATTCCGGCACCAACAACCACCAGTTGTGGCACTACACCTACGTTTCGGGCGATGGTAGCGGCGAGGGCGGCGTTTGGAACAACCGCACCACCAACCTGCCCAAAGGCTCTTGTCTCGGATTTTACGATTTTGATTTCGCACCCTATTCTTCGCAATATGGCTACGATATGTGCATCGCTTTTCAGCCCGACAATTGTCAGGTGGTGTATTTAGGCGGCACCAACGTATATCGTTCCACCGATGCCTTCACTACGGCTGACCATACCAAATGGATAGGCGGCTATCAGTGCGACACTGAAACCCCCTCCAATTATGTATATCCCAATCATCACCCCGATATTCATTATTTCGCCTTCAACGACAAATATCCCAACCGCCTCTATACCGGCAGCGATGGCGGCTTGCATTATACCGCCGCTCCCCTCGCCGACAGCGTACAGTGGGAAAGCCTCAACAACGGCTATGTTACCTCTCAATTTTATACCGTAGCTATTGAACCGAATTTGGCAGACAATGATTTGATGATTGGCGGTATGCAGGATAATGGCATTTATTTTACCAACAGCAATGACGGCGATTTTCCGTGGAGCAAAGTTTTTTATGGCGACGGTGCTTATGTAGCGATAGATGCCGGACGGCATAATTATTATTTATCGTGGCAAAATGGTAAAATTTTTAAATTCGGCATAGACGACTACGGCAAAGTAACCGGATTTACGCGCATTGATGCCAATAAAGAGCATCTTTTTATACAGCCTTTTGTATTAGACCCCTCCACCTTCAACCAACTATACAGTTTTGACGCTACTTCGGTGTATGTATTAGATAGTTTAGATGCCATTGAATTGGACAGCAATGAATACGAACCTTTGAATAAATGGAAAAAAATAAGCGCATCTACCGTCAATAGTTTGCAGCAAGGCACTATTTCCTTTATCGCCAAATCCACCATCAATGAAGATGCACTCTATTATGCCACCGACCGCTCCAAAGTATTTCGCCTCAAAGGTATCAGCAATGGTGTTTATGTAAAAGAAAATATATCTTCCGCACTGTTTCCTGCCAATGCCTACACGAGTTGCATTACACTCGACGATGCCTCTGTCGATGATATTTTGGTATCATTTTCCAATTACGGCGTAAAAAGTATTTTTTATACCTACGATGGCGGCACAAGCTGGCAAGATGTGAGCGGAAATTTAGAAGAAAACGCCGATGGCAGTGGCAGTGGACCCTCGGTGCTGTGGGTGGATATTCATAATTATTTCGGACAAAAGAAATACTATGCAGGTACCACAGTGGGTTTGTTTTCGTGTAATATTTTGGCAGGAGCGAATACAATATGGACGCGCGAAAGCCCCGATTTAATCGGTACTGTTCCGGTGAATATGATACAATCCCGCGATTTTGACAATACCGTAGCCGTAGCCACCCACGGGCGGGGGGTGTTTTCGTTGGAGCAGGCGGGTTTGGTGGGCAACGGCAACGAAGCCGCCGCACTTTCGGGTGGTGGCGCAGCCTGCCGCCTAATACCAAATGTGCTGCACACACCACAAAATGCACAACTCCGACTACAACTCAACGGCAGCGAAACCATACAGGTGAGCGCGTGGAGCATCAACGGCGGGCAGGTTGCCGACTGGGGCAAAAAAACCTACCCTTCGGGCGAGCATATCATTCCGCTCACGATGCCGGCGGCTTTGCCCAAAGGCACTTATCTGATACAGATTTCCGGCACAGGCTGGCAGAAAACCGAAAAATTAGTGCGCTTATAAATTCAAAATATACAACCTTAATTTTTACTGATTGTTGAAATAAACAAACTTTTGATAATGATAGAAAAGCATAGCGTCCGTTCTTGGGAAAAAATCATCGTGGTGGTATCGGTGCTTGTGCCGCTATTGGTGGTCGTATTGTTCAACATAGCACCGCCTACGGCATTGGAGCTTCCCTTTAATCCGAAAATTTTGCCGCTTTTTCACGCCCTCATCAACGGAACGGTATTTGTGTTGCTGCTGGCGAGTTGGTATTTTATCAAAAACAAACAAATAGCGGCGCACCGCCGTTGCAATATAGCAGCTTTGGTGCTGTCGGCTTTGTTTTTGGTATCTTACGTCACCTATCACACCTTCACCGAGTCCACGCGCTACGGCGGCACAGGAGCGATAAAATATATTTATTATTTTATCCTCCTCACGCATATCATTTTGGCGGCTCTGATATTGCCTTTGATTTTATTTACTTTTTTACGCGCTTTTTCGGGCAACTTTGAACGACACCGCCGTTTGGCTCGCTACACAATGCCTTTGTGGCTCTATGTATCGGCAACAGGCGTATTGGTATATCTGATGATTTCACCATATTATTAATGTATCTTTAAACCAATTTTTTTTATGTATTACTCTTCTGCTGTATGGTTCAGGCGTGCTGCGCAAGTGAGCCTGCTGTGGTGTGCTTTGTTGTGGGCGGTGTGGCTGTCGGCTCAAACAGTGGAACTTACACGCCCTTGTCTGCTTTTTTCCGAACGCCCCGAAAAAATTCACGCTGTAATTGTGGGCATCTCGGATTATGCCTACATCAATGATTTGAGCTATTGCCACAAAGATGCGCTGGCTTTCCACGAATTTTTGCTTGCGGAGTCTGCTTATCAAAAACAGACCGCCTGGGTAGAAGTGCTTACCAATGCCGCCGCCACCGAAGAAAACATCATTCGCTCTTTGACGAAGATGTGCGAAACCGCCACCGAAAACGATTTGGCGATTTTTTATTTTTCGGGGCACGGCGCAAAGGAAGGGCTTACACACTACCTCACCGCCAATGGCGATATTATGGAGTTTGAAGGTTTGAAAATGCTCCTCCGCAACTGCCCCGCCCGCCGCAAATTGCTCATCTTAGATGCCTGCCACGCCGCCGCCGTCAATGATGCCATCTACTTTGGTGCTGTGAGCGACTTGCTCTACAATCAGTTCAACGAAGGCTTTACGCTCATATCCGCCTCTGCCGCCGACCAAATTTCGCAGGAGTATGACGAAAAAGAAATGGGTTATTTCACTTATTATTTTTTGGAGGGCTTGCGCGGCGAAGCCGATTTTTTAGCGGGTAATGAGGACGGTTGTATTTCTTTGCAGGAAGCCTTTGATTTTGCACAGTTTTTTGTAGGCACACAAACCTCCGGCGCACAAATTCCTCAAATATCCGGTACTTTATCCACCGATTTTGTGCTGTGGAGTATAGAAAAATAAGAAAACCGTTTTTTGATAATTTTTGTGTAAAAGAGCAGCATTGAAAAATCTGAAAAGGTTGCACACTCGCCGTATTAAAAATTTTATTTTTACCAGAAACATAAAACTTAAAAAAATGCAAGAATAAACTTTGAAGTTTATTCTTGCATTTTTTACTTTCAGACAATACAAAAATCAAGGTTCAGAAGGTTTTTTTAAAATCTTTATAGGGCAACACGGCGAATCGTTTTATTTTTGTGTTCAATTTTTATATATTTTCAAAAAAAAATAAAACAATCATCTCGTGAAACGCCTCATAGAATGTGTTCCCAATATATCCGAAGGGCGCGACCCCGCGCTCATCGAAGCCGTTTGTGATGCTGTACGCGCCGTTGAAGGCGTACAACTTTTAGACACAGACCCGGGCAAAGCCACCAACCGCACTGTCATCACCTTTGTCGGCGAGCCGGAGCCGGTGTGCGAAGCGGCTTTTCAGCTCATCAAAAAATGCTACGAACTCATTGATATGAGTCGTCATCATGGCGAGCACCCGCGTTTTGGGGCTTGCGACGTATGCCCTTTGGTGCCGCTTGCCAATATCTCTTTGGAGGAAACCGCCCACTACGCCCGCCGTTTGGGTGAGCGCGTAGGCAAAGAATTGGGTTTGTCGGGTTATTTTTATGAAGCCGCCGCCACCACCGCCGAGCGGCGCAACCTCTCTACGGTGCGTGCCGGCGAATACGAAGGCTTATCCAAAAAACTCACCGACCCCGCTTGGCAGCCCGATTTCGGACCTGCTGTTTTCAATCCCAAATACGGTGTTACCGCCATTGGTGCGCGCAATTTCCTCATCGCCTACAATGTCAATCTCAACACTACCTCCACCCGCCGCGCCAATTCGGTAGCCTTTGATGTGCGCGAAGCCGGCAGGGTGCTCACAGACGAAAAAGGAAAACCACTCAAAGACGAAAAAGGCGAAACTTTGCGTCAGGCGGGCAAATTAAAATCCGTAAAAGCCATCGGTTGGTATATTGAAGAATACGGCATTTGCCAAATATCCATGAATCTCACCAACATCGGCATTACATCTATCCACGAAGCCTTCGAAGCCGTATGCGAAAGTGCACAAAACAGAGGTATGCGCGTTACAGGCTCGGAGTTGGTCGGATTAATTCCGAAACAGGCTCTTTTAGATGCCGGAAAATATTTTCTTCGCAAACAACAACGCTCGGTGGGTGTGGGCGAAGCCGAATTGATAAAAATAGCCGTAAAATCGCTCGGCTTAGACGATTTAGCTCCTTTTGACCCGCACAAAAAAGTGATAGAATATGTAATGGAAGGCGACACCGGCACACGCTTGGTAGCGATGGATTTGGTGCGCTTCGCCGACGAAACCGCCTCCGAAAGCCCTGCTCCAGGGCGGCGGCAGCATATCGGCGTATATGGGAGCTTTGGGTGCGGCTTTGGGCGCAATGGTCGCCAATTTATCTTCGCACAAGCGCGGCTGGGACACTCGCTGGGAGGAGTTTTCGCAGTGGGCAGAGCGCGGACAACGCCACAAAGAAGAATTGTTGTATTTGGTAGATGCCGATACCGCCGCTTTTAAAGCGATCATGGCGGTATTTGATATGCCGAAAAACACCGATGCCGAAAAAACCGCCCGTAAAGCAGCGATGCAAGCCGCTTTGCGGCAGGCGATTTTAGTGCCGTATCGCACGATGGAAGTAGCCTTCGACAGCCTCGCACTGATGAAAGCAATGGCGGAGCAGGGGAATCCCAATTCGGTGAGCGATGCCGGCGTAGGAGCATTGTGTGCCCGCAGTGCCGTGATGGGTGCTTATTTGAATGTATGTATCAATGCCGCCGACTTAGAAGATAAAGACTTTGTGCAAGATATTTTACAAAAAGGAAAAAACATGCAAGACAAGGCTCAGGCATTGGAAACCGAAATTTTGGATATTGTGCGCAAAGTAATAGCTGCTCAATGATGCAATGAACTGCCTTGATAAAAACAAACATCTAAGTTTTTGTATTACTGAGCTACTAAAAACGTACCTTTGCGCCTCGTATTTTTTTAACTTTTACATCACATTATCTTTTTATGAGTTATATGCCTCCTTTATCAGCCGTATATAATCCTGCCGAAGTAGAAGAAAAACGCTATGCCGAATGGATAGATAAAAAACTGTTTCGCAGTGTTCCCGACCACCGCAAAGCCTATACCATCGTCATTCCGCCGCCCAACGTCACCGGCATTTTGCACATGGGGCATATTCTCAACAACACCATTCAAGATGTGCTGATACGCCGCGCTCGTATGCAAGGCTACAACGCCTGTTGGGTGCCCGGCACCGACCACGCCTCCATCGCTACGGAAGCCAAGGTAGTGGCAATGCTCAAAGAAAGAGGCATCAACAAATGGGACATCACCCGCGAGGAATTTCTTACACATGCCTTTGCATGGAAAGACAAATACGGCGGCACTATCCTCCAGCAACTCCGCAAACTCGGCTGCTCCTGCGACTGGGAACGCACCCGCTTCACGATGGAGGAAAAACTATCGGCTGCCGTTACCAAAACCTTCGTGGATTTGTACCGCAAAGGCTTGGTATATAAAGGCTGGCGTATGACCAACTGGGATCCCTCCGCCAAAACCGCCGTCAGCGATGAAGAAGTATATCACAAAGATACCGTTTCCAAACTTTACTATGTGCGCTATGCGGTATCCGGCGAACCCAACGAATGGGTAACCATTGCCACCACCCGCCCCGAAACCATTTTGGCGGATACCGCTGTTTGCTGCAATCCCAACGACGAACGCTACACGCACCTGCAAGGCAAAAAAATCATCATTCCGATAGTAAACCGCGAAGTTAATGTTATTTTTGACGAATACATTGACCCCGCTTTTGGTACGGGAGCCATGAAGGTAACACCCGCCCACGACATCAACGACTACGAACTCGGCAAACGACACCACCTGCCCTTCATTGATATTATGACCGAAGAGGGCAAACTCAACGAAAAAGCCCTGTTTTTTGTTGGTGAAGACCGCTTTGCGGCGCGTAAAAAAATGATACAAGTGCTTGAAGAAGGCGGATATTTGGTAAAAATAGAGGAAAATCCCAATAAAGTGGGCTATTCGGAGCGCACCCATGTGGTAATAGAGCCACGCCTCACCGAGCAGTGGTTTGTAAAAATGGACGCACTCGCCAAGCCCGCTTTGGAAGCAGTATTGCAACAAAAAATTCATTTTTTCCCTGAAAACTATGTCAATATTTATCGGCATTGGATGGAAAATATCCGCGATTGGTGTATTTCAAGACAATTGTGGTGGGGCAGCGTATTCCGGCTTATTACCTACCGGACGGCTCCTACATAGTTGCCGAAACTGCTTCCGAAGCCCTGCAATTAGCACAGGCGCAAAGCGGCAACGACCGACTCACCCTCGCCGACTTAAAACAAGACGAAGATGTAGTGGATACTTGGTTTTCATCTTGGCTGTGGCCTATTTCGGTATTCGACGGCTTCGAAAACGACACCGAAATCAATTATTACTATCCTACGCAAGTATTGGTAACGGCTGCCGACATTATTTTCTTCTGGGTGGCGCGTATGATTATGGCGGGCTGCGAATGGCGCAATGAAATTCCGTTTTACGATGTATATTTTACGGGCATCGTGCGCGATAAGCAAGGGCGCAAAATGAGCAAATCGCTGGGCAACAGCCCCGACCCCATCGAATTGATGAATACCTACGGAGCCGATGGTGTGCGCGTGGGTATGTTGCTCTCTGCCCCTGCGGGCGGCGATTTGTTGTTTGATGAAAAACTCTGCGAACAGGGTCGTAACTTTTGCAATAAAATATGGAACGCCCTGCGCTTGGTGACAGGCTGGGAAGTGGCAGCCGGCGAGCGCAACGAACACAATCAGGCGGCGATAGACTGGTTTGACAGCAAACTGAAAAAAACCGCCGATGAAGTAGAACATCTCTTTGGTCAATACCGCATTTCAGAGGTATTAAAAACACTCTATTCTTTCTTTTGGGACGATTTTTGCGCCGATTATCTGGAAATGGTAAAGCCCGAATTTGGCAAACCCATTGATGAAGCCACTTACGAAGCCACGGTTCATTTTTTTGAGCAGTTGTTGTGTTTCATTCACCCCATTATGCCTTTTATCAGCGAAGAAGCCTACCAACTGTTGCGTCCGCGTGCTGCCGCCGACTCTATTTGCATAGCGGCATATCCCAAAGCCGAACAAGCGTATTCAGAAGCAGCCATTCGTCAGGGCGACAGTGCGGTAAGCATTATTTCATTGCTGCGCGATGTGCGCCAAAAACACAAAATGTCGCCGAAAGAGCCTTTAAAAGCTTATTTAAAAGCCGCACAAGCGAGTGATTATCAAAATTTTATGCCTATTGTAAAAAAACGCGGCAACTTGGAAGTATTTGAACTCACCGACCGCGAACTACAAGGAGCAGCGATGTTTGTGGTGAATAAAGATGAATTGTATGTGCAAATTGCGGCAGAAAAAGTAGATGCCGCCGCCGAAAAAGCGCGTATTGCAGAAGAGTTGGCATATTACGAAGGTTTTAAAGAGCAGATTATGAAAAAACTCGGAAATGCACAATTTGTGGATAATGCACCCGCGCAGGTAGTAGAGAAAGAACGGCAAAAATTAGCCGATGCCGAAGACAAAATAAAAATCCTCAGCGAAAATTTGGCGAAATTATAGGCATTTTTGGGTTGTATATTTATCTTTTATCAAAAAAATAAGCAGAAAGGGATTCAGTCGCAGAAATACCATCCGACTGAATCCTTTTTTGCAGTATTATCAATCAATGAAAAGGCAGATAGTTATTGTGACCCCCAAAAAAACAATACTACTCTATTATTTTATTTATTTTGAAACTTCTCCCTATTTTTGCAGCGCATCATCACACAATACCAAAACGGCATGAGTGCCCCCCTTTCTACTACGCATCGCGGCGACCCTATCTTAAAAAAAATAGAACTCGCTTTTCGCAAAAGGCTCATGCAAGCCTTACCTACACGCACTACACAGCCGCAAATAATCACACAGCCGAAATTGTCGCTGCAACTATCCGATACTCCTAATATATTGCTGTTGCGACAAGACAAAATCGGCGATGTACTCATCACTTTTCCGCTCATTCGGCTGCTGCGCCAACATTTTCCCCACGCTCACATAGATATATTGCTCGGCAAAGCTAATTTCAGCACCCAAAATGCCCTAAAAAAATACATCAACCATACGTGGATATACAATAAAAAAACTTTAGATACCCTCCGGCTACTGAAACAGTTGCGTGCCCGACACTACGATGTAGTAGTGGATTTAATGGATAATCCTTCAGCCACCTCTACATTGATTATGTATGGCAGCGGTGCCAAACAAATGCTCGGCATTGATAAGCCCAACAACCACCACGCCTACACCCACTTAGTACCTTTGTTGCATCGCGGCAAGGTACATATCGTAGAGCGCATTGCACAATTGCTGTTGCCCTTTGACATAGCTCCGCAGCCCGCACAATTGCGATTGGAATACGACGTAGCCCCCCAACGACAAGCCGAACTGCGAGCACAATTACCGCCTTTGGCTTCGCCCCTCCAAAAACGGGTAGGCATTAATATTACGGGTTCGGCGGCGAGCAAAGAATGGGGGAGCAACAATTTTATACAGGCTATCCGCCACATCAAAGCCACCTTGGGCGAGCGTGTTCAGGTGGTGATAACCGGCTTGCCCTCCCACGCACAAGACATCAAAAACATCGCACAAGCTACGCATAGCGCAGCAGCACCGCCTTTATCCAATTTTCACGATTTTGCGACCCTGCTCACACTTTTTGATGTACTCATCACCCCCGATACTTCCGCCGTCCATATTGCCGCCGCCCACCGCATTCCGGCAGTGGTGTTGTTTTTGTGGGATAATAAAGAACTACTCCCTTGGACACCCTACCAAAGCCCGCATGCCGCTCTCTTTGCCGAGCACGACGTAAAAGAAATTCAGGCAGACACGCTTACAACCGCTTTTTTGAAACTTTGGCAGCAAGAAAATTTATAATGATGTATCTTTGAAAAAAGATATTTCGGTTATAAACTACTTTTAAAGAAAATACGTTATCTCATAAAAAATTACTTGATAACAGATTTTTTTTGTTTAAAATGATTTATTTAACTTTGCGCCATGAAAAAAACGCCCAATAAAATAAAACCTGCTTCTACCTTAGCCACCAAAGGCGAAAGATTAGGCTGGCGTTCGCTCAAAGATGCCGAAACAATACAATTGAATTCCGGCTCAATCAGAGGCAAATATTTGAGCAAAAAAGACCTAAAACAACAAAGTATCACCACACCAACCCAACATTTAGTGCCTTGAGTTTTAATTCTTTAGGTTATACCTTAATTTTTATTCAATGCAAACGTTGTAAAGACAACAGCAAACATCTTTTTACTAATATCTATAAATTTTATTCGCCAAAAACAAAACTACACTATATCCTCCATGCCGATTATCACGAAGGAGATGTATTTGCAATTAAATTTTATTGTAAAAAAGACAAAAAAAGCAATAACAAATATTCAAAAATCGTGAATAAAGGAGATGTAAATAATTTATTGATAACGTGTGCTAATGTAGTTCCTTTACTTTTAAAAGATGATCCCAAGGCTTCTTTTGTTTTTTCGGGAGCCAGAAGTATTGATACTCAAAATTCATCAATAGAAAACTATGAAAATACGCAGCGTTTCAGGATATACCGCTATTTGACAGCATTAAAATTCGGCACGGAAACTTTTGCGCATTTTGAATACAGAAATATAAGTGCTTATCTTTTATTTAATAAAAAATCGGGAGATATGCGTCAAAGAGAACGGCAAATAGTGGAAATATTATGTGAAACTTATGAAAATCTATACAATGTCTTATAAAAATGCGCTCAGAAGTACAGATGTTTTTGGTCAGATTGTTTAATTTTCGTTTATAACAAATATATTGTATCGTTTCAAAACATGTTCAATAATTTACAAGAAAGTTTAGAGAATGCGTTTAAGGTGTTGCGCGGCAACGACCGTATCACCGAACTCAACATAGCGGCTTCCATAAAAGAAATTCGCCGCGCCTTGGTAGCTGCTGACGTAAACTACAAAATCGCCAAAGAGTTTACGGACAAAGTGAAAGACAAAGCTATGGGCGAAAAAGTATTGGCAGCAGTGCAGCCCGGACAGTTGATGGTAAAAATCGTAAATGACGAGCTTACCGAACTGATGGGCGGCTCGGTTGCCGAATTAGACCTCAAAAACAACCCTACCATTATTTTGATGTCGGGTTTGCAGGGTTCGGGAAAAACAACATTTACCGGAAAATTAGCAAACTATCTCAAGCAAAAGAAAAACAGAAAACCGCTAATGGTCGCCTGCGATGTATATCGTCCGGCAGCGATAGAGCAGTTGCACGTTTTGGGCAAGCAAATTGAAGTAGAGGTATATTCAGAGCCGGAAAATAAAAATCCGGTTTCCATTGCACAAAACGCCATCGCGCATGCCAAACAGAACGGCTACAATGTAGTGATAGTGGATACCGCCGGACGCTTGGCGATAGATGAGCAGATGATGAATGAAATCTACCATGTAAAGCAGGCGATTCAGCCGCAGGAAACGCTGTTTGTGGTAGATTCCATGACGGGTCAAGATGCAGTAAACACCGCCAAAAGTTTCAACGACCGCATTGATTTTACGGGTGTGGTACTCTCCAAACTCGACGGCGACACACGCGGCGGTGCGGCTTTATCCATCAAATACACCGTCAATAAGCCCATTAAATTCATCAGTACGGGCGAAAAATTGGATAAAATAGATGTGTTTTATCCCGACCGTATGGCGCAGCGTATTTTGGGTATGGGCGATGTGGTATCGTTGGTGGAGCGCGCACAGGAGCAATTTGATGCCAAAGAAGCCGAACGTGTACAGAAAAAAATATCTAAAAATCAATTTGACTTTGAAGATTTTCTGTCGCAACTGGCACAAATCCGCAAGATGGGGAATATCAAAGACCTTCTTTCTATGATTCCGGGCGTGGGCAAAGCTGTTAAAGACATTGAAATCAACGATCAGGACTTCAAAAAAATAGAAGCGATTATTTTTTCAATGACGCTCAAAGAACGCCGCAATCCGCAGTTGCTCACCAATGCGAGCCGCCGCCAACGTATCGCAAAGGGCAGCGGCAACAGCGTTGAACAGGTCAATAATTTCATCAAACAATTTGAGCAAATGCGTACCATGCTGCACTCTATGTCAAAAATGGAAAAAAGCGGTATGCCCTTTAAAATGAAATTACCTTTTCAATAAAAAAAGAACATACAACACAGATGATATAGTTGTTATTGTTTTTTTTTATTGGGAATTTGAAAAAGAAAATATGCCGCGTTATTTTTTGGAAATCGCCTACGATGGTACGGGGTATTCAGGTTGGCAGGCGCAGCCCCGACATACCACCGTACAGTCGGTGTTAGATGCGGCACTATCCAAGTTATTCGACAAAAAAATTGTGAGTCTGGGTTGCGGGCGCACCGATGCCGGCGTTCACGCCTCACAATTTTTTCTTCATTTCGACAGCGACCTCCCTCCTCACCCCGATTTAATTTTTCGCCTCAGCCGCCTACTCCCCCGCGACATTGCTCCCAAACGCATCATAGAAGTAGCAGATACCGCCCACGCCCGCTACGATGCCACCTACCGCGCCTACGATTATTATGTGCATCTGCACAAAGACCCTTTTTTAGACCGTTTCAGCTTTTTTTTCCCCGCACCCGCCGTTTTGGACCTTGAAAAAACGCGCCGCGCCTTTGACTTCCTACATTCTTTCAGCGATTTTCACTCTTTTGAAAAAAGCAACGACTCCAAAACCTCGCTCTGCACGCTGTATCAAACCCAATTCATCTTCGACGAAACCCACGCTCGTTTACGTTTTCATATCGCCGCCAACCGTTTTTTGCGCAGTATGGTTCGCCGCATTGTGGGTACGGTGCTGTGGGTGGGCAAAGGCGTTATCAGCTTCGACGAATACGAAGATACCGTGCGGCGTGCCGTTCCTTTTCGTATTCCCATCACTGCGCCGCCGCAGGGTTTGTTTTTGAGTCAGGTGCGCTACCCCTATTTAGCCGACACCGCCCCCGATTGCAATGCCTTGAAATAGAGACTTTGGTATGATGCCGTATTTTGTATTAATTTTACCCATCAATCGTAAAAAAGATGCAAAAAACGTATCATAAAATAATCAACGGCGACAGCCGAAATATGCAGGAACTCAAAGATGAAAGCATTCATTTAGTAGTCACATCGCCCCCTTATTGGCAGTTAAAAGATTATGGCACTAACGACCAAATCGGATTTAATGATGATTATGAAACCTATATCAATCATTTGAATTTAGTATGGCAGGAATGTTACAGAGTATTACACAAAGGTTGTCGCTTGTGTATCAATATAGGCGACCAATTCGCAAGGTCGGTGTATTATGGGCGTTACAAAATAATTCCTATTCATACCGAAATTATAAAATTTTGTGAAATCATCGGCTTTGATTTTATGGGGCAAATTATATGGCAAAAAAACACGACCATGAATACCACCGGCGGAGCTAGCATCATGGGCAGTTTTCCTTATCCGCGCAATGGCATCGTAAAATTGGATTTTGAATATATTTTGTTGTTTAAAAAGCAGGGAAATGCGCCCAAACCTACCGCCGAGCAAAAACAGCACTCTGTAATGACCAAAGAAGAATGGAATACTTTTTTCAACGGGCACTGGTATTTTGGTGGAGCAAAACAAGATGCCCATATTGCTATGTTTCCCGAAGAACTTCCCAGACGATTAATAAAAATGTTTTCGTTTGAAGGAGAAAATGTATTAGACCCCTTTTTAGGAAGCGGCACAACATCAACTGTAGCAAATCAGTTAGGACGCAATTCTTGCGGTTACGAAATTAATCCCGAATTTATACCTGTTATTCAACAAAAATTGCAAATGCACCAACATCATATTGAGAATACACGCATAGATATTGTTGCACAGGATAAAAGCGAAATAAATTTTGAACAACGTATCCGGCAACTGCCTTATATTTTTGAAGATACACACCAATTAGATAAAAAAATTGATATAAAAAAATTACAATTCGGTTCAAAAATAGATGGTAATGAAAATACGCAAAAAGAAGAATATTTTACAGTAAAAGAAATCATTAACCCCGAATTGCTGCGCTTAAATAATGACTTGATTGTGCGTTTAATCGGTATCAAACAAGATGAAACAAAAAGTGCAGATGCCACCGAATTCTTACGTCAGAAAACTAAAGGGCAAAAAGTTTTTTTGCGTTTTGACAATCAAAAACATGATAATGAAAATCATTTAATGGTATATCTGTATCTCCAAAATAAAACTTTTATAAATGCGCATCTGCTTAAAAATAAATTAGCCTTGGTTGATAATCTTATTGATTTCAAATATAAAAATAAATTTAACAACTTAATTTATGTCGCAGAAAGTATCTAAACGATATTCAAAAGACTTTGGCAAAAAAGAAAAGGTCTTAAACTATGCCTGCCAAACCTATCAGCTGTCACGACCCAATAAAGTAGGTGCGGTAATGGCACTTATCAGACAATGTCAGCCCGTCACCATCGAAGCGTGGGAAGCGTGGTATTTTGAAAATGCTCAAACAGATGGAAAAAACAGCAGCAAAATCACCGAAGCTACTTTAAAAGAGCTTGGTGTACGCTTGTATGAGAAGATAACTGTTACTGTAATTCCTGAATGGCAAGAGGCTTTTAATAACCTTACACTGCAAGATTGTATTGATTATATCCATAATTTAACGATCAACCGCACTTTTGACGGCTACATCCGTGAAAAATCAGTAATAAATGACGGTTTAGCACATATTTTTCCCAATATTCGCTTTGAAGAAAGTCCGCCCGAACTCGACCACTCCGGCGATGTTGATTATATGGGTTGGGTGGGTAAATATGCTTTTGGCTTGCAGATAAAACCTGTTACGGCTCAATCAAATTTCGGCAACTATTCCGTTTCGGAACGTATGAAAGCCAGCTTTGCCGATTTTGAAAGCGAATACGGCGGAAGAGTTTTTATTATTTTTAGTATAGATGGCGATATTGGCAATGAAAAAGTATTGGAAGATATACGACAAGAAATCAGCCGACTGCAAGAGAAATCAACATAATACCGGCAAACTGTTTTTTTAAAAAAATAAGCAGATTGTTTGGTGCATTTTGAAAAAATCCTATTATTGAAAAAAATTCAATATCTTATGGATAATAACAATACTCGCATTGCATTAGTGACCGGAGCCACCGGCGGCTTGGGTACAGATATGTGCAAAAAATTATCGAAAGACGGCTTTCGCGTTATCGCCAACTACCGCAGTGCCGAAAAAGCGGCGGACTGGAAAGCACAAATGGAACAGGAGGGCTACCATTTTAAAATGTATCAGGCTGATGTAGCCGACTACGACCAAGTAGCCGCTATGATAAAAAAAATAGAAACCGAAATCGGTGTGGTTGATGTGCTTGTCAATAATGCGGGCATTACGCGCGACGGGGCTTTTCGCAAAATGACCCAACAGCACTGGCGCGATGTAATCAGTTCTAACTTAGACAGCGTATTTAATTGTTGCAGCCATTGTATCAATCCCATGATTAACCAAAATTGGGGGCGCATTATCAATATTTCTTCTGTAAACGGGCAACGCGCTCAGTTTGGTCAGGTGAACTACGCCGCTGCCAAAGCCGGTATGCACGGCTTTACCAAAACGCTCGCCATTGAAGTAGCCTCCAAAGGTATCACGGTCAATACTATTTCGCCCGGATACATCGGTACGGATATGGTAATGGCTGTACCCGAGGAAATTCGCAACAAAATTGTAGCCAATATTCCGGTAGGTCGCTTGGGCGGCACAGACGAAATTGCTTATTTGGTGTCGTTTTTGGCATCTGAAAAAGCCAGCTTTATTACCGGAGCCAACTTAGCCATCAACGGCGGACAACACGTTTATTAGCACAACAAGACATTCTTTTTGATATTATTATATCTTTAAAAGCAGCAAATGAATGCCAAAAAAATTCATTTGCTGCTTTTTTGTTGGCATTTTTACAAACGTGTCCTGTACTCCTTTTTTTTAAAACTAAAAATCTTTTGCATCTTTGCCTCCTGAAAAAATCATTTTTATTCACCCCTATTTCTTCCGCCATAAAAATTATGAGCCAACGCCAGTGGGAAACCATTAAAACCTACACCGAAATAAAATTTGAATTTTTTGAAGGGATCGCTAAAATAACCATCAACCGCCCGCGCTATCGCAACGCTTTTACACCGGAAACCGTAAAAGAAATGATAGACGCTTTTCAGCATTGCCGCGAAGCCAACGAAATCAGTGTGGTAGTGCTTACCGGCGAAGGCGATAAGGCATTTTGCAGCGGCGGCGACCAACATGTGAAAGGCGTGGGCGGCTATGTGGACAAAAGCGGCGTGCCGCGCCTCAATGTGTTGGATTTGCACAAACTCATTCGTTCGCTACCCAAACCCGTAGTGGCAATGGTAAACGGCTACGCCATCGGCGGCGGGCATGTGCTGCACGTTATTTGCGACCTCAGCATCGCTTCCGACAACGCCATTTTCGGACAAACGGGTCCCAAAGTGGGCAGCTTCGACGGCGGCTTCGGCAGCAGCTATCTGGCGCGGGTGGTAGGACAAAAGAAAGCCCGCGAAATTTGGTTTTTGTGTCGTCAGTACTCGGCGCAGGAGGCTTTGGAAATGGGGCTTGTAAATAAAGTAGTGCCATTGCCACAATTGGAAGATGAAGTAGTGGATTGGTGCAAAACAATGATGCAGCGCAGCCCTTTGGCTTTGCGTATGATAAAAATGTGCCTCAACGCTGAACTCGACGGACAGCACGGCATTATGGAACTGGCGGGCAATGCTACTTTATTGTATTACCTCACCGAAGAAGCACAAGAAGGCAGAAATGCTTTTTTGGAAAAACGCCCACCCGATTTTCAGCGTTTTCCGAAATTTCCTTAGTTTTTTTCAATTTTTTCAATTTAAAAATTAAATATATGTGTGCGCTGCTGCTCGCCATTGAGTCTTCCTGCGATGATACGTCTGCTGCCGTTTGCCGCGATGGTGTGATATTGTCTAACGTAGTAGCCACCCAACAACTTCACAGCGAATACGGTGGCGTAGTACCGGAGTTGGCATCGCGGGCGCATCAGGAAAAAATAGTGCCGGTGGTGGCAGAAGCACTCAAATGCGCCGCCGTTGATAAAAAAGAATTAGATGCCGTTGCTTTTACCATCGGTCCCGGCCTCATCGGCTCGCTGCTGGTAGGCACTATGTTTTCCAAAGCCTTTGCGCTGGCATTGGATATTCCGCTCATCACCGTTAATCACATGATGGCGCACGTGTCGGCGCACTTTATAGATGCCCCCCTGCCGCAATTTCCTTTTTTGTGCCTTACCGTCAGTGGCGGACACACGCAAATAGTGTTGGTAAAAGATTTTTTGGAGATGGAAGTAATCGGCGAAACCATTGACGATGCCGCCGGCGAAGCTTTTGATAAAATCGCCAAAATGTTGGGGCTGCCATATCCGGGCGGTCCTCTTTTAGACAAACTCGCCCGCGAAGGCAATCCACAAGCATTTCGTTTTCCTGAGCCGCAGGTGCGTGATTTGAATTTCAGTTTTAGCGGTCTCAAAACTTCGGTATTGTATTTTTTACAAAAACAGCCCGAAGGTTTCATCAGCGAGCACCTCAGCGACCTATGTGCATCGGTGCAAAAAACCATCGTGGATATTTTGCTCAAAAAACTGCACAAAGCCGCCAAACAATACGGTATTCGGCAAATAGCCATTGCGGGGGGTGTTTCCGCCAATTCGGAATTGCGTCGCCGCGTGCAGGAAATGGGTGCCGCCCATCAGTGGAGCGTGTATATTCCGCAATTTCAATACTGCACCGATAATGCCGCTATGATTGCCATTTGTGCCTATCACAAATACCTCAAAAAAGATTTCGCCGACCACAGCATTGTACCCAAAGCCCGCTACCCCATTGCAAGCATTTCACAAAAGTAGCCTCCTTTTATCAAAAAAAATAAAAAAACATGATTTTATATATTTTAAATATTATATTTATAATTAAATAATAATTATATATTTATATTTGTATTTGTATTTTTTACACCCAAAAATCACTCTCATTTAAGTTTATTTTATATTTTTTTAAAATTTTCCGGAACTTATATTTATGTTTAATCGTTGATGCTGATTAGCTTATATTGTTGTAAAACAAATTAAGTTTTATTTTTATTAATTTGAAGCGAAGCAAGCACTTTTTTATAAAATCTACTCTACTTTCTTCGCCTATAAATATATTATATGCTGAATGTGAGAAAGTTTACATTAACACTGAACTCTCAATTAGAGAGTATGGCGGAGTTGGAAAAATTTGTGGATAAATGCAGCAGAGAATGTGGCGCAGACAGTATGATGCACCATGATATGCTTTTGGTATTAACCGAAGCTGTAAGCAATTCTATTAAGCACGGAAACCGCTTCAATCCCCAAAAGCAGGTGGTTATCAACGCAAATATCAGCAACAACAGTTTAAATTTTAAAGTGTGTGATGAAGGTGAAGGTTTTGACCCCAAAAAAGTAGCTGACCCTACGCATCACCGCAATTTGGCGCAAGCCAATGGGCGTGGTGTTTTTATTATGCGCACCTTAGCCAACAGCCTCAATTTTTGCGACAACGGCAGAACCGTTGAAATTGAGTTTAAGCGTTAGTTATAAGCTTAATTTCAAAAAGGGTAATGCCAAATTTTGAGCGATTTTGGTAGTGATTTAAAATGTATGCTGAATATTTAGAGGGGTACGGAACTTTTTACTTTACACCATTACTTTTTTAGGACTACCCAAATTTTCTAAAAAATTGATATACAATAAATTGCATTTTTTAAAAATTCAAAATTAATCAAAAATGAGCCCAAAAGATTATTTTGAAATAGATATAATAGTAAAACAAGCGGTTACTCTTTTTATAGCAAGTATAATTTCCCTTGTTGCAATTTTTACAAATCCAAATGAGTACCGCCATAAAAAGGTTGTTAAATACAAGCTTTACACTCATATGATGAAACAAAAGTCAACTGAAACCGTCTGGTGGGAACAGGGGGGGAGGAAATAATTGATAGAATGATTGACAATAGTGTCAGCACAGACAATTATATTTTATTCTCAACGACAAAATATAGTTTGGAAGGAGAAACAAAAGTTGTTGGTATTGGTGCTTTCGGAAACGTGTTTATATTTGCTGACTAAAAGTCTTATTTTACACATAGATACAAATCAACTAAAATAGTGCTTTGTTACCCCAAAACTTCCCTTTCCGCAAAATTTGGCGTAACTTTGTTTTATAAAACACGTTTATTATGCAACCACAAGTATTAACCATCGCCGAAATAAAAGCCCAATACCCTGACCAATGGGTGTTGGTGGGTAATCCGCAGATGCGCGAAGATAACTTTGTAGGAGCTGTTATTGATATGCTCTTATCAGGAGTGCCATTGTATCATAGCAAAGATAAGCGCGAAATAGCCTATAAAATACAAGAACTAAGACAAGGTTTTGAAGATACTGTTTGTGTGTTTACGGGAAGAATGCCTAAAAACCGCAAGTTTTGGTTATGACGAAAAATGTATACAATTTTCAACGTGACAACGCAGACAGCCTAATTTTAGTTCCTGCAAGAGCTAACTATGAACGTGCAACACTCGCATTAGATACAGGTGCAACGCATACCGTAATAGACCTAACCGTACTGTTAATGGCAGGTTATACACTAAACGACGCAATAAAAACGGTTTCGATGGAAACAGCGAAAGGAACAATAGAGGCGTATGTTTTCAAGCTAAGTAAGCTAACTTGCTTGGACATAACACTTATAAATAAAGAGATTTGTTCTTACGATTTCTTAGCTAATAACGTTCTTACGGCTCTTGATGGCGTACTCGGTTTGGATTTTTTTGAAGGTTGCAGTCTAAACATAGATTTTGTTAGCAACACGATAAGTATTCTAAAAAAATAAAAATCGCCCAAAACAAGACACATATATCAAGGCTAATGACCTGCGTATATGAATAGTGTTAAAAGATAAAATATATTTTTTTGTTTTAGAATAACAATTTTATTTGTAAATATTTTTTCTTATATCTTGGCATACCTCACCACTTGCACTTTTTTATGCCCATTGCCTTTTATACTGAGCCTCCTTTAGAATTTAAACTACGCCCTCAAAATTTTTATGCCGCTTGGCTACGCTATCTCATCAAAAAGCATGAGGCGGTTGCGGGCAACATTCATCTTGTTTTTTGTACCGATGCGTATTTACTCGAACTCAATCGCCAATATCTGCAACACGATTACTACACTGACATCATTACTTTTGATTATACCCAAAACGGAAAAATCGCCGGCGATTTATTTATCAGCGTAGAGCGTGTGCGCGATAATGCAGATACTTTGCAGGTGACATTTGACCAAGAGTTGGCGCGTGTGATGGCACACGGTGTATTGCATTTGCTGGGTTTTTCGGATAAAGATGCTGCACAAAGTGCCGAAATGCGCCGTCAGGAAGATACGGCATTGCAATATTTACAGGAAGTGCGGTAAAATCATGTTAGCTATCCGAAATCATCGGGCGCGGTGGCGGGTGGCGGTGCTTGATGGCGTTGCAGGGCTTTTTGTGCCATTGAGCCGCAAAAAATTCCGACAGCAGTGCCCAACAAACCGCCCGCCAATACGTCAAACGGAAAGTGTACGCCTACATATACCTGCGAATATGCAATACTCGCCGCCCACAACAACAAAACGGGTATCAACCAACGATATTGTCGCCCCCATATCATTATCCAGCACCACGCCAAAGCAAAGTGATTGGCAGCGTGCGATGAAGTAAAACTTTTTCCTGAACCGCAAGGAACCAACAAATGAATCTGCTCTTGCAACCAAGGTGAATTACAAGGACGCAAGCGGTTGAAATAGGGTTTGATAATAGAACTCCTCGTAAAATCAGCCAACCCCGCCGCCAAAGCCGTAAAAGCAATCAGGATAAGAGCCTGCTTCCACGAGTAATTGTAGGCAATATATGCCAGTACAAATATATAGAGCGGAGCCCAAAATTCTTTGGTACGCAGCAGTGGCAACAAGGCATCAAAAAAAGAATTGCTCCAAGTGCCGTTGATGAGCGAAAAAAGAAAATTATCCCATTGCAATAAAGTTTCCATGCTATAATAAAATATAAAGTATGCTATAATTTTTGTATTTCCTCCGCACTCAATCCGGTTGATTGCCGAATAACAGCCATATCCACGCCCAAATTTTTTAATTGTTGAGCTATTTGTATTTCTTTTCTGTTTTTCAAAGATTTTTTTTTAAAATCCGAAGTCGGTGGGTGGGGTTGATATATTTTGCTTTCATTTTTTCGGTTGCTCTGCAATTCAACAGCACCCAAGCGATATTCTATTTACATTTTTTTATTGAACACTTGATTTCAACAACTCCGTAATTTCGTCCACATATTGCCGTTCATTGGCAAGGCGCGGTACTTTGTGCTGCCCACCGGCTTTACCCTTCATTTTCAGCCAACGATAAAATGTGCCTGCCGGTATTGCCTGCACCAAAGGTAATTGCATCACAATGTCTTTTTGGCGTTTGGCTTCGTAATCAGAATTTACGCTTTGCAGGGTTTGGTCTAAAATCTCCACAAAATGCGCCAAACTGTCGGGTTCCTGACTAAACTCCACCAACCACTGATGTCCGCCTTTTCCGTGTTCGTCCAAATATATCGGAGCTACGGTATAGTCGCTTACCAAAGCACCGCTTTTACGACAGGCTTCGGCGATGGCGCGGTCGGCATTGTCCACCATCACTTCTTCGCCAAAAGCATTGATAAAACTTTTCACGCGCCCGCTTACCTGTATCCGAAACGGAAACAAAGAAGTAAACCTCACCGTATCGCCTACCACATAACGCCACAATCCTGTATTGGTGCTGATGAGCAGGACATAGTTTTTGTCAAGCATCACACCTTCCAAACCCACTGCCACCGCCTGCGGGTTGCCCAAAAAATCGTCCAAAGGCACAAATTCATAATAAATACCATAATCTAACATCAAAAGCATATCATTGCGTTCCGGCTCATCTTGCACCGCAAAAAAGCCCTCCGAAGCATTGTAAGTTTCCCAATAGTGCATTTTGGGGCTGCGAATGAGCTGTTGTGTAAATTGCGCACGATACGGCGTGAAACTCACACCGCCGTGCAAATACAACTCCAAATTTGGAAAAACATCTGCCAGATTATTTGCGCCGCTTCGCTCAAAAATGCGCAATATCACCGACACCATCCAGGTAGGCACGCCTGCCAAAAATGTAATATTCTGCCCAAGTGAAGCATCAATGATGCGTTCTATTTTTTGTTCCCAGTCGCTCATCAAAGCTATATCCATATCCAGCGAAGATAGATAACGTGCCAAAGGCGACATATTTTGGAGCAGCACCGCCGACAAATCGCCGTAGCGCAGCGTCTCATTGAAACGGCTGATTTCGTGGCTGCCACCTAACACGATGCCTTTTCCTTCAAAAATTTGCGTATCGGGATATGCCTGACAATACAAAGCCAAAGCATCACGCCCACCTCGATAATGACACTCATTGCGAGATTCTTTACTGATGGGGATAAATTTGCTCTTATCCGATGTAGTGCCTGATGATTTTGCAAACCATTTTATTTCCGAGTTCCACAAAACATTTTGTTCGCCGTGCAATACACGATCAATATAAGATTTATACGCTTCATAATCGCGTATGGGTACGGCAGTGCGATACTGTTCGACACTGCGAATATCCTGAAAATGATGCGCTTTGCCGAACACAGTATCTTGTCCTTCATTTAACAGATAAAGAAATGTCTCCTTCTGTTTCAACAAAGGTTCTTTTTTGAAATACTCAATTTCATCGATGCGGCGCAACATGTACCACTTTATAATAGAAGACAACACGATATAAGAGCAATATTTTTGGGTTTAGGCGAACAAATTTAGCGATATTTTTTATTTTGTTCAGGGATACTGTTTTTTTTGAGCGAAGGGAAAATATTCCGATAAAACACACCATTCACCACAAGGCTTCGTATCTTTGTTGTTGATAAATATATACCAATCTATCACAGCAATATTTATAAAAAAATGATTAAAATAGGACTATTGGGTGTGGGGCATTTAGGAAAAATCCATTTGAAATTGCTTCACGAAATAGCAGATTTTGAAGTAATAGGTTTTTACGACCCCAACGAACAAGCCGCCGCTTGGGTACAATCTCATTATCCTGCTCTGCCTCGTTTCACCGATGCCGCCACCCTGATTGCCGCCACTGATGCCGTAGATATTGTAGCACCCACGCTGCACCACAGTGTTTTGGCATTGGAAGCCATCGCCCAAAAAAAACATATATTTATTGAAAAACCCCTCGCCGCCACCTTAGCCGAAGGCAAACAACTCGCCGAACGTGCCACCGCCGCCGGTATCATAGGGCAAGTAGGTCATGTAGAACGGTTTAATCCGGCATTTTTGGCACTAAAAGATAAAAAATTACAACCCTTATTTATAGAAACACACCGTTTGGCAATTTTCAACCCGCGCGGCACCGATGTAAGCGTTGTAATGGATTTGATGATACACGACTTAGATATGGTACGCCGCTTAGTGGGCAGCGAAGTAACCGCCGTACACGCCAGTGGAGTAGCCATTGTATCTACTAATCCCGACATTGCCAACGCGCGGCTTACATTTGCCAACGGTTGCATTGCCAACATTACCGCCAGTCGCATTTCTATGAAAAACCTGCGCAAGATGCGTATTTTTCAGCCCGATGCCTACATCAGTTTAGATTTTTTGGAAAAGAAAAGCGAAATCTTACAACTTTTCGACGACGAGCCGCAAGATGTTTCTTCGGTGCGTTTGGATATAGATACTCAACACAGCAAATTTATCAGCTATGTTCAAAATCCGACCGAAGCCGTCAATGCCATTAAAATGGAGTTGGAATATTTTGCAAAAAGTATTCGCCAGCAAATGCCGCCGCCCGTTACTTTTCAGGACGGCTACGAGGCACTGCGCTTGGCTTTATGGGTAAGCAACGAAATAGAAGCACATGCAAAAACAGTTCGGCGATAAAAACAGGAAAAAGAACAAAAAAAATAGGCTGGAGTTACCTCCAGCCTACCCACTATGAAAAAACTCAAGCTTTGTAGCACTATAGCCATCGTAAAAGAGGGAGAATTGGGAGTTCGTTTAAGGAAGGAACGATGGTAGTTATAGCACTAAAGCTTTCACTTGCAAAGATAAACCCTGTTTTTATTTTTGCCAAATTTTTTTTCAAAAAAAATGTTAAATTTTTATTTCTATCCTTGTATTTATGTCTGAAGAAGAATTACAACAACTAAAAAAACTGATACAAATAGCCGAAAATTATTGTGCTTATCAGGAGCGTTCTATCAAAGAAATACAAAGTTTTTAAAAAAACACCAAGCCACTCCCCAACAGTCGGAGTCTGTTATTCATCATTTACAAACACACAATTTTTTACAACAGCAACGCTTTGCGTTAATGTTGGCACAAGGAAAGTTTAGGATAAAAAAATGGGGAAAATTGAAAATCAGACAAGCTCTTCAACAAAAGGGAGTCGCTGAAACGGATATTCGGCAGGCTTTGGAGAACATAGACAAAGAAAGCTATCAGGAAACATTAAAAACAATTGCAGAAAAAAAACTTGCGCTTATCAAAGAAGAAAATCCTCTGAAACGACGACAAAAACTTATCGCTTTCTTGCTTCAAAAGGGTTATGAAATGGAAGAAATTTTGCATATTATCCCATCATTAATTAACACCATATCCGAATAAATAAAACCGATATATAATAATGTAGAATGACGATATTTTACATTATTATCATAAAAATACCTGTCAAAGTGTTAAATTGTTTTTAAAAAAATAAATGTTTTTAAAAATTTGAATATTTATTATAAGTACAGGCAATACAATAAATATTTACAAATCAATTGATTATATTTTAAAATCAACAAAAAAGCTATAAAACAACTTTAAAAATGTATTTTTGGAAAGGTAAGATTTTACAATATTTTAGCTTGATTATAAATTAATATATAAGTAATTTTGCATTAAATTATATTAGTAATAGTGTAAATAATTTTAAAAAATTAAAAATATCTAAAATTTGAACACGTAAGAAAACAGTAGATTGTATTAAATATTTGCTTTTTTTATTTCTAACTTTGCAAGTGTTACTATGAATTTTTATAAAATTTCTTAACCTAAAATATTAAAAATTTATTCTTATGACTATTATCAAAAGTACATTTTTACGATGGTGTTTAGCACTTTTCTTGGCATATTTGCCACTGAATAACTTACAAGCACAAATAGATCCCTCTGATGAGGAGTATGTAATGGAGTTTCTGCAACAGCAATACGCCGACTGCTTGGGCGAAAACACTTTCACCAACTTAGACGAACTCTATACCTTCATCGAAACCAACTGTGCACCTGATTGGGGCGGCGGCGATGATTGGGAAGATTGGGGCGATGATGACAGCACTTGGACTTGGACAGAAGAAGACGAAATCGCTTGGCTCTCTGAATACTACGCCGACTGCTTGGGCGAAAACACTTTCACCAACTTAGACGAACTCTATACTTTCATCGAAGCCAACTGTGAAACTAACTGGGGCGGCGGCGATGACGACTGGGACAACTGGGGTGATGGTGACACTATCAGCGGCGATGATTGGGAAGATTGGGGCGATGATGACACTGCCTGGACTTGGACAGAAGAAGACGAAATTGCTTGGCTCTCTGAATATTACGCCGACTGCTTGGGCGAAAATACTTTCACCAACTTAGACGAACTCTATACCTTCATCGAAACCAATTGCCAAACCAACTGGGGCGGCGGCGATGATTGGGAAGATTGGGGCGATGATGACACTGCCTGGACTTGGACAGAAGAAGACGAAATTGCTTGGCTCTCTGAATATTACGCCGACTGCTTGGGCGAAAACACTTTCACCAACTTAGACGAACTCTATACTTTCATCGAAACCAATTGCCAAACCAACTGGGGCGGCGGCGATGATTGGGAAGATTGGGGCGATGATGACACTGCCTGGACTTGGACAGAAGAAGACGAAATTGCTTGGCTCTCTGAATACTACGCCGACTGCTTGGGCGAAAACACTTTCACCAACTTAGACGAACTCTATACTTTCATCGAAACCAATTGCCAAACCAACTGGGGCGGCGGCGATGATTGGGAAGATTGGGGCGATGATGACAGCACTTGGACTTGGACAGAAGAAGACGAAATTGCTTGGCTCTCTGAATATTACGCCGACTGCTTGGGCGAAAACACTTTCACCAACTTAGACGAACTTTATACTTTCATCGAAACCAATTGCCAAACCAACTGGGGCGGCGGCGATGATTGGGAAGATTGGGGCGATGATGACACTGCCTGGACTTGGACAGAAGAAGACGAAATTGCTTGGCTCTCTGAATATTACGCCGACTGCTTGGGCGAAAACACTTTCACCAACTTAGACGAACTCTATACCTTCATCGAAACCAACTGTGCACCTGATTGGGGCGGCGGCGATGATTGGGAAGATTGGGGCGATGATGACAGCACTTGGACTTGGACAGAAGAAGACGAAATTGCTTGGCTCTCTGAATATTACGCCGACTGCTTGGGCGAAAACACTTTCACCAACTTAGACGAACTTTATACTTTCATCGAAACCAATTGCCAAACCAACTGGGGCGGCGGCGATGATTGGGAAGATTGGGGCGATGATGACACTATTGGAGGTAACGGCGATGACGATTGGGAAGATTGGGGCGACAACGATAGCATTTGGGGCGGTGGCGACTGGGAGTGGACAGTAGAAGATGAATTGGCTTATTTGCAACAAATTTATACCGACTGCCTTACCAACGCTCCCGAATTTGAAAGCATTGATGCTATATATGACTATCTCGAAGCCAACTGCGAAGCATTTAATCAAGAATACGAGGTAGAAGTTCCTGAGTGCTTGACCGATATGCCGGAATTAACAACTTTCCAAGCATTTATTAATTATTTGGCAAATAATTGCAGCAGCGAATTTGTAGCCGGGTTTTCCTGCTTGCTTCTTCAGAAGCTCCCGAATTTGCCACCGATGAAGAATACTTCACCTGGTTGGGCGAAAACTGTGCTCCTGAAGGCGAAGGAATGGGAATGATAGAAGACATTCAAAATGGAGAAAACCCTGTAGCTAAATTATACACTTCTGCACAAGAAGATAATTCAGCTTTAGGCATTGAGCAAATAAATGTAGCTTTCACAATGTTCCCGAATCCGGCTGTGAATCAGGTGACTATCAATACCGAAACACCAATTCAGGCAGTAGAAGTATTTGATTTGCAAGGAAAATCAGTTTATCATACAATATGGAACAGCAGCGTGACTACTCAAACAGAAATACCTGTAGTCGGTTTAACCCGCGGTATGTATATTGTTAAAATCACCTTCAACAATAATTCCATACAAACACAAAGTTTGAACGTAAATTAATTTAATGGGTTAATAATAGGGCATTATCAAAGCCTCGCTGCATGGCGAGGCTTTTTTTATTTTCTCTGTCTATTTTGCTTCTATAAAAAATACAGGTTATCATATATTAACAGCCAATGTATCAACACAAAGAAGCCTTGCGATTTTAAAATCACAAGGCTTTCAAATTAGTGCAATCATTTGATAAACAAATAATTACAAATATTTATTACATTTAAAACAAAAGATTTATTTATGATTTTATTTTCCCAAATAAGCACGCAACTCCGAGTTAAGAGAAGTTTTGCGCAAACGCCGCAGAGCACGGTCTTTAATCTGGCGCACCCTTTCGCGGGTCAAGCCCATTCTTTCGCTAATATCATCTAAATTCATCTCCGCATTATCATTGAGTCCGAAAAAGCAATTCAGAATTTCAATTTCTTTCGGGTGCAAAATACTCATGGTATTTTTTATTTCTTCTTTTAAAGACACACTCATCAAACTTTCGTCGGGAGTATGTTCGTCATTGCTTTCGATGGTTTGCAACAAAGTAGTACTATCATCATCGTTGCCGATGGTATCGTCGGTAGAAACAGGGCGGTCGGCAGCTTTCAGAATCAAACGAATATCATCTTTGCTAATATCCACCAACTCAGCTAATTCATCAATAGAAGGTTCTCGCTGATTATCCTGCAAAAAGTGCAGCAACTCATGATATATTTTTTTATACGACTCTACTTTATTAAGCGGCAAACGAATCAGACGCGATTTTTCCACCAATGCGTGCATAATCGCCTGACGAATCCACCATACAGCATAAGAGATAAATTTAAAGCCTTTAGTTTCATCAAAACGATTGGCAGCTTTTATCAAGCCCAAATTGCCCTCATTTATCAAATCAGCTAAATGCAAGCCTTGATTTTGGTATTGTTTTGCCACCGATACCACAAAACGCAAATTGTGATTGACCAATTTTGCCAAAGCGACCTCATCACCTTGTTTAGTTTTCCTTGCTAAATCTGTTTCCTCATCGGCAGTGAGCAATTTCAATTTACTGATATCATTCAAATACTTTTCCAAAGCAGGTCCTTCACGAACCGTAATTTGATTTTGGATCTTCAACTGTCTCATAGCTCAATAAAAAGTTTTAAAAAAATAGGGTGTAATAAAATGTATAAAAATTTTTCAGTAAGTTAAGTATCTGCCAACACTTTACCTCCTGAAAACTGCTGCTCTACGGATATATAGTATTACACTTAAACGAAGTTTAAAAAAAAATAGTTTATTTTTTGAAAATAATTTCAAAATCATAAAAAATCATGACAATTCTGCTAAAAAAACATGTGACATTTTTACGGTCTCACAGTCAAGCTACTACGGAAGTAGTGCCAATTCACAACTGATATAAAATTAAAATTTTGCCGTTATGCAAATATGCTCTAATTTTGTCGTGCTATTTTCTCTTAATATTAAAGAATTTATTACATAATTTACTAATTTTTTAAAAAAATATTGTATGAAAAAACTAGGAACTCTGCTGTTTTTATGGATAGCATTGATTGCTACAGCAAATGCACAAGATTGTAATGCGCCAAAATGTGTGCGGGAGTATGGTTCGTTATACACTGCAGTAGATCACTCTGCTATGTTTCTGGCGGATTTGGCGGGTGGTCCTTACTATGTATTTGAAGGAGGCTCCGGCAATTTTGAAGCCTTTGCCGATGGTACTGCCCACTTGACAGGTACGGTATATAACGCACAAGCACCTACCAAAAAATGGGCTTTGGACGTGTGGTTTAAAAGTCGTATGAACTACACTACCTGGGCAGCTATGTCAAACGAACCCCACTACAAAGATGAGCAAGGCTTCGCGGCACACATTATTTGAACTGGGAATTTTATACGATGGATTCCGGTACTGACGGCAAAAAAAGCAAAATAACAGGTTTGGGAGATTTTGCAGGATGGGAACTGTATTTAACCCAAGAAACTGCGGGCAACAAATATACTACACAAGTGGGTATGGCTGCCAACGACAAAACATATACTTATGGTTTATCTACTTGGTTCAAAGCTACTGGTACTAATGCTGCCGGCGAAGCAGTAAGTAATATTCCGGGCGACTTTAACTTAGAGTTTTGTCAGGAATGTAGCGGTACTGCACAAGTAACCGTCAATGCGGCTCCGGGTACTTTCACTTATAGCCTTTCTCCTACGGGTAGTGTCAATGTAAATGGCAGCACTGTATCTGCGAGCAGCTTGTGTCCCGGTGCTTATACTTTGACCGTAAATTTGAGCAACGGCTCAGTACAAACTTATCCCATCTCCATCAGCGATGATGACACTTATGATATCAGCACTTCAGTGAGTACCGTAGCTCCTACAGGCAGCAACTGTAACGGCAGTGCACAAATTGCTTTGAGTTTTGTAGGCGGCAATAATTACACCTATACTTATAATGGCGGAGGTACTGTAACCAAAAACACCAACTCTCTCACCATCAGCAATTTATGTGAAGGCAACGGAAGTATCACTATCAACTATGGTACTTGTGCGGAAGTAGTAACTTTTACGGTAGGTACACCTGCTCCTTGTGAAGAAACTACACAATTCTGCACCGAAATTGGTCAGTCTTTGAGCATTTGCCCTACTTTTTGTTCTTTAAACAACAGCATCACTTATAACAGCACCAACAGCTCTTTGGGCGCAAATGTACAGGTGCAAGGCAATTGCATTTTATATACACCTAATACCAGCAGTGCAGCCAACGATGTATTAACGGTAACAGCACACGATAATACCGGAGCTACCGAAACAGTTGTTTTAAACATCACTATCGGAGATTGTAACGGCGGTCAGATTTTTGCAGTAGATGATTATGCACAAACTTTTATTGATTATCCGGTATCGGTAAATGTATTGGGCAATGAAGTAAGCCCAAGCGGTGCTTCTTTGACCATCGTTGAAATTTATCAGCCTTCTATGGGTTTTGCTACCATTTACAATGGTCAAATCATTTATACACCGCCTGTAGGTTATACCGGAACAGTTACTTTCTCTTATAAAGTTTGCGACACTGCGGGTAATTGCGACATTGCCACTGTAACTATATTGGTAAGCTCCGACCCGGGCGTATGTAATATTCCTACCGAAATCTGTTTAGAACCCAATCATGCTGCTACCATTTGCCCACAAAACTGTATCGTTCCCGATGCTTCTACGGTGAGTGTTACTTCTGTATTGGGAGCTACTGTTAATATTCTTTCCGGCGACTGCGTGTATTACATTGCTCCGAGCAATGCAGCCGGATTGGTAGATACCGTAACGATTAATGGTTGCAATGCAGCAGGCGAATGTGCTCCTGTATATGCTTATATCACTATCGGCGACTGTCCGAAATCATTGAGCGCAGGTGACGATTTATTGACTGTATATAATAATACTTCTTATGCTCTCAATATTGCAGCCAACGACGAAATGCCGGAAGGTTCTTATTTGTTGTTTTATATGATGCCGCGCAGTGGTACTTTGTTGCAAAGCAACGGCAAATTGTATTACACCCCTAACAAAGGTTTCAATTTCGGAACTGATGAGTTTTATTATGCCATCGCCAAAAATGGCGAAGCTATTGAAATGGCGCGTGTAATTATCAATGTAGATTTCAAAAACAAAGTATTATACAACAGTCCTAAAGTAAAATAATTTTAAAATAAAGTTTTTTTCCAAAAAGCCCTCACATAAAACGTGGGGGCTTTTTGTTTTCCGTATCATTCTGTCTTAGTTATTGTAGTATCTTTGCATTTTAACTACTACACAATATATTTTCAATATCGTATGCTTGCTACTTTTCCTATTGTAGCTCCTTCCATTTTAGCGGCTGATTTTTTGCACTTGGGTGATGCCGTCAATATGTTGAACAAGAGCCTCGCCGACTGGATACATGTAGATGTCATGGACGGACGCTTTGTTCCTAATATTTCATTTGGTTTTCCGGTAATGGAGGCTTTGAAACAAATAGCCCAAAAGCCGCTTGATGTACATTTGATGATAGTAGAGCCGGAGCGTTATATTGAGTCTTTTATTCAGGCGGGTGCTGCCATTGTGAGCATTCACTACGAAGCATCGCCGCATTTGCATCGTTCGGTGCATCATATTAAGCAATTGGGAGCAAAAGCAGGAGTGGCTATCAATCCGCATACGCCCATAGCCGTGCTGGAAGATATTATCGCCGACATTGATTTGGTGTGTATGATGTCGGTAAACCCGGGTTTCGGAGGGCAGCATTTTATTGAAAACACTTACCACAAAATACAGCAGTTGCGCAACCTAATCGCTCAAAAAAAATCTGCCGCCCTCATTGAAATTGACGGTGGGGTGAGCGAAAAAAACGCCGCCGCTTTGATAGCCTGTGGCGCAAATGTATTAGTGGCAGGAAGCAGCGTGTTTCGCGCCGCAAATCCCTCAGCCCAAATCGCCGAACTAAAAAACATCACCGCCAAACCCACCGCGCCCATAGCCATATAAAATCAATCTTTTTAATGCGTACCATCATTTTATTGCTCATTTCCAATGTGTTTATGACCATCGCTTGGTACGGGCATCTGAAATATAAACAAATAGCGTTGTGGAAAGTAATTTTGGTGAGCTGGCTCATCGCTTTTGTAGAATATTGTTTTCAAGTACCCGCCAACCGCTTCGGACACGGCACTTTTAATACCGCACAACTCAAAACCATACAAGAAATTTTATCGCTGTCGGTATTTGCCGTATTTTCTTTGGTTTATCTCAAAGAACCGTTCAAAAGCAACCATCTCATCGCTTTTTTATTTCTGATTGCTTCAGCTTATTTTATGTTTAAAAATTAAATTTTACTATAAAATATTTATTTAAAGCAAAATACAAGTTAAAATTATTTTAAATTTAAAATTATAAAATTCCCAAAAAAATAAATGGCTCGCAAACGCAACCGTCACCCTGTAATAGAAAATGTTAAGCTCGCACAAATGGCAGCAGAAGGCAAAGCGTGGACGCGCTTAGAAAATGGCAAAGTGCTGTTTGTAGAAGATGCCGTGCCGGACGATGTGGCGGATATTTGGGTAGAAAAAAACAAAAATGATTATGCACAGGGACGCATACAACGACTGATAAGTCCTTCGCCTTTGCGCACCACACCTTTTGCGAGCATTTTGGCGTTTGCGGCGGTTGTAAATGGCAATATTTGCCCTATCCCCAACAGGCAATTTTTAAGCAACATATCATCAGCGAAACTTTTCGGCGCATTGCCAAAAACACACAATTTGAAGTGTTGCCTTTTGTTGCTGCCGAGCAAAATACTTATTACCGCAACAAATTAGAATTTACGTTCAGCGATCGGCGTTGGCTGTATCCGCACGAAATGGACAACGAAACGCACTTACAACACAATGGAGTGGGTTTTCATGTGCCACGCAGTTTTTCCAAAGTATTGGATATTCAGCATTGTTATTTACAGCCTTCGCCCTCCAACGAATTGCGCAATGCTGTGCGCGATTTTGCCCTGAAAAATAATTTATCTTTTTACGATTTGCGCAATCATGGCGGATTTTTTGCGCAATCTCATCGTTCGCACTGCCTCCACCGGGCGAGTGGATGGCTACTTTCAGCTTCGGCGAAGACCACGCCCTGCGTTCTGCGCTGCTGGATTTTGTGGTGGGCACTTTTCCTGATATTACTTCGTTGCAATATGCCATCAACGGCAAACGCAACGACACCCTTTTTGACCAAGACATCATCACGCACTATGGCAAAGGTTTTATTACAGAGCAGTTGGGGAGTTTGAAATTTAAAATCAGTCCCAAATCTTTTTTTCAAACCAATACCGCACAAGGGCTGCGCCTTTACGAAATTACCAAAGAAATGGCACAGCTCACAGGTGAAGAAACGGTGTATGACTTATATACCGGCACAGGCAGTATTGCTTTGTTTTTAGCCGACCGCGCCAAGCAGGTTATTGGAGTAGAAGAAATTGACGATGCCATTGAAGATGCCCGCTACAACGCCGCCCTCAATAGCATTGAACACTGTGAATTTTATACGGCAGATGTAAAAAAATGGCTGCAAAGCCAGCAAGCTCCACGCCCTGATATGGTGGTACTCGACCCGCCACGCGCCGGCTTGCACGCCGATGTAATACCGGCAATAGTGGCATTAGCTCCACGCCGTATTGTGTATGTCAGTTGCAATCCCGCCACCCAAGCCCGCGATATTGCGCTTTTTGCTCCGCACTATCAACTTGTATCTATGCGCGGCGTAGATATGTTTCCGCATACCTACCATATAGAAAATGTAGCGTGTTTGGAGTTGAGTTAGTGTTGTTTTTTTAAAAAAAATTATTTTTGTTATAGCTCTCCAATATCTTCATTCCACAAAGCGGGATTTTCGGCGATAAAACTGCGCATCATTTCTACACATTCGGGTAGGTTCAAATCTATCACTTCCACGCCGTGAGCTTCCATCAGCACACGCGCTCCCGAAAAAGTTTGCGACTCGCCCACAATTACTTTTTTGATATTGAACTGCACCACCGTTCCGGCGCACATATAGCAGGGCATCAGCGTAGAGTACAGCACCGTATTGCGATAGCTTCCAATTCTGCCGGCATTATTCAGGCAGTCCATTTCACCGTGCAAAATAGGATTTTGTTGCTGTACGCGCTTGTTGTGCCCCGCCGCTACCAATTCGCCATTGCGCACGAGCACCGAGCCTATTGGAATACCGCCCTCGCTGCGGCTTTTGAGAGCCTGCTCTATTGCCATTTGCATAAATTTGTCCATCATCAGTATATTTTATTTGATTGATTAGATGAATGTTGAAGTTGTTTTAATTTTTAAAAAAATCAGTGTATTGAAAAAAGCCCATCAGAAAGGTTTAAACAATTTTTGTTTTCCTTTTTTTTAAAATTATTTTTCGCAAAAATAAAACGAAGCCGCCAAATATATGCCACTGTTTTTCCTGTTTAATTTCTTTGACATATTAATATGTTGTTTTACAACTATATTTGTGCCTTCAATTTTAAAAAAAAAGCGTAGCACGCATGTATTATTTCCTGCGTTTTTTGGCGTGGATACACATCAGAATTTTGTTTAAAAAACTCTATGTAAGCGGTTTAGAGCATATTCCGAAAAACCGCCCTGTTTTGTTTGCCGCCAACCACCCGAATTCGTTTATTGATGCCGCTTTGGTGAATTTGTCGGTATTGCCACCACCCTACAGCCTCGCACGCGGCGATGTGTTTCAAAAACGCTGGCTGCCTTTGTTTCGTGTGCTGAAAATGCTGCCGGTGTATCGTATGGAGGAGGGGCGCGAACAATTGGGCAATAATCAGGCTACTTTTGAGGCGGTAGAGGATATTCTACACCAAAACGAGAGCGTACTCATTTTTAGCGAGGCGCGTTGTATTATGGAAAAGCGGCTGCGCCCTTTGCGCAAAGGAACAGCGCGTATAGCTTTTGCCGCCGAATCTGCCAAAAATTTTGAGCTGGGCTTGCAGGTAATTCCGGTATCTATCAACTACACTTATGGCAATCAAATACGCAGCGAAGCGATGGTGCATTTCGGAAAGAGTATTGCTGTTGCCGATTTTCGCGGCGATTTTGAGCAAAATATGGCGGTAGCCTTTCGCAAATTCAACCAGCAACTCAGCGAAGCACTCGCCGAAAACCTGATTATTATTGAGCAGCCCGACACCGAAATCCTCGTTGAAAGGCTGCTGCCGCTGCTCCGCAATGAGCTGCACATTTATGCCCTCCCTTGGTTGCAACATCAAAAAGCGCGACTGCTTGCCGAACAAAAACTGTGTAAAGGTATTTCCAATTTATACCTCAATAACCCCGTTGCATATCAGCAATTAAATACGCAAGCCGAGTTGTATTGGCAACAATTGGAACGCCTGCAAGTAAGCGATGAAGCCGTAAAAATGAAAGACAAAAGTTTGTGGATAGAAGGATTAATAGCACCTTTGGCAATACCCGCCGTCATAGGAGCAATGTTCAATGCGCCGCCTTTTTTGTTGGCAGATGCTTTAGCCAAACGGACATTTAAAAATGTAATAGAATACGAAAATTCGGTGCGTTTTGTAGGATTAACGCTTTTTATTCTATTTATTATGTCATTATCTTATTGATACTCAGTGCCAAAACAGGAATATTAAAAGCAGTGCTGCTGCTATTTATACTGGCAGCCTGCGGTTATATGTCATTGTATGTATTTCCCCAACTGATACTGTTGCGGCAGCGAGGCAAATTGCTGATAAAAAGCAATTTTGGAAATCCGGTAGAAATGAGCAATTTATCCAAATGGCGCGCCGAAATCATCAAAACTATAAAATCTTTGTAAAAATAGCTGCCCATAGACAGCACCCTGTTTATTACAACAAGTTTCATTAACTTGCAACAATAAAAGTGCCTGAATGATGCTGAAACAATATATTTATACAGCTTTGTTGCTGCTGTTGTGTGTAGAAAGTGGTTGCTTTTTGACACGCAAAACGCCCACCGACTATGAAGATGTAGTAATTGTGACAGAACCCGAAACACCGCCACCGCCGCCTGTTTCCGAAGAAAAACCCACCCCACCAGTAATAGTAGCTCCGCCCATCGGCAAAAAAGATACCGTAAAGACCGAACCTCAGAAACCAAGCGACTTCATACAACAAAAATCAGTGTATGATATAGCTTATTTATTGCCCTTCAATATAACGTATAATAATTTGGACAGTGCCAATGACTCTATCTATTCCAAATCTATTCTGGCTCTTGACTTTTGGCAGGGTACACAAATGGCATTAGAAGAAATACGCGATGCGGTGCAAAACTCAATATTACTTTGCTCGACAGCGAAAACACCCCGAAGTGGTGACAAATTTGTTCAACGCCGACAGTTCCCTGCAACGATACGATTTAATGATCGGTCCCGTTTATACCAAACAGTTGAATGTAGCGGCAGATTTTGCCCTCAAACATAAAGTGCCGATGGTATCTCCTTTGTCGCCGCGTGTGCAGGGCATTGTACAAAATCCTTATTTTTTCAACGCCAACCCCACCACCACTTCGCATTTCAAGGCAATGTACGATTATATTTCAAAGCACTGGACTACTTCCGACATTATCCTTATCACGAGCAACGCCGACCAAGATGCCAACGCCGCCAACGAATTATCTGTGATTTTCAATAATGCGGCAGTCAGTGAGCATCGCTATATCAATATCAAAAAAATAAATTCAGAAAGCCCCACTTTTAGCACCGATTTGCAAAATGCTTTGGCAGTGGGCAGAGAAAACATTGTAATAGCTGCTATTTTTGAGGAAAAACAAGCCAAAAGTATTTGCTCCAAATTATCCGGCAATTCGGTGATACTATGGACTATGCCCACTTGGGACAGTATGGAAAATTTGAATTTAGAAATATTGGAAAGCCTCAAAGTTTATCAAAGCACTTCATTTTTTTATGATGAAAGCAATCCCGAACAAGTCGCTTTCCGCACAGCTTATCGTCAGCGTTATCATATTTTTCCGAGCGAATATGCCTGCAAAGGCTACGATATGACCCATTATTTTGTGGATTTATTATTCAAAAAAGGAAAAAATATCAGCCAAAATCTGGCAAGTGCCAATAAAAAAGGCATTTTTTGCGATTATGATTTTGTACCTTCTTTATTGGGAGTTTCTAATAATTCGGTGATAGCAAAACCCGATTTTTATGAAAACAAATCGCTTAAAATCATCAAATTTGAAGGCTACGAATATATATTAGCCCCGTAGCGGATACCGCAAAATATTTTTTATAAGGCAGAGGCAAAAAGAAAAAAAGACGTATTGTTTTTTTTATAAAAATTTGATTTTAAATATTTTATAAAACATTATTTATTTAAAAACCTTCGCCTAATTGTTATTTTTAATTTTTATTCACTTTACAGCATTTTACTAAAAAACCCTGCAAGGCTCATTTTTTTACCGCTTTATTTTTTTATGGATATTCAATTTAATGAAATAGAACAACAGTGCCACGATTTTTGGGAAAACCATCATATTTATCGTGTGAACAACAACAGCAGCCGTCCTAAATTTTATATTTTGGATATGTTTCCTTATCCTTCAGGAGCAGGATTGCACGTGGGACACCCACTCGGCTACATCGCCACCGACATCTATGCCCGCTACAAACGTATGAAGGGTTTTAATGTATTGCACCCGATGGGCTTTGATGCTTTCGGCTTACCTGCCGAGCAGTACGCCATTCAAACAGGACAGCACCCCGCCGTTACAACGGCTCAAAATATTGCCACCTACAAAAAACAACTACAACTCATCGGGCTGAACTTCGACTGGGAAAGACAAGTAAATACGTCCGATCCTAATTTTTACCGTTGGACACAATGGATTTTTCTTCAGTTTTTTGACAGTTGGTACAACAAAAACAGCGACCGTGCCGAACCTATCGCTACTTTAATTGCAGCATTTGAACAAAACGGTAATAAAAATATCAAAGCGGCTTGCACCGATACTGCCTCTTTTGATGCCGCCCAATGGAAAGCAATGAGCGAAGAAGAACAGCAGCGCGTTTTACTCCATTATCGTTTGGCGTATTTGGGCGAAAGTGAGGTGTGGTGGTGCGAAGGGCTGAACAGCGTGCTTGCCAACGACGAAGTAAAAGACGGTTTTTCAGAGCGCGGCGGTTTTCCTGCCGAGCGCAGAAAAATGCGACAGTGGTTTTTGCGCATCACCGCCTACGCCGACCGGCTTCTGCAAGGGCTGAATGATATTGAATGGAGCGAATCTATCAAAGAGCAACAACGTCACTGGATAGGAAAATCGCAGGGAGCAGAGATTGATTTTTACCTCACCCTGCCCGCTCCTTCAGAGCAAAAAGTGCGTGTATTTACCACCCGCCCCGACACTATCTTCGGTGTAACATTTATGGTACTCGCTCCCGAACACGAACTCGTGAGCAGCATTACCACCGCCGAGCAGCGCAATGATGTGGAAGCATATATCGCATACGTAAAACGCCGCTCCGAGCGCGAGCGACAAGCCGAAAAGAAAATCAGCGGTGTATTTACGGGGGCTTATGTGACACACCCTTTCACAGACGAACCGATTCCGGTATGGATAAGCGAATATGTGCTGGCAGGATACGGAACGGGAGCAATTATGGCGGTACCCGCCGATGACGAGCGCGATTATAATTTTGCCAAGCATTTTAATTTGCCCATCGTTGATATTATTGACAAATCAAAATATCCCAATGCCACGATTGAAGACAAATTGGGGGTGATGATAAATTCGGATTTTTTGGACGGAATGGAAGTGCCTGCCGCCATAGAAGAGGTTATTCGGATAGTGGAAGAAGAGGGTATTGGCGAAGGGCGCATCAACTACCGCCTCCGCGATGCGGGTTTCAGCAGACAGCGTTTTTGGGGCGAGCCTTTTCCGATTGTATATCACTCCGAAGCTGCCGATGCACTCCCCTATCCTATTCCCGTCAGTGAGTTGCCTTTGGAGTTGCCTTCGGTTCAAAATTACTCCTCCAGCGGCGGCAAAGCTCCTTTGTATCATATCAAAGAATGGGCTTTTTTACCCAACGGCACTATCCGCGAAACCGACACAATGCCCGGCAATGCAGGCAGCAGTTGGTACTATTTGCGCTATATGGACGCACAAAACGACCAAACTTTTGCTTCGCCCGAAGCCCTCAACTATTGGCAGCAGGTGGACTTTTATGTAGGCGGTTCTGAACACGCTGTGGGGCATTTGCTGTATGCGCGTATGTGGCACAAATTCCTCTGCGACAAAGGCTATCTTCACACACAAGAGCCTTTCAAAAAATTGCTCAATCAGGGTATGATACAAGGGCGTTCCAATATGGTGTATCGCCTCAAAGACCAGCCCAATACTTTTGTATCGGCGGGTTTGCTGCATCAATACGAGTGCAGCGCGATGAATGTGTGGGTAAACTTAGTGGACAGAGATGATTATCTGGACCTCGTTGCTTTTAAACAATGGCGACCCGATTTAGCAAATGCGGAATTTATTTTGGAAAACGGCAAATATAAATGCGGTGTAGAAGTTGAAAAAATGTCGAAATCCAAATTCAACACCGTTTCGCCCGATGATATGATAGCGCAATACGGAGCAGATTGTTTTCGTATGTTTGAGATGTTTTTGGGTCCCATCGAACAACACAAACCCTGGGATACCAAAGGCATAGAGGGTGTATCTAAGTTTCTGCGCAAATTTGCCCGCCTTTTCGAGCGCAACGAGCAATGGAGCATCTCTGATGAAGCACCTACCCGCGAAGAACTGAAAATATTGCACCGCGCCATCAAAAAAATAAGCGAGGATATTGAGCGTTTTTCGCATAATACTTGTGTGAGTGCTTTTATGGTATGTGTGAATGATTTGGGGGCTTTGCAATGCAACAAAATTGCCATTTTAGAGCCTTTACTGCGTTTGCTTGCACCTTTTGCACCTTTTATTACCGAATATTTTTGGCAAAAATTAGACAAAACGGGCAGTATTCATCACGCTGCATTTCCCGAACTCGACGAACAATATTTGGTAGAAAGCGATTTTGAATATCCGATTATGATTAACGGCAAATTGCGCTCCAAAATAGTAATGCCTTTGGACTTGGACGAAACTGCTGCTCAAAATATCGTTCTCGCCGATGAAAAAGTACAACAATGGACAAACGGCGGCGTGAAGCGTTTTATTTTGGTAAAAGGGCGCATTGTGAATATTGTGGCTTGATGATATAAATAAAAAACCTAGCGATACGACTGTTTTTTTAAGGGTAAAAAGAAACAACACAACAACTTAAAAAGCGCGAAAGTGTAAAGCTATTTCAAGATTTGGCTATTTTTGCCTGTTTTGTACCTGATTGTTGGGTCGGAGGCATTTTTTGGGGTGGGGTGCGCTACTATAGCCAAAAGTAGGCAACTACAGGTAGCTATTTTTTTTCAAAAATTCCTTATTTATAAGGATAATATAAATAACTCGAACTATATACACATGTTATCTGAGGGGGTGGCAAAGAGGTAGGGGGGTACTTCGGAAGTATCCCTCCTACCTCAGAACTCGGTTAACTCTCCTCAGAAATCACTCCACTTAGTTTGAACCTTAATTCTGGGTATTATACCATTCAAATATCTATTTGGCATAGTTGTTTTACAGATTCAATTCCATTCAAAGTGGCTGATATTATTGCTAATATGAGCCATATCATTACAAAATGGAAGACTTTATACACTGTGTCATTTATATATTTATTTGGTATTATACTAAAATCAGATAAAATATGCGTATAAAACCGAAAATACGAGTCAAGGGAATGAAAAACAAAAAAACTGTCTATCTCTATCCTCTAATCGCAAAAATCAAGGTTCAGACAAATGAATCTCAATTTTGAGGGTTATTGAAGTAGTATAAATTTTGATTTTTTGATATTCGGATAAAAACCATCGTATCATTAGGCCTTGCTGTTAAAAATGAAAGTTATTTTTTAACACTAATAAAAAATTACAAACGCTCTTTATTCTGCAATTTGCTATGCTTGATGCTATATCCGAAATAAATGGTAAATCCAATCAAAAGCCATACAATCAAACGCAGCCAAGTGTCGCCGGGTAAAAAAACCATCATAAACAAGCAGGTGATAATGCCCAAAATCGGGGTGAGGGGCATTAGCGGCACTTTAAAAGCACGCGGCACATCGGGCTGTGTTTTGCGCAATACCATCACGCCTATACACACCAATATAAAAGCCAGCAAGGTGCCAATGCTCGTCATTTCGCCCACTACTCTGCCGGGCACAAAAGCTGCAAACAGGCTCACAAATACCAAAAACAACAAAGTGCTTTTGGCAGGTGTGCGAAAAGTAGGGTGTATCTCGCTGAATACTTTTGGCAACAAACCGTCTTTGCTCATACTGAAAAATACGCGCGTTTGTCCCAGCAGCATTACCAAAATTACTGAAGAATAGCCGCCCAAAATTGCAATAATGATGGCACGGTTGAGCCAAGGAAAATCCGGTATGATTTTGCCCGAAGTAGGGTCAAAGGTACCCATGTGGTCAATTGCTACCGCCACGGGTGCTATGCCGTCTTTTCCGGCAAATTCTTTGTAATTGGCAACCCCCGTCATCACAAATGCAAACAAAATATACAAAATAGTACATATCAACAAAGAACCCAAAATACCGATGGGCATATCTTTTTTGGGGTTTTTGGCTTCTTGTGCGGCTGTACTTACGGCATCAAAACCGATGTAGGCAAAAAACACAATTGCTGCTGCCCGTATGATGCCGCTAAAACCAAATTCGCCGAAGTTGCCCGTGTTTTCGGGAATATAGGGGTTATAGTTGGAATAATTGATGTAGCTCCAGCCCAATACAATAAAAATAATCACCACCGCCAATTTTACCATTACAATAAAACTATTGAATCTGGAACTTTCTTGTGTGCCTTTCATCAACATCAAGCTCATCGCTACCACAATAAATACTGCCGGCAAATTAATCATTCCGCCGTCCCAAGGACCCACCATCAGCGATTCGGGCAGGTGAATATCGAAACCTTCCATAAATTTTCCGAAATAACGACTCCAGCTGATACTGACCGTAGCCGCGCCCACTGCGTATTCCAGCACCAAATCCCAACCGATAATCCAGGCGATAAACTCGCCCATCGTGGCATACGAATAAGTGTAGGCACTCCCCGCAATAGGAATCATACTCGAAAATTCGGCGTAGCACAATCCGGCAAACAAGCAGCCCAAAGCTGCCACCACAAAAGAGATGGTAATAGCAGGTCCGGCGTTGGCGGCGGCAGCACCGCCTGTTATCGAAAACAAACCCGCCCCGATAATAGCACCGATGCCCAAAGCAATCAGCGCACCTGCTCCCAAGGTTTTTTTCAATCCCTTTTCGGAGTCGCCAGCTTCCTTCAATAAGTCGCCCAAAGGTTTTTTTATCCAAAGATTAGCCATAAAAAATTAATCTGTTAAAAAGTTAAAAATGTTTTAATCCAAGTAATGTGAACATTTAAAAAATATATTTTCGGTAATGATCTGCTACAAACTTATGTAAAAAATATTGTTAGGTTTGAATTTTTATACAAAACTTTTTTCTAAAAATGCTGTGGGCTAAGTTTTTTTTAAAATTTACGATAAAAAATGCCCCTGCTCATTACGAACAGAGGCACTTGGAAGTTTTTTAAAAATTTATTTTTTTTATTTATATAAAATTTATCCTTTGTTTATTTTTTGGGATATTTTAACAATCCGACATTGGTGCAGTTTTTTTTAATTATTTAAAAATCTAAGGTATCGCTACGAGTAAAAACATGTACTTTTACTGCATATTTTTGTATTTTATTTCATAAAAAATGAATACCGCTTATCCGAGAAGTGCTGTTTTTCCGGGTTCTTTTGACCCTTTTACGCTGGGACACTACGAAATTGTGCAACGCGCTCTGCCACTTTTCGACCGCTTGGTCATTGCTATTGGCAGCAACTCGCAGAAAAAAACGCTTTACAGCCTCGAAAAACGATTGGCGTTGATACAAAAATTGTTTAAAGATGAACCCAAAGTGAGTGTGGCGGCTTTTGGTGGACTGACGGCAGAATTTTGTCGGGAACAAAAAATTCCGTTTCTGCTGCGCGGCTTGCGCTCCTCCGCCGATTTTGATTACGAAAAAAGCATTGCCCAACTCAATCACGCCATCAACACCGAGGTAGATACCGTTTTTTTAATCAGTTCGCCGCATTTGTCGCATATCAGTTCTACTATTGTTCGCGAAATTATTATGAACAAAGGCGATGCTTCTGCTTTTGTTCCTGCTGCTATTCAGGCTGATCTGTAGAATTATTTTTTATTTTTTGCAATTTTAACGGATTATCACGCCTTTGCAGTTCATCAAAGGTAGGTCGCTGAAATTGTCTTCGACGATACTTTCGGCAACAAATACATATTTTTTGTCGTACATGTAGCCGTTTTGACGAAAACTTATCCAATATTCATTGCTCAAAGCGGTGGCTTCTTTTTCAAAGCTGTCTATTTTTACAAAAGTGCCACCCGCTACATTCTCTAACAACACGGTAAGTGTGGCGGTTTGCAAATTTTTGCCTTCTATTTCACCTACACCCCGCGCCCTGATAAGTACATTTTGCAAATCTTCTTCCTTGAGATTAAGAATATAGGTAGAAAACAACTCCAAATCATCGCTGTTATCGGGTACTACTGCTAATGCAATATCCTCTACTTTAAAAAATTTTACGTTTCTAATCATTATTTGCTATTCTATAATTTTTTCTTCTGAAATAAAATACTGCTTTTTGCTGTTTATTCATAACGCAATGACTCTATGGGGTCTAAGCGTGAGGCTTTTATAGCCGGATAAATGCCGGCAACTACGCCTACTACCAAACAGAAAAAAACACCCGCCGCTATCCAAGCCCAAGGCACTAAAAAGGGACCTTTTACCAAAGCTGATACCGCATTGCCCATAGCTATACCCAATATAATGCCTACAACGCCACCCAACTGACAAATTAAGATGGCTTCGCTCAAAAATTGTATGAGTATGGTGCGGTTTTTTGCTCCTATGGCTTTGCTTACGCCAATTTCGCGGGTGCGCTCGGCTACCGCCACCAACATGATATTCATCAATCCGATGCCTGCTCCTACTAATGTAATACCACCGATTACATAAGCTGCCAATACGATATTTTTGAGCTGGTCTATGAGAATACCCGACAGTTTGTCGCTAGTTTCAAATTCAAAATCATCGGGTACACTCAAAGGCAACCGCCGCACGGCTCGCATAATGGCGGTAGCTTCCGAAACGGCAGCGTCCACGTGATAGGCATCTTTGAGAGCCACACGAATATTGTAGTTGCGCGTGGGCGAAGGAAAATAATTTCGCGCCGCCTGCAAAGGAATATAGGCGGCATTGTCGCTGTTGAAAATACCACTACTGCCCTTGCTCGCCAGCACTCCTATAATTCTGAAACGCCTGCTACTCACAGAAATTTCGCGGTCAATGGCTTTTTCGGGTTTGTTGTTGAAAAGTTTATTGGCAATTTGTTCGCCTATCACAATGACCGTAGTACCGTTGCGCACTTCATTTTCCGAAAAAGCACGCCCCTGCGCAATATCTAATTTGCTTACTTCTAAATAATTTTCATCAATGCCCGTCACCATAATATTCGGGTTGGTGGCTTCTTCGTTGTAAGCGAGTTTAGCAGCAAAGGAGGCTTCGGTAGAAAGCGACACCGTTGCCGGAAAATGGTAGCGTTCTTTAAAAGCAAGGGCTTCTTCATAGCTGATAGGGGCGGAGGGTTTTTGCCGCTTACCGCCGCCGATACGAATTCCTGTGCCTTTTTGGATAATTTCAAAAGAATTTGCCCCCAAACTCGCAAAATTGGAACTGATAGATGATTTAATACCATCAATCGCTGTAAGAATACCAATGAGTGCCATAATGCCAATGGCAATAATGGAGAGCGTCAAGGAAGAACGCAACAAATTGCTTCGCACCGACTCAAAAGCCAGCTTAAAAATATCCTGAAACCTCATGCTACTTTTGACAATGAAAAAATGTTGTTTTTTTCTTCAAAAAACTAACAATAATAAAGAGCGAATGGTTGCAAAATGTTTGTTGCCGCTTTATTTTCAGGTTTGCGGTGGCGGATTATCGGCAGGCGGTGTTTTAGTATTGTTGGCATCGTTATTATGAGGCGGACGCTGTTTTTGATGATTTTTATGCGGCGGCTGTTGAGGTCGCTGCTGCTGTTGCTGTGGGCGTTTTTGCCCATCTTTTGCTGCCTCGTTATTGTTATTGTTGGGTCTGTGTTGCCGATTTGGGTTGTTATTATTGTTGTTTTGGTTGTGCTGCTGCTGTTGTTGAGACGGTTTTGTATTCGGGTTATTGTTGTTATCCGGCTGCTGCTGCTTTGGTGGTGGCGGCATTTTAGGTGCGGCGGCTGTAGAGTCGGCAGATAAAGGCGGTTGCTGTTTTTGACGCTCTTTTTTGGCTTTGCGTTTGGCACGTTTGTCACTTTTATCCAAAGAGCGCAAACTTGCCTGCCCTACCACATCGGCGAAATCTACTTTTTCTTTGCTCAGTGCAGCTTCTGCTTTGAGATTTTTATTATTTTCGTCAAATAATTGTTCGGGAATAATACCTCGTATATTGAGATTTTTGATATAAGAAGCGTGTTCTACGGTCAGTTCTACAAAAGGCTCATCGGCATAAAAATACCACATTTTTCGTTTAAAAATATCCGTTTTCATCAAGCGAGCATCGCCCTTTTGTGTGCGCAAAATTTCGGCATCTTTCGGAAAATCTTTCAATGCGTCCATATAGGTATCCAGCTCATAATTCAAACAGCATTTGAGCCTGCCGCATTGTCCCGACAATTTTATTTGGTTGATGGATAAATTTTGATAGCGGGCGGCGTTGGTAGAAACGGTTTTGAAATCCGTAATCCACGAAGAGCAGCACAACTCGCGCCCGCAAGTGCCAATGCCGCCGATGCGCGAAGCCTCCTGCCGCGCTCCTATTTGGCGCATTTCTATTTTTACTTTAAAATCGCGGGCAAATAATTTGATGAGTTCGCGGAAATCCACCCGCGTATCGGCAGTATAGTAAAATGTGGCTTTGCGCCCGTCGCCCTGAAATTCCACATCTCCGATTTTCATTTCCAAACCCAAATCGCGGGCAATAACACGCGCCAACAACATCGTTTCGCTTTCGCGCTGCTGGGTTTCTTCCCAAATAGCAAGGTCGCGCTCGTTGGCAATGCGCAACAAACGCAGCACTTCGTCAGAATTTTCCTGAATGCCCCGCTTGCGCAGTTGCAAACGCACCAACTCGCCGCTTAAACTGATGATGCCCACATCGTAGCCGGTGGGTGTTTCTACTACTACGGTGTCGCCCGTAATGCAGTTCAGATGATATACATTGCGATAATAGGCTTTGCGCGAGCCTTTTTTAAAAGAAACCTCTACAATATTAAACGCATCGCGCTCGGCACTGTAAGTAATACCCGACAACCAATCATATACATTGCGCTTGTTGCACGAACCGGTGCTGCACGAAGTACCACACGAAGAGGCTGTACCCGTATCTGCTGCATTTACCGATATGTTTTCTTTATATTCAATATCAAATACTTTCATAAAACCTTTATATTCAATCAAAATGCCTCCGCTCTTAAAAAAGCCGCTTACATCCTGAATTTCAAAGAAAATTTATACTATCATACAAAAATCACGCCGCTTGGCGCGCTCAAAGTTACACCAATTTTATTTTTTTAAATTTATTCTTCTGTTTTAAACTCTTGTATATCTCATACAAGAACATCTTTTTATGTATAACTTTGCGATGAATTATATGAATTTACAGCAAAAGTAGTAATTTTGTTGTTTAAATTTAGTCTAAATAAAAAAACATAATGATCAGCACATCTATTCTTGTGCGTTATGCCCATCATTTAGCGGTGGGCGAAAGCAGCCGTATATGCGCTTTACAGCAAAATAATATGTCTTTGGTGCTGATGCAAAGGGGGTGTGTACCCGGAGCTCCCATCTGTATGGTACGCCGCTCCTTGCGAGGGCATACTTTGTATATAAAAGTAGGCTCACAAGCCTTAGCCTTGCGTGCCGAAGAAGCCGCTTTGATTGTGATAGAATAAAAAAAATTTTGCTTCGTTGTTATCAGCTGATTTATGCACCCCGATTCCTCGTCTTCTGCTCATTGGTTGGCAATTGCCGGCAACCCCAACTCCGGCAAAACTTCACTCTTTAATAAACTTACAGGGCTTAGTCAAAAAGTAGGTAACTATCCGGGTGTGACGGTAGAAAAAACTAGCGGACACCTGCACTTGGAAGAAGGAAAAACTTGGAAAATTGTCGATATTCCGGGCGCATACAGCCTCCACGCTACTTCGCCCGATGAACGCCTCGTGCTCCAATTGCTTTTAGACGAACAGCACCCGACCTATCCCGAACTGATTGTATATGTTGCCGATATTAATCATTTAGAAAGGCATTTGTTGTTGTTTTCTCAAATTTATGATTTGGGATTGCCCTTGGTATTGTGCCTCACAATGGGAGATTTGGCTGATGATGCTCAGGGTATCGCTGCACAACAACAAAAATTGTCGCAGATGTTTCAAATTCCCGTATTTGTTGTCAATGGGCGCAGTGGCGAGGGTTTGGCGGCATTGAAAGCATTTTTACAAGATTATACACCAGCCGCCACGTCCGTTTTTTCTAAAAAAACAACTTTTTGGCAACAGATTCCGCCTTTGGCGCATACAGCACAGCAGTTGCTTCAAGCTCCCAATGACTATCATGCGTGGTTGGAGTTGCACCACCGCACCGAATTGCCTTTTTTGCCGCCTACCCAACAAAAACAACTGCAAACTCTGTGCGAACAAGAGCATTTTGACAGTTTAGATTGGCAGGTGCAGGAAACTATGCAGCGTTTTGATAAAATAGAGCGCGTAGTGCAAAAAACAGCGACAAAAAAAAATATACTTACTTGGAGCGATAGAGCAGATGCCGTTCTTACACACCCCGTTGCGGGTATTTTGATATTTTTAGGTGTATTATTTTTGATATTTCAGGCGATTTTCAGTTGGGCGCAATATCCGATGGACTGGATAGAGGGGAGTTTTGAATGGATTAATCAAACCATAAAAAACAAAATACCTGCACATTGGCTGCGCGATTTACTGACAGACGGTATTTTGTCGGGTTTGAGCGGTATTTTGGTATTTGTGCCGCAAATTGCGCTCTTGTTTGCTTTTTTGTCTTTACTCGAAGAAATCGGTTATATGGCGCGGGCGGTGTATTTATCCGACTATTTTATGCGCCGCTTCGGAATGAACGGACGCAGTATTGTAGCTTTGATGTCGGGTATGGCTTGCGCTGTGCCCGCTATTATGAGTACACGCACCATCTCCAATAGCAAAGAGCGACTGATTACCATTTTGGTCACACCTTTTATCAGTTGTTCGGCGCGTATTCCTGTATATACGATGCTCATTGCACTCATTATTCCGGCAGAGCAAAAATGGGCAGGTTTTAATGTGCAGGGAATGGTGATGTTCGGGCTTTATTTTTTGGGTGTTGTAGCGGCTCTATTTGCTTCGTGGGTGCTGAAAAAAATTGTAAAAAGCCGCGATTTTAGTTATTTAGCCCTTGAATTGCCCACCTATCGCCTGCCGCAAATCGGCAACGTGTTGATTAATGTGTTTAATAAGGTAAAAATATTTGTGTGGGAAGCGGGAAAAATCATTTTGGTCATTTCGGTGATCTTGTGGGTGGGTACAGCTTATGGTCCCGGCAACCGTATGCAGGAAGCCGCCGCCGAAGCCGAACAAATCTGGAATGCCTCTTCTGAATTAAAAGAAAAAGTAGATAAAGAAGTGTATATCAGCTCCAAATCTTTGGAAGCGTCTTATATCGGGCATTTGGGCAAATGGATAGAGCCTGCCATACAGCCTTTGGGCTTCGACTGGAAAATCGGCATTGCTCTACTCACCTCCTTTGCGGCAAGAGAAGTATTTGTGGGTACGATGGCAACTATTTACAGCGTGAACTACGAAGACGATGACACCCTCCAACTGCGGCAACGACTGCAAAATGAGAAAAACCCACAAAGCGGAGAGCCGTTTTTTACGATACCGGTTTGTATGTCGTTGTTGGTTTTTTATGTATTTGCACTGCAATGTATGAGCACAATAGCCGTAGTGTATCGCGAAACACGCAGTATTTTTTACCCTTTGGCACAGTTTGTTTTTATGAGCCTTGTCGCCTATATTTCTGCCTGGATAGCTTATCAATATTTCTCTTAAAAAAAGCGTACAGACTGCCGCAGTCGGCGGTTTATTGTTTTATAAAATTTTGCTCGATTGCTTTGTTCTGTATTTTTACTTTTATGGTGTAAATTCCACTCGCCAAATTCCGCACATCTATCTGATGAGCAACACCTTTTTGCGCCAAGCGTAAGCGTCCCGCCGCATCGTAAATTTCTACGCTTTCTATTATCTCGCTGCTGTTGAGTGTGATGAAATCGCCGGCGGGGTTGGGTGAAATAAAAATGTGTGTATCTGCCGCATCGCCGCCTATCACCAACATCTGCGAAAAATCATCTGTGCCATCTCTGTTTTGCTGCCGCAAACGATAGTAATTCAAGCCCGACAAAGGCTGCGCATCGCTGAAAGTGTAGCTATGCGCCTTGCCCGCCGCCGCCACTTTCCCAATCACCGACCAACTCCCACCGTCTGCGCTGCGCTGTACCTCAAAAAAATCACTCGCATACTCCGCCGCCGTCGCCCACTCCAAAATATTTGCCGCCACTGCACGCTTGCCTCTGAAATATAACCAATCCACCGACAAAGGTGACAGTTCTATCACGGCAGTTTCGGTCGTATTCGTTACAATCGGAAAATTGTAATCAAAATAAATTTCGGCAGTGTTTTTGAGTTGGCTGCCTATTGCCACACTGTCGGCGGCTTTGATTTTGAACGCCACAAAACCGTGACTTTCCGGCTCGTTGGTGGTGCTGTCCGGCAGGTTGATGTTCTCAAAAAATACTTCCAAGATGCGGTTTTCCAAGCGGAGGCGATAATCGTGGCTCGCCGCCACCATCTGGAAAGTAGAAATATCCAAATTATCCGCCAACTCATCTTTCACCACCACCTGTATTGCCTCCGCACTGCCTGTATTTTGAAAACGAATGACGTAATGCAGGTAATCGTCTATATTTTTTACATCAATTTGAGAACCTTGCAAGCAAGTTTTGTCGTTGGGGTCGTAAGAATCGACGACTGTTTGATTAAATGTAGAATTATTGTCGTTGGGGGTTTCGTCTGTTTGTGGATAATCGCTGTATGCCAGAAAATTCAAAACATCTCCGATGTTCAGAGGCGGTGTTTCTTGCGGCGAATTGAGGTTGAGTGTGAGGTTAATACTGCGGCTTTCAAAGGGCTGTAAGTTGGCGAAACTCCAAGTGAGGAGGCTGTCGCTTTGGGCGGCAAGTGTGGGCGAAGCTGACACAAAATCCAATACGCTGTCGTCAAATTGAAGGTAAATACTACCGCTTTCTTTTTGGTTGCCTTTGTTTCTACAGATAATTTTATACTTTGCATCAAAATCCGGGCGGGCAGAATTTAGCGGATGGAACGTAATTTCCAAATCGTGGTGCGTGCCGTTGGCGGTGATGCAGAAATTTTGGGTAGTGATGAGGTTGTTGGTAGTATCAAAACTTAGCACCGCCGAAGGTGTGATGAAATAGGGATTTTCAAAAACAGGCTGTAAAGTATAAGTACCCGTATTACAATATAACTCATAATTTCCTAAATTATCACAAACTGCATAACCGCTTTCCTCTCCACTATCATTTTTTATAAGTTGATGAGCAAACAGAACATCATTTTCATCACAGCCATTATTATCTGTATCCAAAATAATATTACCCGAGATGGTATTATAAATACCACCCGGCTCAAAATAGCAATAGGTATTTACTTGGCAGTTACTTGTTAAATCGTGATAAATACCATACTTTTTGTAGCCCCAATAATCATATTCAACACTATCTCCTTCTTCTAGTTCAAAAGCATCACAACAGATATAGGACAGGTTGGGATTATTAGAAAAATTTAATTCTTGCTCTATCCACGCACAACCAATCCAATCGTCCCACTGTTCCATATTTCTTTGGTCTGAACCATTCTTTATAAACAAACTCGTAAGTTGATTATGAGAACAATCCAAACCTTGCAAATTGACCAAATTAGATGCATCTAAACTCGTTAATTGATTAGAATAACAAGATAATTCTTGTAAATTGATTAAATCAGCTACCTCTAAACTCGTCAGTTGATTATCACCACAATCTAAATACTGTAAATTGATTAAATCAGCAATATTTAAACTCGTCAGTTGATTGTAAGAGCAATCTACATCTTGCAAATTGATTAAATCAGCAATATTTAAACTCGTCAGTTGATTGTAAGAGCAATCTACATCTTGCAAATTGGGAAAATCATTCAATGCCAAACTCGTCAGTTGATTAGAAAGACAATTTAAACTTTGCAAATTGATTAAATTAGAAATATTTAAATTCGTCAGTTCATTGTAAGAGCAATTTACATCTTGCAAATTGGGAAAATCATTCAATGCCAAGCTCGTGAATTGATTATTACTACAATCTAAACTTTGCAAATTGATTAAATCAGCAATATTTAAACTCGTCAGTTCATTGTGAGAGCAATCTATATCTTGCAAATTGGGAAAATCATTCAATGCCAAACTCGTGAATTGATTTTGATAACAATGTAAACTTTGCAAATTGGGCAAGTTTGCTACTTCTAAACTTGTAAGTTGATTAGAAGAACAAGCTAATTTTTGTAAATTAGGTAAATTAGCTAATGTTAAACTTGTTAATTGATTACTCCAACACCATAAACTTTGCAAATTGGGTAAATCAGATACCACCAAACTCGTCAGTTGGTTAGAAGAGCACCTTAAATATTCTAAATTAACTAAATCAGATACGTCTAAACTCGTCAGTTGATTATAACCACAATCTAAATGTTGTAAATTGAGCAAATCAGATACGTCTAAAATCGTTAGTTCATTTCCTAAACAATTCAAATGTTGTAAATTTAAAAAAGCCTCAATACCCATTAAATCTGTAATATTCTTATTAAATAAATACAAAGAATCCGTTGCCTCGGCTTCTGCCACTTGTATTTCGTTATCGCTGTTGGTGTCAATGGCGGGGTTGTGGCTCAAAAGGGCGTTTTTGAAATTTGGGTCGGGGATATTCACAATTTGGGCGGTGGCAAAATGCGTGTAGCAGATCGCCAAAAAAATAAAAATTGTTCTCATAGTTCTGTCAATTTTGTTTTTTTATGTTAAAAAAGGTAAACACACCTTGCTATATTGCAAGCGCATTACAAATATATCTTATTTTTTTAAAACTTATATATTACGGCTTTTATTTTTACGCAATTCTATCGCCAAAAAAATAAAAATCGTTCTCATAGTTTTAGCGTTTTGTAAAATGATGAATATAATTTCTTCCTTGAATTTGTGCTTTTATAAAATAACTGCCACTCGCCAAATGCCGCACATCTACTTGATTATCAATGCCTTTTTGCACTAAACGTAACCGTCCCGCCGCATCGTAAATCTCTACGCTCTCTATTATCTTGCTGCTGTTGAGCGTGATGAAATCGCTGGCGGGGTTGGGCGAAATTTGGAATAAGTCAGGGGCGTTGATGGCTTCAAAACCGATAATTTCGGGTTGGTCTTCTATCACGGCGGTTTCGGTCGTATTCGTTACAATCGGGAAATTGTAGTCAAAATAAATTTCGGCGGTGTTTTTGAGTTGGCTGCCTATTGTCACACTGTCGGCGGCTTTGATTTTGAACGCCACAAATCCGTGACTTTCCGGCTCGTTGGCGGTACTGTCGGGCAAGTTGATGTTCTCAAAAAATACTTCCAAGGTGCGGTTTTCCAAGCGCAAGCGATAATCGTGGCTCGCCGCCACCATTTGAAAAGTGGAAATATCCAAATTATCCGCCAACTCATCTTTCACCACTACTTGAATGGCTTCGGCACTGCCCGTATTCTGAAAACGAATGACGTAATGCAGGTAATCGTCTATGTTTTTTACCTCAATTTGAGAGCCTTGCAAGCAGGTTTTGTCATTAGGGTCAAAGGAATTGACGACAGTTTGGCGCAAAGCGGAACTGTTGTCTTCGGGTGTTTCGTCTGTTTGCGGATAATTGATGTATGCCAGAAAAGTAATTTCATCGCCGCCATTCAGCGCAGGGATTTCCTGAGGAGAATTGAGGTTGAGTGTGAGGTTAATACTGCGGCTTTCAAAAGGCTGCAAATCGGCGAAACTCCAAGTGAGGAGGCTGTCGCTTTGGGCTACCACGGTGGGCGAAGCTGACACAAAATTCACTACGCTGTCGTCAAATTGGAGGTAAATACTACCATTTTCGGTTTGTGTGCCTTTGTTTTTGTAGGTGATTTGATAGTTGGCATCAAAACCCGGGCGGGCAGCACCCAAAGTAGGAATAAGCGTAATTTCCAAATCGTGGTGCGTGCCGTTGGCGGTGATGCAGAAATTTTGGGTGGTGATAATACTGTTTATTGTATCAAAACTTATAACTGCTGAGGGTGTGATGAAATAAGGATTTTCAAAGAAGGGCTGCAAAGTATAAGTATCCTTACCACAATATAATTCATAGCTTCCCAAATTATCAGAAGTAATATAACCGCTTTCTTCACTATCTTCAATTTGTATAATTTGATAATTCAAAGGCGCATCATTTTCATCGCAACCATTGTTATTTGTATCTAAAACAATATTACCCGAAATAGTATTGTAATTACCACCCAATTCAAAAGAGCAATAAGTATTAATTTGGCAGTTGCTTAAGCCATTTTGTATTGCTATATTTTTTACACTTGCTAATTGACTTGCATCGCAGCAGATATAGGCGAGATTGGGGTTATCATAAAATTATAACTCACCTTCATTTCTGCCATTTTTTATCAATAAGCTGCTCAGTTGATTACCATTACACGATAAATTTTGCAAATTGCTTAAAGCAGAAACGTCTAAACTTGTCAGGTCATTCCAAGTACAATCTAAATGTTGCAAATTGGTTAAACCAGATACATCTAAACTTGTCAGGTCATTCCAAGTACAATCTAAATGTTGCAAATTGGTTAAACCAGATACATCTAAACTTGTCAGGTCATTCCAAGTACAATCTAAATGTTGCAAATTGGTTAAACCAGATACATCTAAACTTGTCATTTGATTATATGCGCACCATAAAGTTTGCAAATTGACTAAATTAGACACATCTAAACTCGTCAGGCCATTATGATAACAAGATAAATGTTGCAAATTGGGTAAATCAGCTACCTCTAAACTCGTCAGGTCATTATAATCACAGTCTAATTTTTTCAAATTGGGTAAATCAGCTACCTCTAAACTACTCAGTTGATTAAAAGAACAAAATAAATATTGCAAATTGGGTAAATTAGATACCTCTAAACTACTCAGTTGATTAGAAGAACAAAATAAATGTTGCAAATTGACTAAATTAGATACCTCTAAACTACTCAGTTGATTACCCCAACAAGATAATTCTTGTAAATTGATTAAATCAGATACATCTAAACTCGTCAGTTCATTACCCCAACAAGATAATTCTTGTAAATTGATTAAATCAGATACATCTAAACTCGTCAGTTCATTAGAATAACAAGATAAATGTTGCAAATTGGGCAAATTGGATAACTCTAAATTATTCAGTTGATTAGAAGAACAATCTAAATATTGCAAATTGATTAAATTGGAAACATCCAAACTACTCAGTTGATTATAATAACAACCTAATTTTTGCAAATTCACAAAAGCCTCAATACCTGTTAAATTTGAAATACTTTTATTGTATAAATACAAAGAATCTACCGCCTCCGCCTCTGCCACCTGTATTTCGTTGTCGTTGTTGGTGTCAATAACGGGGTAGTGGTTCAAAAGGGCGTTTTTGAAATCTGGGTCGGGGATATTCACAATTTGGGCGGTGGCAAAATGGGTGTAGCAGATCGCCAAAAAAATAAAAATCGTTCTCATAGTTCTGTCAATTTTGTCTTTTATGTAAAAAAAGGTAAACACACCTTGCTATATTGCAAGCGCATATACAAATATATCTTATTTTTTTAAAACTTATATATTACGGCTTTTATTTTTACGCAATTCTATCGCCAAAAAAATAAAAATCGTTCTCATAGTTTTAGTGTTTTGTGAAGTGATGGATATAGTTTTTTCCTTGAATTTGTGCTTTTACAAAATAACTTCCACTCGCCAAGTGCCGCACATCTATCTGATTACCAATGCCTTTTTGTGCTAAACGTAAGCGACCCGCCGTATCGTAAATTTCTACGCTTTCTATTGTTTCACTGCTGTTGAGCGTGATGAAATCGCTGGCGGGATTGGGCGAAATTTGGAATAAATCAGGGGCGTTGATGGCTTCAAAACCGATAACATCTTTAGGAGCTTTTACTCGGTCGGCTAAGGTATGGTATAGGTTGTTGGTGATGACCGGTTCGTTGTAATCAAAATAAATAGCAGCTTCGTTGTTTATCACATTGCCCCACATATTGCTGCTTTGCTGAGCAATCCTAAAATTCACATATCCCTGACTCGCTGCTTCGTTTTCGCTGAGAGGCGGCAAATTGATATTATCAAAAGTAAATACCAATATATTGTTGTCTTCTATTTGCAAAGTATAAGCGTGACTCGCCGCCCCGCGCTGTAAAGTACTGATGTCCAAATGCGCAATATCCAAAGTATCTCGTATCACTACCTTCAAAGCGGGGGCAGTGCCGGTATTCTGAAAACGAATATGATACCTCAAATCATCGTTGGGCAGTATATCGTAATGTTCACCAATACCTTTGGGTGCGGCACTTTTATCGTTGGGGTCAAAAGAATCCACCAATTCGTAACATTCGGTTTCTACAAAAGGGCGCGTATCTTCTTCCGATTGTGTGAGTACATATCCCAGCGAAGGCAAAACAGCAGCGTTAGCAACTATGCAATTTTCAAGAACAATCTGCGGGTTGTCGTATTCAAAAGGGTGTCCGGGGCGTTGGAGCAGCACCGCCCGCAGCGTTTTTCCTGCCGAAATGGTATCATTCCATTCCCATTCGCCGCCGCTATCCAAAGGATTTACCACCAGAATCCCCGTTGCCAAAATATCGTCTTCATAAATGGCGATAGTGGTGGTATCTTCCATCGCTGCTTCTCCTATATTGTTGATTTTTAGTGTAAAAGTACTATCTGCACAGTCGCCTGTAATGCGCAAATCGGAGCCGTCCCAGTCGGAGCTTCCCTGCAAGGGACATACATTTTCGCATATAACTTCGGCGGTTGCACAAGCGGTAGCACCCGTGAGTTGCGAATTGCACTGAACTAAGGTATTAATATCAAAAACGGTGCTTTCGCCCACCTGCAATGTCGGCACATAAAAAGTATAAACATTATAAGCAGGCACCGGAACAATAGATTCCTGTGCAGAGCCGCCCTGAACATAAGGCACACTCGCCGACAATACTTCTATCTGAGAAGAAAAAGATACTATGATTTGTGTGTTGCCCATCGCTTCCGTACCCTGATTGATGTATTGTACTTGATAAGTGGCAGGCACACAGTTTCGCAATAGCGGTGTTGATATATCAATCACCGGATAAGCGCAGGTATCTACTGCCTGCATACCAAAATTGACATTATCTATATTTTGGTCGTAATTTTCTATATCTACTACAAAAGGATTGTTGCAAGTGGCAGTCCAGTGGGCATTGAAAGGCAACAAACGCACTTGCACCGTACCCGTATCTGCTCCTAATTCGTAGTAGCCGGCGGCATCGGTGAGCGTATAAGAAGCCCCTTCGTTGAAAGTGAGCATCGCATACGAAAGCGGCATTTCTCCGGCATCATAAATACAGTTTTTGTTTTCGTCAAAATATACTGTTCCGCTGATGCGGCTGCTGTTGATACAGCTATGGTCAAAAATCTCCAAATTCGGACAGCCGCTCAAAGGCGGAAGGGGGGCTTCTAACTGATTGCCCGGACACACCAATAATTCGTACAACTGCGGCAGATTATCAAAATCGGGTATCAAACCGCTAAGTTGGTTTTCCTGCAAATGCAATGCCGTTAAATAGGGCATATCCGAAAACATCGGTATCGTGCCGCTCAACTGATTATTGTTCAAACGCAAATAATACAGATATGTCAAATGCGTATAATCGGGAATATTGCCACTGAACTGGTTGCCGTCTAAGCGGATTTCGTTTAAATAAAGGCTGTTTTCAAAAAGCGGTAAAGAGCCGCTTACTTCGTTGTGGTCAATCAGAAAACGCTCCAATTTAGGCAAATTCAATTCGGGCAAAGTGCCGCTCAAATGATTATAAGCCAAGTTAATTTCTTTTACAAAACATTGGTCTGAGGTGAGCGTAATACCGGGCCACTCAATTATCGCCGCTGCTGTGAGCCATTTGTCGGCATTGAACCACGCAGTGCCGTTGGTGCTGTTGTACAAATCCACCAATGCCAGCGAGTCGCTTTCTATCACTTTTTCGCAGGGCGCAAAACACGACATGTCCACTTCGTATATGTTCAAAAGCGGACAGGCAGCAAAAGACGGCAAAGGGGCTGAAAAATCATTGGGGCACACTTGCAATGCTTTCAGCAAAGGCGTGGCAGTGAAGGAAGGAAAAATGCCCGAAAGTTGGTTATTGTGTACATGCAGCGCATAGAGCAAGGGCATATTGCTGAAGTTCGGTACACTGCCGCTTAAACTATTGTCATTGAATAAGCACAAATTAACTTTTGACAAATTTGAAAAATCGGGAATAGTGCCGCTTAAATTATTATGGCACAAATCCAGCTCTTCAAGCAGGGGCATACCGAAAAAGTCGGGAATGTCGCCACTCAATAAATTACCGGCAACACGAAAAATACGCATTTGCGGCATACCGGAAAAGTCGGGAATGTCGCCACTCAAAAAGTTATCCATCAGGCGGAGTTGCTCCAAATTGGGCAAAGCCGAAAAATCAGGAATGGTATCTTGCAGATAATTGTGTGAAAGATCGAGTTGTTCCAGATTGGGCAAAGTCGAAAAATCAGGAACAGAACCTTCCAAATTGTTGTAGCTCAGATTCAATTGCTCCAAATTGGGCAAAGCCGAAAAATCGGGAATACTATCATTTAGATTATTTTCGTGAAGATATAATATTTTCAGTGCCGCCAAATCCTGAAAATCCGGCACGTCACCGCTTAATTGATTATTATAAAGCTGGCAATTTTTTAGTTGCGTCAGTCCTTCAAAAGCAGGTATAGTACCACTCAGTTCATTATTTTGCAAACTCAAATATTCCAGATTTTGCATAGCGGTACAAGTGGGCAAAGCACCGCTTAGGTCGTTATTTTGCAGGTTCAATATTTTTAAATAAGGCAAATTGAGTTCAGGTATATAACCGTTCAAATTATTATTGCCCAAATTCAAAGCCACCACACGGCACTCGCCCTCCGGCAAGTCCACCATCACACCATACCAAGTACCCAAAGGTGCGGAGGTGTTCCAGTTTTGATGATTGACCCAATTATCGCCATCGGTGGCGTTGTACAATTTTATCAACTCCAAAGAATCCGCCGTATTTGTAACGGTACAAAGCTGTGCCGCCGCAGGTATGGCACGCAACAACAGCCCTATACAAAGGATAATATATGATGAATAAAAGCCCCAAGTGCCATGACGCAGTGAGAATAAGTGTGACTTCATTAGATAAAAAAATGGTTTTATTTGGACATCTGATGTCTTTTATTTTATTTATAAAACAAAGACTCAAATTCGATAAAATACAACTATCTTCAATGTACAAAAATATAAGGGTATTTTTTGAAAATAAAAATCAAAAAATGTGTTTTTTTATGTAAAAATATATCTTTTTTATACTAAAATTCAATTTTTTATTCACTTAAAACATTAAATAATAATTAGTTATAAATATTTTTTTATTTAAACTAACTTATGATTCTTACTTAATATTTTTTTATACTAAAAACAACAAATTTAGCGATGTGCGTGTGTAGCGAAGTTATACAAGCCAATTTAGTTATAAATACGTTATAAAAAAAATAAATAGCCTCTGACCTGTTATGGTCAGAGGCTTTTTTGATACTTTTTGTTTTTAATAAAAAACTATTAAAAACGAGGGCCTATTGTAAAGGTGAAATTAGAAGTGTTTTGCTGTATTTGTGCCGAAGTGGTATCTTCGCTGCGCAAAGTGTAGGAGTTGTAGGCTGCGCTTTTTGTTCCGTACTGATAGCCTAAATCAAAAACACGTTGTCGCCGCGAAAACCGAAGCCCGCACTGTAAATGCTGCGCTCCGAAGTCGAGCCTTCCGCTTTAAAAGGGCTGCCATATAGGGCGTATCCGGCACGCAAACGCAAATTATCCAAAGCCAACTCGCCGCCGATACGAATGTTGGAAGCTGCCTGCAAATTGCTTTTGATACTGCTGTTTAGGTCGGAAAAATAAGAAGCATCTAAAGAAAAATCAGACGAAGAACTGTATTTGGTTTTGGCGTAGTTGATATATTCGTAATCGGCACTCAAAAATCCTTTGTCTTTGTAAAAAAGTGCCACGCCGCCCACCAAACGCGCCGGAGTGCGAATGTCGTAGCTGTAGGTGCCGAAGGGTGCATCGTAACTGCGCGATGCTATTTCGCCGTTTTCGTTGGCGGCGGCGGCTTGCAACGAAGTGGTGTATTCTTCATCAACGGAATAAAAAGTAGGCGAATGAACTGCTACGCCCACACGTACAAAATCAGCCAAATAATAATTCGCGCCGACTTTTAAATTGATACCCGCACCATTGGTTTTTACACTTTCGTCGAGGTTCAGGTTATCAAAATTACTGTGTTTGTTTTCGCTGTCCTGTTCTGAATAATCTTTCTGTATTTTGTAGTTGATGATGGGAACATTCAGCGAAGCTCCCAAACTCAAACGATCTTTGTACAAACCGCCCAAACCGATATTGAGTTCGCTCACGCTGCCTTTGGTGCGCACCAACTCTTTTTGCAGTACGTTGCCGTTTTGTGCCGCCCCCGCATATTCGGTAGCACCGGCAGCAATGGGATTGATGAGGAAGGTTTGATAAGCACCATTTACGTCAAAATTTGCCAGCGACTCCAAATCGGTTTCGCTGATACCGGCAGCTTGCTCGGCGTAGTAGTCGGTGAGGGAGTTTTCTTCGTTGTAGCCCGAAATATAAAATTGGTCGTGAAAATTGGCTAAACGATTGAACCCTAAAGCGAAATTGGCGGTTGTCCAGTTTTTTCCCGTGCGGCGGTCGGATAATACAATGCCGAAATTGCCGATATTAAAATTTACTTTACCGTCATTGTTTACTTGATTGAGGAGTACGGTTTCGTTGTCGGAAAAATACAAAGATGGCGTAAAAGTAAGCTCCGACTTACGATAACCCGCAATGCCGGCGGGATTGTTGGAGACGACCGAAAAATCGGAACTCAATGCCGCTGTTGCTCCCGCCAAACCATTGCTGCGTGCCGTACCGCCCGAAGCTGTAGTTTGTGCCAAAGTAGCGGCATCTATAAACGATTGAGCCTGCAAGCCTGCACTTGCCCATAGAGCAATACTTGCCCAAATACTGATGCGATGTTTCATTTTCATATTATTGCCGAAAATATTTTTGCTTTGGTAACAAATAAACCTTTGCCTTGTTCTGCAAAAGTTGTAGGTATTGGATAAAGCACAGACAAAAAAGTTTAAGGATAAAGAGGGAAATATTAAATATATTTAATGGATTTTATTACCTATTGTAGAATGATACCGATATGCTGTAATTCATCTGCCATTATCGTGTTTTAAATAAAAACAAATAAATTTAGTAATGTTTGTACAATTTTATCATAAATATGCTAAATTTGTAAGCATCATTATATAAAACGACCACTTTTCCTATGAAAAATTTATTAATCAGCCTTTTGATAGGCGTTCTTACTTCTTTTAATGTATATGCTCAAATTTTGTGGCAAACTCCTATTGGCAATGAAACCCTCCCACAAGAGCCTATACAGGTACTCGAAACACCCGACCAACATCTTGTAGTCGGACTTTTACAAACCCATAATACTATTCGCAAGTGGTGGATAGGAAAAATCAACGGCAGCGGTACTTTGGTATGGGAATTATCGCTCGCCGACAGCTTGTTGTTACAAAAACACTGGGCTGCCATGCAATGGAACGAAAACGGAAATTTACTGCTCAAAGCCGCCACCGCCGACAGCACACATTATGTATGGCACGAAATTGATACCAACGGCAATATTGTAAATAATTTTGAAACCCCTAAACCCGCAGTTGCAAATACCGGAAGTGCCGCAATAGGCGGTGGCTATTTTGAAATCTATAATATGGGCAATCACGGAGTTATCAAAAAATACGATGACACCGGAAATTTACTTTGGAACAAAGTAGATGCCACTACCACCAAATATAGTAGTTTACAATCCACGAGCGATGGCGGAGCTATTGTACATGGAAATTTTAATAATATGGGACTTACCATGAAATACGACAAATGGGGAAATATCCTTTGGATACAACTTGACTATATGTATAATTTTTCCAAGTATTATGTAGGAAAAGGATCTATGCAAATAACAACTGTAAGTACGGGAATGGGAGGAGTATATGGAAACAACAGCCATAAATATTATGACAGAACTGGATATTTATATGATCAAAATCAACTGTTAATTTTATATGTAGCGGGTGTGTATGAAGAAAGTTACGGCTATACTAATGATAATGGGTATCATGTAGCAGGACATAGCAATATCGGGGGACTACTTACAAAATTTACGAATAATTCTTCTAATATCTTTACCTCTTTATATGATTATACAGGTAATAAAAAATGTGAATTTATACAATCGCAAACGACCTATTATCCAAATCAAAATTGGACTTGTCCTACATATTTTAACTTTTATGAACTTCCGCACTTTTTCCTTCATATTAATGACAAAAAACTTACTCGTTATGATGTGAATTGCGGTTTGCCAAATAATGGGGTTTCTATATCCAAAGTACAAACGCATACTGTTGAAACAGGCAAAAATGCCGTATTCAATATCAATGGCTATCTGAATAATTGCCGTGTTACAGATATGACGGTAGATTATTATGAAGAACAACATCATTTTTCCATATTTTTAAATACAGCTTTAGATACGGTTGTATTTCATCAGCCGCTCAACAAAAATTTAGATTTAGGTGTTTTACCCGTTGGAGATTATACCCTCAGCATCAATGGCAATAATCTTGGCTATATTGACGATATTAAAAGCCCCTCCGCGAGTTTTTCAGTGGGAACACCATTGCCGGCTTTTGGCAGCAGTACTATTTTTAATTTATGTGAACCAGACACACTTGTTTTTCCCGAAGTGTTGCGCTGGTACAGCGATTCTACCCTGAATCAGCTTATAAGCGAAGGCAATACTTTTACGGCTATCAATTCAGGTATTTACTATGTAACCAAAGTAAATAATGCTACCGGAACTGAAACTGCGGCATCAGAAGTACAAATAGATGTACGCCCTCCACAAACTGTTTCTTATTTTGTTGATGCCGACAATATGCTGCATATTATGCAAAGCGATACTACGGAACAGGTGAGCTATTGGGTAAAAATAAACGATATATATATATCTTCTTCTCCGTATTATGCTCCACCTCCCTATAAAGTATATGCACTGCCGGATTCTACCGGACAGGTAACTATTTATATCAGCCGCTCTTCGGGTTGTCCGATTGAGAATATTACATTTGATTATGTTCCCGCACCTTTTTTATTTGAAACCTACTCTATATGCCCCAACGATACTATTACTTTTGATACTTACCTGAATTGGTATAGCGACGGTGATTTGCAAAATTTAACAGGAAGCGGAAATAGTTTTTCGCCGCCTACGGGAGGTATGTATTATGTAACACAAATCATTGATAGCATTGAAAGTGCTGCTGTACCTGTATATGTTTCCTTTATACAAGGTATTGATTGTTTTACGATTCCGATTATCGGACAAATTAATATTGCTTCAGGTATTACAAATTTGCCCGATCAACCCATCGTAGTTCAAGATGTATGGAATAATTTTTCTGATTGGAGCAGAGATGAAGGCGGCAAAAAAAGTGCAATGATGCCGACCCCGAGCGTCAGACCCTATATAATACCCAACCCTGCACAGGATATAGTATATATAAAAGGTATAGAGCAAGTACAACCTTATGATGAAGTACGCCTATTTTCGGCTACAGGAGATTTAATACTGCAATCCGGTCTATCTACAGAAACATCTTTGCATATAGGAGATATTCCGGCGGGTTATTATGTTCTGCTCTTGCGCAATATGGATAAAATTCACTATCTAAAACTAATAAAAATAAAATAAATGTTTTACGAATAATTATTGCTCAGTGTTTGGGAGCTTGGTTATTTATTTAGATGTCGTGAATAAGACTCAATTATTCCCCTACCCCTGCGGATATGCCAAATCCATCGTGCGCAGGGTTTCTACTACTGTTTTCAGTACCGTAAATTCTTTGTACCAGTTGTCATCGGAAGGCACGATATACCAGGGCAGTGCGGGGCTGCAATGTTCAAAAACATCTTCATACGCCTCCATATAATCGCTCCAAAATTCGCGCTCTTTCCAGTCGCCTTCATTGTGCTTCCAGCGTTTTTCGGGTTTGTCGAGACGTTCCTGCAAGCGTTTGAGTTGTTCGTCTTTGGATATGTGCATATAAAACTTCAGCACCTTCGTTCCGTTGTCCTCAAGCAGTTGCTCAAAATGGTTGATGTGCTCAAAACGGCGGCGCACCGTATCCATATCTACCCATTTATGCACACGCTGCACCAATACATCTTCGTAGTGGGAGCGATTAAAAATACCGATATACCCTTTCGCCGGAACAACCTGATGCACACGCCACAAAAAATCGTGTGCCATTTCAATATCTGTGGGGCGTTTGAAAGACTGTACCACACAACCCGCCGGATTTACTTTGCCAAATGCTTTGCGCACTACACCATCTTTGCCACTGGCATCCATACCTTGCAGTATCACCAACAAAGCGCGTTGCTGCTGGGCAAACATTTTATTTTGCAACTCCGACAATTCATCTTTCAGCTCCTCAGCCTGCTCTTCCAGCGTTTCTTTTTGTGCCTTAATATTGCTGTCGGGTTTGGTAGAAATTTTGCTTAAAAGTCCCATTTTATTGTATATATGTTTTGATGCGAAAGTACAATATTGTATTTTAATTTTTATGGAAATATATTTTCAACTGTTTTATCTTCGAAAAAATATCCAATCAATAAAATTTACGAATTTGATAAGCGTATAGTTGTATCATATTAAAAGATGAGCTATTTTCATACCTTTGCTCAATAATATATTGTTTTTCACAAATAAAACTTTTGACTACATCTTGTCATTATTTTTTTTAAAACTTTCATTTTATGCAGTTTACCATCGGCAACAAATATAACGGCGATTGTGTCATTATTCCTTTATCGCAGCAGTCTTTATCTCAGCATCTCAACGACCTCGCAACACGCTACAGTAGTGTGGGGGCGCATCTGCAAAAAGATTTTTCGGGCGCAGCCGGAGAAGTTTTGCTGTTGTATTATCCGCTAAAAAACAAAACTTTGCGTATTGTATTATTGGGTATCGGAAAAAATGAAGATACGCCGTCTTTGCTGAAAGCATTTCAGGGTTTGTCGTTTAAATATAAGCATTATTTCGGCGAAGAAAATGTTATTGACTGCACTTATCTCAATATTCCGAAAAATGATTTATCCGCACATCTTGAGGCTTTAATTTGCGGATTGGTATTGGGTACTTATCGTATTGGTCTGTACAAAACGGCTGCTCTGCCCGAATCTCTTTGGAACAGCGACACCGCCGTTTTTTCTTTGATATTGCCCAAGCGCAGCAACATCAAGCCCGAAACCTTAGAAAATGCTTATACGCTGGCGCGTATTTTATCCAAAGTGTATGATTATGTAAATACACCTTCTAATTATAAAACACCCGAAACACTTGCAAAATGGGCAGAAGAAGCCGCAAAAAGGCAAAATTTTAAGGTAAAAGTATATGATAAAAAAGAGGCAAAGAAAGTTGGTTTTCACGCTTTGCTGGCAGTGGGGCGCGGCAGCGAAAACGACCCTTGTATGATTGTATTGGATTATAAACCCAAAGGTATTGATAAAGAAACCCTGACTACCATAGCAGTGGTGGGCAAAGGTATTACTTTTGATACAGGAGGCATTTCTATCAAACCATCTGCCAATATGCACTATATGCGCAGTGATATGGCAGGTGCTGCCGCCGTGTTGGGCATTGTAGAAGCCTGTGCTGCTTTGAAATTGCCGTTGCACATAGTGGGCGTTGTGGCTGCCGCCGAAAATATGGTCGGCGACAAAGCCTATCGTCCGGGTGATGTTATTGATTCTTATTCGGGAAAAACCATAGAAGTACTCGATACCGATGCCGAAGGGCGTTTGGTATTGGCAGATGCACTTGCCTTTGCTTGCCGCGAAGAAAAACCCGCCGTAGTGATTGATATGGCTACACTCACCGGCTCTTGCGTGCGGGCACTCGGCACTAATGCCGCCGGATTATTTACCAACAACGACACTCTGGCGCAGCAACTCCTGCAAGCGGGCGAACGCAGTGGCGAGCGACTGTGGCGTTTGCCGCTTTGGGACGCTTACGCCGAAGAGTTGCAGTCTGATATTGCAGATGTAAAAATATCAGTCTCAAACCTGTGGCAGATGCTATCGTAGCTGCCAAATTTTTAGAGGTATTTACCCATCAACATCAGGCGTGGGCGCATTTGGATATTGCCGGAACTGCCTATGGCGACAATATGGTGGGCAAGCAAAAAAATGCTACTGCTTTTGGTGTTCGTTTGGTATTGGAATATTTGCGCAGCATTTTATAATATCAAAGCAGAGCTTCAGGAGAAAATTTATTTTGAAGCAGATGACGACTGTTGTTGGTGGTTTTTTAATTCCAAATTCCGAAGTTTCGGATTAAAAACTCCGATGCCCGCCACCGACAACAGGGTCATTATTCCGCCAAATATCACCGAAGGTATCAATCCCAACAATTTGGCAGCTACACCCGATTCAAATTGCCCCAACTCATTTGAAGAGCTAATAAATATACTATTGACCGAAGATACTCTGCCGCGCATGTGATCGGGTGTAATCAACTGCATAATTGCCTGACGTATCACTACACTTACATTGTCGAACGCGCCGCTTAACAGGAGTAAAAAGAAGGATATATAAAAATTTTTGGAAAAAGCGAAAGCTATCATACACACGCCAAAACCCGCCACCGACCACAGCAGTTTGTGCCCCGACCGCTCCAAAGGCGGCTGTCGAGTAAGCCAAACCGCCATCAGCAATGCACCCGCCGCCGGTGCTGCCCGCAATAATCCCAAACCCTGTGCGCCCACATTTAATACTTCTGCCGCAAAAATGGGCAGCAAAGCCACCGCTCCTCCGAAAAGCACCGCAAATAAATCCAATGCCAAAGCTCCCAACATCATAGGTGTTCCAAACACAAACCGCAAGCCTTTGCCAATGCTGTCGAATACATTTTCGCGTTTTGCTTCGCTCTCGGGGTCGGGCAAATAGGGCATCTGCCACAAAATCAAACAAGAGGCTAAGGCTACCGCCAACGAAAAACCGTATGCCCAGCGTACACCCCAAAAACCGAATATCAAACCACCCAACGCCGGACCCGCAATAGATGTGAAGTGCCACAAATTGGAATTCCACGAAGTGGCGTGAATATACTGCTCACGCGGAATTAACTGCGACAAATAGCCAAATTGAGCCGGTGCTAAAAATGCACGCGCCAAACCGACAATAACAATGATAAAATAAACGGGTGCGCCCCAGCTTGCAACTAAAAATGAAGAAAAAAAACTCAAAATCAATAGCAGCAGCTGACACAAAGTAAGTGCAGCTACTGAGGCATACAATATTTTTTTTCGGTTGATGATGTCGGCAAAATGCCCCGCAAATAAACTCACGGCAATAAAAGGAATTACTTCTGCCAAACCAATCATTCCCAACCAAAGGGCATCTTGCGTTATTTCATAAATTTGCCAACCTACCACCACACTCTGCATCTGAAATGATAATGTAATCAATAAACGATATGCCAAATATTGCTTAAATGGTCTGTACCTCAAAATATCCGATACCTTTCCCAATGTATATGTTATTTTTTTATTAATTAAGCAGCAATTTATCTTCCAACAATCCCACCAAACCTCATATCAACACTTTTTAAATCAAAAATTAAAAACTCCTCTTTTATACAGAAAATAAGGGTAGTGTTCGACTTAATACGGCTAAAAAATTTGTGTACACGAATTTTATTTTTTTATGATTTTTCGGCGATATATGGCATAAAAAAAACGCCATCCGCGCTCACTGTGCTCCATATTGCACATCCACGGACAACGTTTTTCATTATAATAAAACTGTGTAAAAAAAATGAACGAGTGATAATTAGCTAAAAGTCATCATCAATAGCAGCATCTTCGCTTGCATCTTCTTCTTCGCCCCAAGTCATGTAATCGTTTTCGGCTTCCAATTCATCTAATTCATCATCATAGTTGTCACCTTCATCGTCCCATGATTTTTCATCTTCCTCTCCAAAATTATCAAACTCATCAAAATCTTCCATTTCACCGTATTCTTCAAATTCATCTTCTCTGGGTGTCATAATTTTCAGATTTTTTTTGTTGTTGTGATTAAAAATATTAAGGTAAAAAGAATATAAAATTAAAGCATTTTTTATCTCAACAGCAGCACTGTTCCTTTGCGCTCCAACTCTAAACCATTGAGCGATTTCATACGAACAATATAAGAATACACATCTTGAGGCACTTCGCGCTCATTGGCAGTACCGTCCCACCCTTCGTCGGGATTGGAGGTTTGGAACAAAATTTCGCCCCAACGATTAAAAACTATCATACTGTAATCATCATAATTGGCAAACTGAATAAGCGGCTTGAATACAGGTGTTACACCGCCATTCGGACGAAAAGCATTGGGCATAAAAATGCGAGAATTTTGTCCGATACAAAAATCATTGGAAAAACTGCTCAATACTTCGCTCACTGCGGGTGGCGTGGGTAGGTTGAGTTCAAAAATAGCTTCGATACGATAACAAAATTCTGCTCCGCCTTGCAGGGTAATATCAGAAATATTATCCGTAAAAACGGTATCGTTGGGAGCTAAATTGCCCGCAGCCTGATAGCCATTACCAATATCGCGCCACACCCGATAGCTCTGAACAGTACCATGTGGTATTTCAAATTTATTCCAATAAATCGTGTTGGTGTAATCAAAATTACCATTTCCGGTTAAAAACATAGTGCGCACCTCCTCCGAAAGAATATCAGAGCCGCACTTATCTTCGGCTACCATATTATAATAATAAGCCTCGCGCTGCGGATTCGCTCCATTATCCACAAAGGCAATTTGGGCAGAAAGTGGAAAAGAACCTAAATTGATGATTTTTTCCAAATCGCTGCTCGTTGTACCGCGATTGATAATGAGGCGGTTGGGTGTGGCTCCTGCTTCTACATACCATTCCAAATTCACCTCCTCATTTGTTACCGTTGCGTTGCGGCAATAAATATATTGCGGCAAATCAAAAGTAGGAAAGAGAATGGGTACTCTGTTGGAGTTGGAAGTTTCGTTGATGCTGCTACCCACCGCTTTTATACTAAATACGCGATAGGGGTCGGTGGGGTCAGCGGTGTAAGTATAGGTGAGTTGTGTGCCGGCTACGGTATCAATAGCAATAGAAAAACCATTAGAGGGGTCTATTTTATACACAATATACTCTTGTGCTGCCCAACCTTTGTACGCTGTCCAGCTCATATTGAGCACATTGGTACAGGTATCAAAGTCTATTTCAAAATAAATGCTGGAATGCAGGGGATTATATGTACCCGAATTGAGGCAACTGTCAATAGTAGAAACGGTATAAGATTCTATATTAAAATTGGGAGTACCGGGGGTATCTTGATAAATACCCGATTCCGGATCGTAGAGCGTATCGATAGGTACAGGACCATCGCCATAAATGATATACCCAAATACATTGGGTAATTCTACAGGCTCCCACTCTACCACCGATTTGCCACCCAATACCTCCACCCGAATAATTTGCGGCGGCGGCAATTCGGCATTGCTGATGGTATCCGAAGGATAGGAGTTGTTGTCGGTACATTCGTTTTGAACAAAAACATATACCATACCGCCCGAAGGGTTGCTCCATATAAAACTATTGACAGCGGGGTCGTTCAGGGTTTGTACATTGGTAAAAGGACCGGCGGCATCGTTGCCGACAAAAATATGGGTAGCCACAAAATTTGCTCCGCAATTATCGGTATCCGTCCAGGCAATTTCTACACCGCCGCCGCTTACATTATGTACACATTGCAAAATAGGTGCACTATGCTGCGCACGCAAGGCGGTAAAACTGCCCAGCAACAATAAAATTATGGTAAAATAAAAAACAGGTTTCATTATCGTAATGTTAAAAACGACATCTATATCGTATTATTACTTTCATCTAAAAAAAAATATCCTGATAAATTTCGGCGGCGTATTCAATTTGCAAAATTATCAAAAAATAATATTACTCGTATTCAACAAGCTGTATTTATCATATATTTGTTATATCTTTTACACCACCTACTACTACTTGCGACATATTTTGAGGCTGTAAATAAAGTTGCGCCACCTCTTGTATGCGCTTTGCACTGATGGTTTGTATATCGTACTCAAAATTCGCCAACTCATTCGTAGGTTCAAAGCCGTTCAATACATTGTTGCGCAAAGTATTCAGGCTGTTGAATACGCCGTCTATCCAGTGCAAGCTATTGCCTAAAATATAATTGCGCACCATTTCTATTTCTTTCTTTGGAGGCGGTTTATCTAAAAAACGTTGTATCACTACATTTATTTCTTTTAAGGCTTTCGGCGTAACTGCATTGCCGGTTTCTGCCGATAAAGACCAATAGGCGGCATTCAGGAAATAAGATATTTGCGTATAAATTCCGTAGGTATATCCTTTTTGTTCGCGTAGGCGCGTCATCAGGCGCGAGCCGAAAAAGCCGCCCAAAATGGTATTGGCAAAAAACAGTGCATTACTGTCGGGGTGCTGCTGGCGAATAGTGGGCATACCCCATACTATGGAGCATTGCGGCGAGGCGGAAAGGTGTTTTTGTTTTTGCTGCGGGCGATATTTTGTGTATGTCGGGTAGGCTTTTTCGTCAAAGACGGGCTGGTCGGGTTTGCCCCAGTTGTCGCTGCCGAAAGTTTGATTGAGGAGTTGCTGCCAGTATGCAGGCACAGCTCCGGCAACAAAAATAGTGCAACGCGCCGGCGTGTAGTGTGTTTGGTAAAAATGAAGAAGCTGCTCACGGTGCAGGGCTTTGATGTCGGTGGCGCGGGTGAGATAGCCATAGGGTGTGCTGCCGCCCAATACCATAGATTGCAGCCATTGAGAAGCAATATAATCACTGTCGCTTTTGCGTATTTGCAGCGATTGCAATTCTTTATTTTGGAGCAGCACCAACTCCGTTTCCGGAAAAACAGCTTCGCACACGAGGTGCTGCAACAGAGGCAATACGCGCTCAAAATGCTGCGATAATCCGTTGAGTGTAATGCTGCTGTAATCGTAGCCATCGGTGGTGCTGAGTTGGCAGCCCCATTGTTCTACCGCTTCGCTGATGTCAAATGCGGAATAGCGCACAGTGCCGTCATCAAGGAGGCTGTTGCAAAAAGAAGCCACCTGTGGTGCCGACTCGTGCCGCCGCGCCGCCGCAAATACCAACTCTATACTGAACAAAGGAAAAGTAGTGGCGGGAATACCATATACCTCAATGCCGTTGTCTAAATAAAAATGTGAGTAAGACGGAAAACGCAAAGGCGGAAAAGGCTGCAAAGCGGGGGCAAGATGTCGTTGTAGCATAGATATAGTAGCAATTTTTTACTAAAAAACCGATGTGAAGCTATAACAAAATCAGGAAGCGGCAGGCAAACCCAATAAATTGCGAATGTCTTCGCTTTCCAAAGTAGGGTATTTATCTTTTAAAATAAAACTGATACCGCCAATATACACTTGCTCTAAAATATCGGCATTATTAATAGTAGGGCGGATTATCATCGGGCGTTGCAAAAGGGGACCTTCGGTGTTTTGGTTGTAATTTTTAAGTGCTTTTCCTTCAAAAAGTGTATTGATGTACTTCCGAATGTCTATTCTTGAAAAGTCTTTCAGTTTTTTATCTAAGGCTTCGGTCATTTGTGTCATAGACATCGCCTTTTTTTCCTGCATCATATCAAATAATACTTTGGATAAAATTTTTCGCTTTTCTATGTTTTTCTGATAGCGTGCCACTTGTTTCAAAAATACAGCTGCCTCCTTGCGCACGTCTTTGTGTGCTTCTGTTTTTACTGCTACCGCCATCACACCTTCTTTAAAATATACCATACTCGCTTTGCTTCTGTCGTCTTTTTCCACTTTTTCTACCAAATCCTTAAAAGACTCTACAAATTGCCGGAAAGAATTGAAGCCCATGCGTTTTTCCGAAAAAGAAGAGTCTAAGCGAATTAAATCCTGCTTTAAGCCATATAGCGAAACGGGTTCTTCGCTGCTGCGCGATTTTATAAAACGCATCAACAATTCTTTGCCGTCTGTGGGGTCGAGCGGTTCGGCGAGCAAATCCGAAATAGGTGAGGCTTCTTCGGGTCTGCCGAGCAGTTCTTCCAAGGGCTTGAACTCCACACTGTTTATTTTTACCAAACGCCCCACGCTGTGTTCAAATCCCATCGCGATTACTTCTTTGCTGCGCATACGCACGCGCTGAATAAGCGGCACAAAGTCGCTGTCGCCCGAGCCAATAACAATGGTGTTGATTTTCGGGTACATTTCCAAATGCTCCATTACATCTATCGCCAAGCGCACATCAGAGCCGTTTTTACCCTGCGAATTGGTTTCCGGCAAATGCACCAACTCAAAACCTTGCTGCATCAGCATACTTTGATATTGCATAAACATCGTCTTTGACCAGTCGGCATAAGCTCTTTTGATGGCAATATTGCCTTTGGTGGTGGCATAATCCACGATGGGTTCTATAAGTAGTGGGCGTGTTTTGGAAGGGTAAACGGTATCGGCAGAAAGGGCTAAATTTTCAAAATCTAAATAAATAGCTACGTTGTTGTTATTTTCGTTCATGTTTGATGTGTGTTCAATTAAAATCTTTAATGATGTTTCTTTTTTTTCAAAAGGTAAAAAAGTTTGTTGTGCAGGGTGCTGCGTTTTGAAAAACTGAAAAACGGCGGCTTTTATACCATCACAAACAAAATAAAGAAGAATGGTATTTGGAAGTAAAATGGTAAAATCTGTGCCAATTTTTTTATGTCTTTTCTAAAATATGTAAATACTCAATGGTGGCAGTGGCTTTGTGGCGGCGTTGGTGGTCGGTATCGGCTTTAAATCGCTGATAGGGCTGTTGCAGCAAATCGTATTTTCCGTATTTTTGGAGCAGTTGGCGCACTTGCTCCAAAGATAAGATGCCTTCGTTGTTGTAGCTTAAAAAAATATAGCGGAAACGCGCCTGTTGCAACAAATATTCCAAGGCGGTGGCGGCTTCGTTGCGTTTGCAATATGCCGAGCGGTAATAATTGGGACGCAAACCGGTTTTTCCGGTCGGCTCAAAAGGTTCATACTGAGCAATGGTATTGAGCAAATGATAATTGGCTCCATATTGGCGGCTGTTGTAGGGAGGGTCTAAATACAGCACATCGCCTTCTATCTCATTGATAAGGACATTGGCATCGCTTTGCTTTACTTCATTGCGCTGCGGTGCTGTAATTTCAAAGGGAGCGGCACGCACATGCAAAGGTTTTTGAGCACTTTTTTTCAAATGTTTCAAATAAGCACCATACACCGAAGCGGTATTGGCGAGCAAATCTACCTGCTCCAACAGGGCGCACAACAAATGAAAATACAGTGTTTCGCTGATGCTGCCCGCCCTGCGCCACTCCTCTATACGGCGGCGTATGGCATCTGTTTTTTTTCCGTTTTCATCGCTGAAATATTGGCGTTCGCCGTTGCCGCCTTTGCAATAATGCCTGAAAATAAAACCCGCTTCGCCCTCCAATTCATTGAGTTGCCGAAAAAAAACGGCAGCTTCCAGAGGCTCGGTATTGGCGATATAGTTTTGATTCAATACATAGCTGTAATATTCTACATCATTTACTATCAGTTTTTTAAAACGGCTTTTGAGGGTGCGTGCCACGATACCCGTGCCTGCAAACAACTCGGCGTAGGTGAGCATTTGCGTATCGCCCGCCACTTGTTCAATGGTGGAGGCAATAAAAGTAGAGAGCTTTTTTTTAGAGCCGATATAATTCATAACACGGCACGAAGGTAAGCATTTAGTAGCGGTAAAACGCTGCAAGTGCTACGGAAAGTAGCAGTTTAATCTTAAAAATTGTTTTTAAACCAAAAAAATGCTGTTTCTCCCGTTTTTTGCTACCGAATCACCCATATTATATCCGACAACGTGGGCTGTTCGCTCTCCAGCGGAAGGCGCACCAAATGCTCCGGCGAAAAATTTAGCATATACTCTTTGATACGGTTTTGAAGCAATGTGAGTTCGGCTTTCAGTTTCCAGTGTTCGCCATCGTTGCGGTATAAAACCAAAAAAAGGCGGTTTTTTAGATGAAAACGCTGCTCTTTGCTTTGTGACGTATATAGCCAGCGAATTAAATCGGATTTGTAGCGGCGGGCATCAAAAAGTGTTTTTCCGTATTGGCGCGGAAATACGCTGGTTTTATGGTCAAAAGGAATATCCTGAATATAAAAATCGCACAGACGGTCTTTGCGGTTGGGGGCGGCAACTACCTGCGGCTGGCTGCAAAAAAAATGTTCCACCGTGCGTGCCGACTGAAAATTGTACCAACGATTGAGGGCATAATGCTGAAGTAATTCAAACTGAGGGTGCTGTCGCAGCGACTCTAATCTTTGCATCAACTCATCAAAATAGAGGGTATCATAAATAAAACGAGTGGCTTGGTCTAATTCGTCATTTTGCACAACTCCCCAGCGATACGGAAATTTCCAACGTTTTTTCAGTTCTTGTTCTAATTCTATCACTTTCATAAAAAAAACAACAGCCAAACGGTGTAAGTAGTTAATATTTTTTTAATTGCATCAGCCAACAACCTGCCATATAAAAATCAGCAAATTTGAGTACAGCTTGCTGTGATTTTATTTAAGGGCTTGTGGCGAATCAAAAGAAAAAGTAAGCGTACCATCGGCATTGCGAATGATTTTCCAATCCTGCCGATAGATATTTTTTTTCTTATCCTGAAAGTTAAAAGATACCGACCTTATTTTACTTTTGAAAAAAGAAGCGTGTGTAAGAAAAGTGATTTTTTCCTGCGGTTTCAGATGCGTGGCATAAGGAAAAGCGGGGTCAAATTTGATTTCGGAACTATAGCCCAAATTGTACAATGCACCACCGACATTGCTGATGTTGATAAGATAATAAGCGGTGTCGTTTTGATGTTGTAAAGTGGCAGTGACGGCTAATTGCGGCGGCTCGTTGGTGGTAGCAGGTGGCAAGGATACAGGCGGCTCTGGATTTACATAGCGAAATGTATCACTGATATTCGGCTCAGGGGCGACAGTGGCGGCAAGCGGGGCTATGGGCAAAGTTTCTGAGTTTTTTGAGGGTTGCTGTTTTGCTTGTTTTCTTTTACTACAGCATTCAATTCTTTCAAACTTACTTCAATTTCAGCGGCAGGGTCGGGTTTATCTTCTTTCACCATAAATACCCCCAATAGCAGAACCATTACTGCCACCGCCGTATTGCGTAGTGTAGAAAGAGAGGGCATATAATCGCCCGAATTGTAGCCTGTGTTGCTCAGTTGCATGCGTAGTAAAGTAGTTTCTCTCAAAAGCCCTGTCTTTGATTATTCCAAAACATACAAGGCAAAAAATATTTTTGCCCTGTATGTTCGTCAGTAGTGTAGTAGTAGCAATATCTTATTTATCAATAGTTCAATGTACTAATAATGAATAAGTTATTTATTTTTTAAAACAAGACAGCCTTTATTTAAAAATTAGTTTTGCTCATATTATCCGACCACTTCAGAAGTTGTCTTTTGCTGTATAGACAACGCTTTGTGCAAACGACACCTATATTTTACAATATTTAAGACATTTAATGTCATAAATATAAACTTATTTAGTTTTACCTATAAAAAAGGGTGAAAAAATTTCAAAATTTTATGTTTTTGTGGCAGAAAAATATGCCAATACAGCTTGCGCACTTTTGGCATCTACTACGGCACGGAGGGCGACGGCATCGGCGGCTTTTATTTTTTTGAGCGATTTAAAATGTTGCCACAGTTTTTCGGCTTTGGCTTCGCCGATACCCGGAATTTCCAACAACTGCGATTGTAGCGTGCCTTTGCTGCGCTGCTGCCTGTGGAAAGTGATGGCAAAGCGGTGTGCCTCGTTGCGTATTTGTTGCAGCAACTTGAGCGAGGGCGATTTTTTATCAATATACAAAGGCACGCTATCTTTGGGCACATAAATTTCCTCCAATCTTTTGGCAATGCCCACGATGGCGAATTTTCCGTTCAGTTCCAATTGTTCAATGCTTTGCATAGCGGCTTGGAGTTGCCCTTTGCCTCCATCAATAATAACAAGTTGGGGCAGTGGTTTTTCTTCGTCGAGCAGGCGGCGGTATCTGCGCCATACAATTTCGCTCATAGAAGCAAAATCATCAATGCCTGTCACGGTTTTGATATTAAAATGACGGTATTCACTTTTAGCGGGTTTTCCTTCTTTGAAACACACCATAGAAGCCACCGGATAGCTACCCTGAAAATTAGAATTGTCAAAACATTCAATGTGCAAGGGTATTTCGGTGAGGCGGAGGTCTTTTTTGAGTTGGTTCAGGGTATCAAAACTGCGCTGTGCATAGTTTTTTTCGCCTTGTTTGAGCCATTTTTGTTGTTTGTAATAGAGGGCATTGCGCACCGCCAAATCCAGTAATTTCTTTTTATCGCCGAGTTTCGGAACATTTACTTTGGTGTTTTTTTCGGGAAATTCTACTTCAAAAGGAACTAAAATTTCTTCGGAGTGGCTGTTGCTTTGGAGGCGCAATTCCTGCATGGCGATGAGCAAAAGGCTTTCGGGGCTTTCTTCCAACTGCGGCACTAATTCAAGGGCTTTGGTTTGAATAATAGAGCCGTTGGCAATGCGCAAATAATTAACAATAAAGTATTTATCATCAGCAGCCACTCCAAATACATCAATATTGTGCAAAGTAGGATTTACCACCGTCGATTTGCTTTGATAATTGCCGAGCAAGTTGGCTTTTTCTTTTAAATATTGTGCTTTTTCAAAATCTAAATCGGTGGCGGCTTTTGTCATTTCCTGCTGCAACTCGCGCAATACGCCCGCTACATTGCCTTTTAAAATATGCCTCAACTGCGAAATAATGTGCAAATAATCTGCCTCCGACTGCAAGGCGGCGCAAGGGGCTTTGCAATTGCCGATATGATACTCCAAACAGGGGCGGAATTTTTTTTTGCGGATATTTTCGGGGGTAAGGAGCAGATTGCAAGTGCGGAGCGGGAATGATTTTTTTAAAAACTCCAAAATTTCGGCGGCTTGGTGCATAGAAGGAAAAGGACCTAAATACTCCGAACCATCGCGGCGGAAATGGCGTGTGAGGATAAGACGCGGAAATTCTTCTTTTTTGATACAGATATACGGATAGGTTTTGTCGTCTTTGAGCAATACATTGTAGCGCGGCTGCAATTGTTTGATGAGGGTATTTTCTAACAGCAAAGCATCTTGTTCGCTTTCTACTACCGTAAACTGAATGTCGGCAATATGGCTCACCATCACGCGGGTTTTGCCTTGCTGTTGTTGGGGGTACGACACAAAATAAGAAGCCACTCTTTTTTTCAGACTTTTGGCTTTTCCTACATAAATAACTGTGCCTATGTGGTTCAAAAAGCGATACACACCGGGTTCGTCGGGCAGTGCGCTCTGAATTTGATGATAAATGGCAAGTGGCGACTGGTGATTGTTCATTATCCGTTTTTATATACAAAACAAAATACGGATAGTTTTTAAAATATAGTGTAGGAGGGAATGTTTTTTTTGTCGGGGAAATATATATACAACGCCGCTGCCCTTTTCTTTTTTCGGAAAAGCGGCGGCGGCATTTTTGTTTTTGTTAGTATTTTTTCACACTATATCCGGCGTTTGTGCTTTTTCGCTTTGTGTTTGCTGGTGTGTAAAAGGCTGCATCGGCAGCAGCCCCAAAGTTTCAAAAAGGGCTTGGTCGTCGTTGAAATCGGGGTTGGGGGTGGTGAGGAGTTTGTCGCCTGCAAAAATAGAGTTGGCTCCTGCCATAAAACAAAGGGCTTGCTCGGTGGCACTCATATCCATACGCCCTGCCGACAGGCGCACCATAGATGCGGGCATCGCCAATTTTGCGGTGGCAATAGTGCGCAACATATCCCATATTGCTACGCGGTGGCGGTTTTCGAGGGGAGTGCCTTCTACGCTCACCAAAGCATTGACGGGTACGGATTCGGGGTGTTGGGGCTGGTTGGCGAGGGTCATTATCATTTGCACGCGGTCGGTGGCACTTTCGCCCATACCTATAATGCCGCCACTGCACACGCTGAGTTTGGCTTTGCGCACATGGGCGAGGGTATTGAGGCGGTCTTGGTAGCTGCGGGTAGAGATGATTTCGCCATAAAATTCTTCGGAGCTGTCCAAATTGTGGTTGTAGGCGTATAAGCCGGCTTCTTTGAGGCGTTGGGCTTGCTGTTCGGTGAGCATACCGAGTGTGCAGCATACCTCCATACCGAGTGCATTTACGCCCTGCACCATTCCCAGCACACGGTCAAAATCGCGGTTGTCGCGCACTTCGCGCCACGCTGCCCCCAAACAAAAACGCGAAGCACCGCCCGCTTTGGCTTCCTGTGCTTTTTGCACAACTTCGTCCACTTCCAGCAGGCGGTGTGTTTTTATGTTGGTGTGGTAGCGGGCGGCTTGCGGGCAGTAGGCGCAGTCTTCGGGGCAGCCGCCGGTTTTGATGGATAGCAGCGAAGACACCTGCACCTCGCGCGGGTTGAAATAGCGGCGGTGGGCTTGTGCTGCCTGAAAGATGAGTTCGAGCAGGGGCAGTTGATATACATCGTAGAGTTCCTGAAAGGTCCAGTCGTGACGAAGGGGTGTATGCATGGGGCGTAATGTTTTTTATATGTATAAGTTGGTATAGAGGTTTATTTTATTTCGTTTTCAAATGTATGTTTTGCTTTTAATTTGAATGTTCTTGTTTTTTAATATGCAGCTTTGCTTTCAAAATCTGCGCAAATATAATTAAAACTTGCATTACGACACCTTTGCAATGTCGGTAAGGTAATGAAACGTTTTCATCGGCATCTGAGCATTCCAACTTTGACAAAATTTGGAACTTTATCAAAGCTAAAAACTGCTCCTCAACGTTTGATCATTACAACTTTGACAAAATTTGGAACTTTGTCAAAGTTAAAAACCACTCCTTACACCCCCTTACCCCCTCAAAAGGGGCAATGCGGCGCTCCTCAGAGCTTGAGCGGCACTCCTCAGAGCTTGAGCGGCGCTCCTCAGAGCTTGAGCGGCGCTCCTCAACGCTTGAGCGGCACTCACCAGAGCTTGAGCGGCACTCACCAGAGCTTGAGCGGCACTCACCAGTGCTTGAGCGGCACTCACCAGAGCTTGAGCGGCACTCACCAGTGCTTGAGCGGCACTCACCAGTGCTTGAGCGGCACTCACCAGTGCTTGGTAAGCACGCACCAGTGCTTGGTAAGCACGCACCAGTGCTTGGTAAGCACGCACCAGTGCTTGGTAAGCACGCACCAGTGCTTGGTAAGCACGCACCAGTGCTTGGTAAGCACGCACCAGTGCTTGGTAAGCACGCACCAGTGCTTGGTAAGCACGCACCAGTGCTTGGTAAGCACGCACCAGTGCTTGGTAAGCACGCACCAGTGCTTGGTAAGCACGCACCAGTGCTTGGTAAGCACGCACCAGTGCTTGGTAAGCACGCACCAGTGCTTGGTAGGCACGCACCAGTGCTTGGTAGGCACGCACCAGTGCTTGGTAGGCACGCACCAATGCTTGGTAGGCACGCACCAATGCTTGGTAGGCACGCACCAATGCTTGGTAGGCACGCACCAATGCTTGGTAGGCACGCACCAATGCTTGGTAGGCACGCACCAATGCTTGGTAGGCACGCACCAATGCTTGGTAGGCACGCACCAGTGCTTGGTAGGCACGCACCAGTGCTTGGTAGGCACGCACCAATGCTTGGTAGGCACGCACCAATGCTTGGTAGGCACGCACCAATGCTTGGTAGGCACGCAACAGTGCTTGGTAGGCACGCACCAGTGCTTGGTAGGCACGCACCCATGCTTGGTAGGCACGCACCAATGCTTGGTAGGCACGCACCAATGCTTGGTAAGCACGCACCAGTGCTTGGTAGGCACGCACCAGGTTTGGTAGGCACGCACCAGTGCTTTGGTAGGCACGCACCAATGCTTGGTAGGCACGCACCAATGCTTGGTAGGCACGCACCAATCCTTGGTAGGCACGCACCAATGCTTGGTAGGCACGCACCAATGCTTGGTAGGCACGCACCAATGCTTGGTAGGCACGCACCAGTGCTTGGTAGGCACGCACCAATGCTTGGTAGGCACGCACCAGTGCTTGGTAGGCACGCACCAGTGCTTGGTAGGCACGCACCAGTGCTTGGTAGGCACGCACCAGTGCTTGTGAGGCACGCACCAATGCTTGGTAGGCACGCACCAATGCTTGGTAAGCACGCACCAGGCTTGGCAGGCACGCACCAGTGCTTGGTAGGCACGCACCAGTGCTTGGTAGGCACGCACCAATGCTTGGTAGGCACGCACCAATGCTTGGTAGGCACGCACCAATGCTTGAGCGTTCCAACTTTGACAAAATTTGGAACTTTGTCAAAGTTAAAAACCGCTCCTTACACCCCCTTACACCCTCAAAAGGGGAAATTTGGTGTTGTTTTAACTCAAATAATTGCCCACGCTCACAATTTCTGCCAATACGCCGGCGGCGGTTACTTCGGCTCCGGCTCCGGGACCTTTTACTACCAAAGGTCGTTCTTTGTAGCGGGCGGTTGTAAATACTATCATATTGTCGCTGCCCGAAAGTGCGTAAAAAGGACTGTCGGCAGCCACACCGCGCAAAGCGATACGCGCCCCTTGGGGGTCTATTTCGGCAATAAAACGCAGCACTTTATTATTCTGCTGCGCTTGTTGTTTCAGTTGTTCAAAATGATTTTCGTTGTTTTCCAAAGCCCTGAAAAAAGCTTCTACATGCGGGGCGGCAATACAACTTTGAGGCAGAATATTTTCAATGACAATATCGCCGATTTCCAGTGGCAAGCCCATTTCGCGTGCCAAAATCAGCACTTTGCGCGCCACATCAGCCCCGCTTAAATCTTCGCGCGGGTCGGGTTCGGTGTAGCCGCGCACCTGCGCCTCTTTTACTATATCGCTGAATTTTATTTCATCTTTAAAATTATTAAACACAAACGACATTGACCCCGACAGCACCGCTTCTATTTTCAGCACTTCATCGCCACTGTTGAGCAAGCCTTTGAGCGTAGAAATAACCGGCAAGCCCGCTCCTACATTGGTTTCGTACAAAAATTGTACGCCAAACTTACGGGCGATGGCGTGCAGATTTTCGTAATCCTGCCATTTGCCGCTGTTGGCGAGTTTGTTGGGCGTAATGAGCGAAATGCTTTCTTTGAGAATATCATCATAAAAAGCGATGACTTCGGGGCTGGCGGTGCTGTCGATAAAAATGCTGTTGGGCAAATTCAGCGCAATCATTTCGTGTATAAAAGCAGCCAAATCGTGTTTTTCTCCTTTTTGCTCCAATACTCCCTGATACTCGTTTAAGTCCACACCTTCTTCGTTGATATATTGGGTGCGGCTGTTGGCTACACCCACCAATTTTATTTCAAATTGTTGTTTTTCTTTCAAAAAAGCGGCGTGTTGTTGAATTTGCCGAATAAGTGTAGAGCCGATTAAGCCCGTGCCGCCTACCAAAAACAAATTCAGAGCCGTAATATCCGACAAGAAAAAAGCATCGTGGAGCGTGTTCAGGGCTTTGCGCTCTTCGGCTTTGTCCACCACCACCGATATATTCATTTCCGAAGACCCCTGCGCAATAGCGCGAATATTTACACCATTTTTGCCCAAAGCACCAAACATTTTTCCGCTTACGCCGATGCTGCGGCGCATATTGAAGCCTATCAACGCCACCACGCACATATCCTGCTCTATGTTAATTTCGTTGAGCAAGTTGTTTTTGAGTTCGTAATCAAATTCTTCCTGAAGGGCTTGCTGGGCTTTGGCAGCATCTTGCGGGTTGATGGCAAAAGTAATGGAATGTTCTGATGATGCCTGTGTGATAAGGATGATATTGACTTCCTGCAAAGCCATCGTTTTAAAAATACGCGCTGCCACACCGCTTACACCTATCATACCCGTACCCTGAATATTCACCAAAGCCACATTGCTGATAGAGCTGATACATTTTACCGGAGCCGTATCGTGGCTGCGGCGTGTGATGAGCGTGCCTGCATGGGTGGCGTTAAAAGTATTGGCAATGCGAATGGGGATATTTTTGCGCATAGCCGGCTGAATGGTAGGCGGATAGATCACCTTTGCACCGAAATGCGACATTTCGGCGGCTTCTTCGTAGGTCATTTGCGGCAGCGTGAGGGCTTTTTTCACTTTGCGCGGGTCGGCGGTGAGCACGCCGTTTACGTCTGTCCATATTTCGAGCAAATCGGCATCGAGGGCGGCGGCTACAATAGCGGCGGTATAATCACTGCCACCGCGCCCCAGCGTGGTGGTTACGCCCTCGGCAGTAGCAGCCACAAAGCCCCCCATCACATACAAATGCGTTTGCGGGCTTATCGCTTGCCGGAGGAGCATATCGGTAACGGCAAAATCTACGCGGGCGGCGGTAAAGTTTTTGTCGGTGCGAATGAGCTGTCGGGCATCTACATGCGCCACCGAAGAAAAATGCTCCTGCATATACAAAGTGACGATTTTGGAAGAAATCACTTCGCCGAAAGAAGCAATACAATCCAATGTGCGTGCCGACATTTCTTTGAGCAAAAGCACCCCATTGAGCAAGTCGTGGAGGAGTTGCAATTGTTCGTTGAGAAAATCGTGGGCGGCAGCAGCTTGCTTGTGCAGCAGCATATTAATCACCTCTTCGTGGCGTAGGCGCAACTGGAGGAGGTTGGTTTCAAATGCTTTGTCGCCGTTTTCGGCGGCTTTGCCGGAGTTGATGAGCAAGTCGGTAATGCCACTCATCGCCGATACCACCACTACGGCGTTGTTGTGATGGCGCAGGGTGTCGGCAACGATATTTTTAAGCGTTTCGATGGCGGCAACGCTGCCTACCGAAGTACCTCCAAATTTGAGAACTATCATTGTTGTATTTCTGTATCAGTTTGTTTACTTATAAAAAAATATTATTACAGTATTATTCTAAAAAGGCTGTTGTTCTTGAATTTTAATACGAATTTGGCGGCAAAAATCAATAAAATGCTTAAAAGAAGCAATATGTCCGGTTTTATGGTGGCGTTCAATTATTTTTTCCAAAAAATGTTGTTCCGTCACAACGTGTGGGTTTGCTTTATTATAGTGTATATTTCTTTCCGCTAAAATTTCTTGTAAATAAACAGAATGGAACACCGAAACAGAAGCATCAAAATCAGCAGGTTTGTTCATTAATTCCGGATCTTCTTCTTTTACATTATAAAAAGCAATACAATTCCGCAAAAGACTTCTTTCTGCATTCTGTTTAAAAATTTTACGATTCCCCAAAAACCAAGTTTCTATACATTTATTTTGAACAATAATCTCGAATTGCGTAAAAGGATTGATAATTATTTTTTCATTGTGTATAAAGTCCATTACTTCTTGGCGACGAGCGGCAATAGATTCTTCATCTGCATCTAAACACAACACTAAATAATTAAATGTATCACAAGCATTAATTTCACTGATACAATTGCGTAGATGATTATGGAGCAATGCCGGAAAACCTCCCCCACTGAAAATATAATAATTATTGGTTGTGATATCCTGAACATATTTTACACGTTCCAACTCGGGTACAAGCAAAGATAACCATTTTGGATACACCTTCATTTCTGTTCGTCTGCCTTCTACTAAGAAGTAAACATTCATAGCTCCTGTCCTGTTTGGTATTCTTCTAATTGAATAAGTTGCATAAAAGCACTGTGTTTTGACTGACCGATGCGAAATTTATCCACATTTTGTGCTCTGATGATATTGCCGTTGCGGGTCACTAATTTCCAATTTTGATAACCGATAGCATCAATAATATAAGGATGATGACTGGTGAGTACAAATTGCAATTTTCGTTTAGATACTAAAATATCCTGTGTAATTTCATTGATACAATTAATACCCAAACTGTTTTCAAATTCGTCTATTAAAAATACTGTTCCTTCAGCACACACATACAATTCACTTAATTGAATTAGGGTTTTAATCATACCCGACGAAATACGGTTGTCGTGTATCCAGTGTTGCACACCTTTTTCTTTGATTTGTATAAACAAGAAATCTTTTAATCCGCGAATTGAGCTATCCTGTGTGTCTGGTGTAGCAACTCTTATATCTTCTACCTGCGGAAAAATATAAAAAAAACGTGTTTGTATCAGATTAAAAGTCTTTTTATCCGCCTGTTGTAAAAGATATAGTTTAAGGATTGTTTGTAATTCGCTTTCACGAATTTTTTTTAAAGTATTATATGATTCTTCCAATCTACTCACCCCTAAAACATTAAAGCGCAAGTTGGTATGTTCCTGAGCATTGGAATTATCTATAATTTTTATTTTTCTAATACTATGATAAGCTGCCTGTATGCTGTTTTCTTCTTGTAACAAATGAATGATACTTTTTTGCGGGGAAAGTTTTGGTGTGAGTTTATCATTAAATATAATGGTATCTGTTGTTCTATCTACTATCAATTTATCATTACAATAAACTTTTTCAAATATAATTTTTGATTTATAATCAATAAGACCGCTATTATCATTTCCAAGTTCTGCACTTATCTGTCTGTTTTCAAAGCTGCCTTGCCAAATATATCTTACATTCTCTAAAGTTTCAAATGTTATATCCCAAGAAACTCCATTTATAGAAGCTCCTTCAACAATATCTTTTAAATCCGTCAAACAGTGCAATATCTGTGTTTTTCCTACCCCAGAAGCACCCACTAAGAGTGTAATCCTGTTGAGAGTAATCTCTTCCAAACGCCAGTCTAATGCTTTATTTTCAAAATTAAATTTTAAAATACGCATATTTTAATCGCTGTTGTTTATATTAATCAATAAAAAGCTAACAAAAATTACCCCAAAAAAAATACCAAGTGGCAAAATATCTGATTTTTTTTAAGAGATATTCTAAAGAATTGCGCCGCAAAGATTGTGATAAAAATAATAAAAAAAAAACTGCTCCAAAGCAATCAATAAAGTGATACATTTTTATAAAAAAACAAAAATAGCCGTCATTTTCAAAAAATTGTACCTGCCGAATGGCTATAAATGTGTACTTTTGGCTTTATTTCATTATATATCAGATAATTTTTATGCACATTACTTTTTATGGAGCCACACGCGAAGTAACCGGCAGCAAACATTTATTAACCCTCAACAATGGTATGCGTATTTTGCTCGACTGCGGATTGTTTCAGGGTAGCGGCAATGATGTAGAAGAACACAACCGACACTTCGGCTTCAACCCGCGCGAAATTGATATGGTGGTGCTGTCTCACGCCCATATTGACCATTGCGGGCTGTTGCCAAAATTAGTGAAAGAGGGTTTTCAGGGTCCTATTTTTTGCACCCCCGCCACCTACGACCTCGCCGAAGTGTTGCTTTTGGATAGTGCGCATATTCAGGAAAGCGATATAAAATATATCAACAATAAACGCAAGCTCAAAGGTTTGCCACCTATACAACCCATCTATACCATAGAAGATGCCGAAGATTGTATGCAGTATTTTCACGTCGTTCCTTACAACAAAAAAACCAGCATCGCCGAAGGAGTAGAGCTTACTTTTAACGACAACGGACATATTTTGGGCAGTGCCGCCGTTAGTTTGCGTATCAAAGATGGCAACCAATATCGCCGCATCGGATTTACGGGCGACATCGGTCGCTACACCAACCGTATCCTAAAATCGCCGCAACCTTTTCCGCAATGCGACTATCTCATTGCCGAAAGCACCTACGGCAATCGCCTCCACGACAAGCCGCCGCGTGCCAAAGAAAAACTCCTCCAAGCCGTTCTTTATACTTGTGTGGAAAAAAAAGGAAAACTCATCATTCCGGCGTTTAGCGTAGGGCGCACCCAAGAAGTGGTGAATATTTTAAACGACCTCCACGAAGACGGTAAGCTGCCGCGTGTGCGGGTATATGTGGACAGCCCCCTGGCGTTTGATGCCACCGAAATATTTCGCCGCCACCCCGATGCCTACAACGATGCCTTCCGCGAGCGTATGAAACACGACAATGACCCCTTCGGTTTCGCCGGACTTACCTACACTCGCAGCGAAGAAGAATCCAAACGCCTCAACAGCATCGACGACCCCTGCATCATTATTTCTGCTTCGGGTATGATAGAGGGCGGGCGCGTAAAACACCACGTTAAAAACAGCATCGGCAACCCCCGCAATACGATTTTAATGGTAGGGTTCAGTGCCAAAGGTAGTTTGGGCGGGCAGTTGGCTGCCGGAGCAAAAGAAGTGCGCATTTTCGGCGAATATTATCCGGTAGTAGCCGATGTGCAAATACTCAATGCTTTCAGCGCACACGGCGATTACGAGGAGATGATAAAATATTTGTCGTGCCAAAATCCGCAGGTAGTACAACAACTATTTTTGGTACACGGCGAAGAAGAATCCATGCAAGCCTATCAGGGGCATTTGGAAGAGGCGGGTTTTCGGAATATCACAGCACCACAATATCGCCAAACCGTAGAGTTAGGCGGCAAACCCAAAAGAGCCGTCAGAAAGAAAAAATCCTGATGATTCGTTTTAAAAAAAACAAGCGATAAAAAATAAAACAAGGGCGTGCATTTTTTTCAAATGCACGCCCTTGTTTTCCTTTTAAAAGAAAATAACAAAGTAATTACAACCAATAGGAAGTGTAACAACATAAATCATTTGATAAACAAATGATTTTTATTTGCCACACAATATTTCTTTGTTATTGCTCAAAAAAACACACCGAGCCGCCTACCCAAGTTTTATCTTTATTGTAGCGCACGCCTATCATTTCACCACGACTCAAGCGGCACAAGTTCACCAACAATTCGGGCTGCGGGCGGTCGGCTTCCCACAAATACAGCAAGCGTATCTCCAATTTTGCAGCACCGCCGTCTGCCGCTTCTACCACCGGCACATATTCTACTTTGCGCTGCAACATATAATTGTGCTGCTCGGCAAGCGGCACTTCCGCAATATCGGCAGCAGTAACATTGAATTTCACTCCTTGCCCCGAAAAAGAAAAAAGCGGTTTGAGTACATAATTTTCCAAATCGCTCGGAAAATTGCCGCCATAATCGCTCAAATAACGACATTCGGGAATATAGCGGCTCTCAATCAGCGGCATCGTGTATTTACTGATGCGAAAAAACCAATTCGGGTGTCCTGCCCACTCCACGTCCACCGCTTCGGTGAGGTTAAAATCGCGCTGTAAATCGGGACGGCGCAGCAGTTCATCAAAAATAATACGGTTGTAAATACGCTTGATGTGGGTTTTTACGCCATCACGCATATAAAATAATTGCCTGCCTTCGCGGATAATTTCGCTGATACATACCGCACGAATACCCGTAAAATGCTCCGTCACCAAAAAATCAATGGCTGTATTCTGTTTTTGCGGTTCTATCTCTAACAAAATCACCTCTTCGGGAGCATATTCGCCCAATAAATATGTACGAAAACGCGCTTCGTACTGCTCGGCACTAATGCCTCCAAACAAATGCGAAAAATCGGCAGTAAGCGATTCGGGATAATGTTGCCGATACCTTTGCGCCAACCAATGCTGAAAAAAATACAAAGACGGGAAACCCTGCATTTCAATCAGTTGCGGTATCAAAGTGCCGTTTTCGCCTTTGCATACCCCAAAATCCAACGCCAGCATTTGGGTATGTGCATCTTCGTTGGGTACGTTCAGCCCTTGCGGAATAGCGCGTTCAGTAAGCGTTTTAAAATCATCGCGCAATAAAAACCGCACAATATCCTGCGAGGCTTGCAGCAGTTGGTCGCGAAAATCGGCGGGAATAAACACAGGTGTTTCTGCTACCCTGAACGTAATCTTGTAATTGAAATCATTACTCAAATCTGCCAGAAACGCTTCGTAACGTTGCGGCGTAAAATGTTGATTAAAAATTGCTCTTTGTGATGCCAGCATACATTATTAAATTAATTATTTACTGCAATTTTAGCATAATAATTTTGATTATCTGCTAATATTTTCAATAAATAAATGCCCGCACTCCGATTATTCGGCAGCATTACGCGGTATTGCTGAGTGTCGGCAGTCGTTTCAGGTACAATCAAATCAAGTACACCACCGTTTATATCCAATAATTGGCAACGCACCTGTGTATGAAATTGAGGCAATTGGAAATAAAAAGTACCGCTGCAAGGATTGGGTTGCACCGAAATTGCCACCGTATTGATGTAATCAGGCAATAATCCCACTTCGCAATTGGCAGAAACGCCGCCATTGCCGTTGGTTACAATAAACGGAGCAAAAAAATTGCTCATATTGGCAATGTGCAAAGGAACATTTTCTATATAATGAGAAGGTTTATTCACTAAATTAATAACATCGGTAATCATAGCACCATTATTTACAATATCATTATAAAAATAGGTGCTGCCGTACCCAGCGATTCAAAATAATCTGCAATGGCACAAGAACCATACACATGCGGTAGTAATCCATTGATAGGCTGGCATAAATTAATAGAATTAATAGCGGCAGAAAATCCGGCATAAGCTTTATTATAATTGCAGGGAACGACGGGGTCGGCTGTTAAATGATACAAATAAACAGGCGGCTTGCTGTTGCCTTCGTACAAATTCCATATCACACCACCCGTAAAATTAGCCACCCCCTGCACACGGCTGTTGATATTGGGGTTTGTGGTGTTGAGCATTCCTTCCACACTGCCCAAATCGGGGCGCGACAAATCGTAAGAAGACGGCAGACAAGACAACAAATCGGTGTCGGGTGTGGGGGCGGCGGCAAGAGCATAAGCTGCGGCAGGTTTTTCGCTTTCTATATCCATGTATCCTACGCCCAAAGCAATAAAACCACCGGCACTTTCGCCGCCGATATACACATTATTGACATCGGTGGAGTCCATCGCAGCACGGCTTTTCATATAACGTACTGCACCTTTTGCATCTTGTACACCGCGATAATAGCCGCGTATAAACTCCAAACTGTCGGCACTATAAGCACATTTTGCACCGGGCAACACATCTAAAGCAGTGCCATTGCCACATAAAGCGTAGGGCTGATAGGAAGCGGCTTTGTGTGTACCGAGTCTGTAATTGATGCTCGCAACTACATAGCCGCGCTGTGCCATTTCTGCACATACTGCCGGAATAGTACCCTCCGCTTTATGCCCCCCAATAAAAGAACCGCCATGCACCATTATAAAAATCGGGCGGCGGCAATTTTGGTCGTTGAGGGGTTTATAAATATCCAACTTCAATTCAACGGACTCCCCTGCATAATCGGTGGCAGTGCCATAAGGAATATCGCTGTATAGTTTATAGTTGTAGAGTTTTTGCGTATAAGGCAGCGATTGTGCACAAACGGGCATTGTACAGAGCAGTTGTATTGACAACAATAATAAAGTTATTATCTGGTTGAATGGTTTCATGAAATTTTATATAAGATGATAAAAAAGAACAACTTAGCATATTAGTTACGAAAGATAAAACACATTTTTATCATATTTTAAATTACACAAAAAAAATAGTTTTGATGTGGCAGGTCGAGCGGCTATTTCATCGGGATTGGATTGAAAAAATGGAAACTTGTCTCAAAAATCTTACATTTGCACGTTTTCATCATTTCTTGATTTTTTTGTTTTTTATCCTGTTTTTATGCAAATATCCATCGTCAATACTTCGCCCCACCCGCTGCCCCAATACCAAACCGAAGGTTCGGCAGGTATGGATTTAACGGCTTTTTTGCAGGAGCCGCTCCTGCTGCAACCTTTGGGGCGAGCCTTAGTGCCCACGGGTTTGTTTATTGCTTTGCCGCAGGGTTTAGAGGCTCAAATTCGCCCGCGCAGTGGTTTGGCTCTCAAAAAAGGTATCACATTGCTCAATAGTCCGGGTACTATTGATAGCGACTATCGCGGCGAAATAAAAGTACTGCTCATTAATTTGTCGCAAGATGCTGTGCTTATTCAAGATGGGGAGCGCATTGCGCAAATGGTAATACACCGCTACGAGTGCATACAATGGCATACAGTGGAAGTGTTGGAAAATACACAGCGCGGAGCAGGGGGATTTGGGCACACGGGCGTATAGCAGAATATATTTATAAAATTTGTTATGTTTTTTTTAAAAAATGCTTTATTTTAAAGGTGTTTTTTTTATTTTATAAAAAATTTACTATAATTTTACCATTATTTATTGGTAAAATACCAAAGCTTTTATCAAAATCTTTAGTATGGAATAATTTTTGCTATCATTTACTGAATATTAAAACTAATACAGCAACTTATGAAATGGGTTAACTACTTACTTTTATTCTTTTTTGTTTCTATATATGCTTCCGCACAAGATTGCGAAAGCCAGTATTTGGTAACTGTTACTGCACAAGATAATATTTGCAATGGTGCAGCAGCAGGTAAGGCTACTATTGCGAGCAGTGGCTGCCAGTGTATGTTTAGCGGCTGTGTATTTCAATGGAGCGATGGTACGGCTTTTCATACCGCCGAAAACCTGAAAGCCGGCACTTACACCGCTACCGTCATACACCCCGATGGTTGTACTATTACGCGCGAAGTGGTTATTACCGAGCCTGAGCCTTTTATGAACGAGCCGCAGATTACAGCTGTAAAATGTGAAAACAAAGGAAGTATTGTTGCCAAACCCAAAGAAATGGCGGGCGAGGTGAACTATTACTGGAGTACAGGCGATACTTTGGCAGAGATTGACGGCTTAGATACCGGTTCTTATTGGGTAGTCGCCAGCAATTTTTTGGGCTGTGTAAAAATAGATACAATGGTCATTCAGAACGAAAGCACTGCTTTATCTGTAAGTTCTACCCAAATCACCAACACTTGTCAGGAATCCGAAAACGGTGCTGCTACCATAGCAGTAAGCGGCGGCACTGCTCCTTATAATTTTGAGTGGAACGGCAAACCCGAATTAAATACCGAAACTGCCGACCATCTGGCAGTAGGCAGCTACAACGTAAAAGTAAGCGATGCCGATAAATGTGTGGGTGAAACAACCGTTGTTATCAATGCTTTAAATCAAGATATCAATGCACAAGTTGCTGCCGATACGATATGTGCAGGAGAACACGTTTTGATGATTGCTTCCAGCGGACAGAATTATCATTGGTCGCCTGTTGAGGGTTTGAATAATGCCAATGTTGCCAATCCGGTGGCAAGCCCCGAAATGAGTACAACTTATACAGTAAGTGCCACCGATGCCAATGGTTGCATCAATACTGCCACACTTGCCGTTGAGGTAGAAGTATGCGCCGGCGAAGCCGATTTAAACAACAACCCTACCCTTTGGACCATATCGCCCAATCCTGCCTACCACCAAATTCGTTTGGCAATATCGGAGGCTCAATTATCAGCCATTCAACAAATGTACATTGTAGATATGCAGGGCACAATTGTAGAAGTGTTTAATAATACCCTTCTCAACAACAATCAGTTGGATATTGCTATGTTGGAAGCAGGGCTGTATTTGTTGCATATTCAAGAAAACAACGGACAAACCCACCTATTAAAATTCAATAAGTTATAGTATTTTTTGAATACAATATATATTGATAAAAAAGAGTTGGCGGATATTTGCCAACTCTTTTTTTATTTTTATCTAAAAAAATATTATGCTTTGCTATGCAACGACAAATCCCAAGCTATGGCATCAGCAGTAATTCTGCCGGAGCGCAATGCACCATTAATAGAGGCATCGTGACAATAATCGCCGCAAATATAAATACCATCGGCAAAGGGTTTGATGTCGTATTTGTGCGGATAACTCACCGTTTTCTGAAAAGGCAAAGCCGCCGGAATATCGTAGCAGCGCAAAAACTCCCATTCGCAGGCTGCTTCGCCAAACCAATCCCTTAATTCTTCGCGAACCGCCTCGGTCAAATCAGCTTCGCTGCCGGAGAAAGGTTTGAGTATCGTTATCGAAATTAAATATTTTCCGACAGGCGCATACGAAGATTGTATTAAATTCGGAACACACAAATTATTTACCAAAGAACTGCGCTGAACCGCCGCATTGAGTACCAGTACCGGCTCTTTAACAGGACTGCTGTCGGCGGAAAAATATAAGCATTTTACACCATTTACAGCGTTTGAAATATCCCCTTTCCCTTTCAATAAACGTGCCGCCGCAGGTGCATCAGTTGCCAACAATACCAAACGTGTAGTGAGAGTTTCGCCATTTGCCAGTGTTACTGCTCCGTTTTCTACCGATTTTACACGAGTATTGAGCAAAAAAGTATCTTCTTTAAGTTTTTTGGCTAATTGTTTAGGAATTGCCTCCATGCCATTTTTAGGCAAAGTGGCATAGCCCGAAGAAAACATTTTAAAAACAAACTCAAAAGCGCGGCTGGTGGTGCGCAATTCGTTTTCTAAAAATATGCCCCCCATAAAAGGGCGAAAAAAAGTGCGAGTAAAGCGGTCAGAAAAATTCCACGAAGCCAATAATTCGGCTGTTGTTGTTTCGGGTTGCTGGAAAATCTTTTCTATGGAAAAACGACGCACACGGTTGCGCAACGCCAAAATTTTTACTTTATCGCCGATATTGGAAAGTGGGTTAAACAAGGAATTGAAAGAATCCAAAGGCTCGCGGAAAGGGTCTGCCAAACGATATAATTTTCCCTGATATTGCACCAAAGCTCCCGGATAAAACAACCCTAAGCCCAAATCTTCATAATCTAAAATATCCTGCGCTTCGGGATAAGAACTCAACAATACCTGAAAACCTCTGTCCAATAAAAAACCATTCACCTCATCTGTTTTGATACGCCCCCCTACCCTGTCTTCAGCCTCTACTAATTTGATATTCCAACCTTCATTTTGCAAATGAATCGCTGCCGTAAGTCCTGCCAAGCCGCCGCCCACGATGATAACATCATATTGCGTCTTTTTTCATATAACCATTATATTAGAAACAACAAAGATACGCTTTTTTGGCTCAAACAGAAAGACACTTCCGTTGCTAAACCGCAAATTCTTAAAAAAGTGTCTTATTTTTGAGCTTTCAATTCAATCGATTTCTCTTTATTTTATATGAACGCCTATATTTTAGATGGTATCAGAACACCGGTCGGAAAAATAAATGGTGCTTTGAGCGAAGTGCGCACCGATGATTTGGCGGCTTTTGTGCTGCGCCAACTCCTGTTACGCCACCCCTCTTTACCTGCCGAGCATATCGCTGATGTATTAATGGGTTGCGCCAATCAAGCCGGAGAAGACAACCGCAATGTAGCACGAATGGCGACATTACTCGCAGGTTATCCGGTGAGCGTACCCGCCGAAACCGTCAATCGCCTTTGTGCTTCGGGTATGGCAGCCACTGTGCAGGCGGCGCGTGCCTTGCAGGTAGGCGATGGCGACTTATATGTGGCGGGTGGTGTAGAACACATGACGCGTGCTCCTTATGTATTGTCAAAAAGTGCTGCTCCTTTCGGCAGAGATGTACAACTGTACGACTCCTCTTTCGGGTGGCGTTTTGTTAATCCTTTGATGAAAGCACAATACGGCACTGATGCTATGGGCGAAACGGCTGAAAACTTAGCCGAAATGTACCAAATTTCGCGCGAAGACCAAGACGATTTTGCGTATCGCTCCCAACAAAAGGCGGCACAGGCTCAACAACACGGACGTTGGGCGCAAGAGATTGCCCCGCTATCCATTCCGCAAAAAAAAGGTGCGGCTCTTGTTGTGGCGCACGATGAATTTATAAAACCTGATACTACTTTAGAAGCTCTGGCAGCCCTGAAACCCGCTTTCCGCAAAGATGGCAGCGTAACCGCCGGCAATGCTTCGGGGCTGAATGACGGGGCGGCGGCTTTGTTGCTGGCTTCGGAGCGCGGCGCGGCGCAGTATGGCATCAAACCACTGGCGCGTATTGTGAGCAATGGTGTGTCGGGTATAGAGCCGCGTATTATGGGCATCGGACCGGTGGAGGCGAGCCGCAAAGCCTTGGCAAAAGCAGGATTGACTCTCAAAGATATGGATATTATAGAAATCAACGAGGCTTTTGCAGCGCAGGTGTTGGCTTGTACCCGCACGATGGGCATCGCCGACAAAGACCCACGCATCAATCCAAATGGCGGTGCTATTGCTTTAGGACACCCGCTCGGCATGTCGGGAGCGCGTATTTTGCTCACAGCAGCCCTGCAATTACAACAACAGCAAGCACAATATGCGCTTTGCACGATGTGTATAGGTGTAGGGCAAGGATATGCGGTGGTGTTAGAAAATGTGAAATAAAGAAAAATAATACCATTAGCAGCACCCAACAATGAGTTCTGATAAATTCTTTTTCAGGCAGGCTGAAAATATTGATTTTGACAAAATTTTTGAATTATACCAACGTGTCAGCAAAAAAATTGGAGGTCTTGCCAGAGTTGAACCTGAAATAACGGCGAGTTATATTCAAAATTTTATGCAAAAATCGGCACAAAATGGAGTGCAGTTTGTCATCAGCTCAACCAACAATGAGGCAATTATTGGCGATATTCATTGCTACCGACCCGAAGCAGGTGTATTTGGGCATATATTCAGCGATTTAACCATTGCAATAGACCCCGACTATCAAGGAAAAGGATTGGGTAAATTGCTGTTTCAAACCCTCCTTGATTATATCGTACAAAATAGAAAGGATATTCTCAGAGTTGAGTTAATTGCGAGAGAATCCAACATAAAAGCAATAAAAATGTACGAAAATCTTGGATTTAGCACGGAAGGACGATTGGAACGGAGAATAAAAAATTCAGACGGTACTTTTGAGGCAGATATACCTATGGCTTGGTTTAATCCCAACTTTAATAAAGAGCCAAAATAAAAACGCTGCTCCTGCTGCTTTTGCAGCCGTGCATCATACAATAGAATACCGATTCTTTATTATAAAAGAAAATATAATGCGATTTTTAGTTTACGAAGTAATCGCTTTTGCCGATACCTGTAAAAATGGGCAAAATCCACGCAGCACGCAAACCCAGCAGCACATCTAAACGCGCTTCATTTTCGGAGCGTTGGAGGTCAAACGTATAACTGCGGCGGTTGCGGGTAAAGGCTTCGGTAGCGTCAATACCCAGCAAAAAATACACACGTTTGCGCGGGTTGAGGTGCATATAGCCTACAAATTGTGTAAGTGCCATTCCGTTGGTAAGGCGGTCGTAGCCTTTTATATAATCGCCTAAAAACTGCGGCACGGCATTGTCCATTTCCTGAATAAAAATTTTGTGCTGCAAAAAACCACCTCCCAACATCGCTACAATTCCTCCCGCCGGACGTTTTGTATTGAACGGAAACCATTTTCCAGCGCGTATGGAGTACGAAAATCCACTTTCGCGAAACTCTATATTTGCCGGACGACCGACTGTATTGGTAATATTCCCTTGCGGATTATAAAGAAAATAAGCTAATGAATCTTCTTTGATGGTCGTACCAAAAATATAGCTCCCTTCGCCACCTATGATAAAATTATTTTTATTTTTTCGCCAAATCGCCCCACCTATTGCCGCGCTCCAGCCGAAGCGTTTCGCCATATCAGCGACGGGCAACTGAAACCCAAAACCTATCGGAAACAAAAAAGCATTGCGTTTTTCAGATACCTCCTCATTTCGTGGCGAAACAGCAGCAGCAGACTGTGCCTGTATTTGCCCACCATTCAGCAAAATCAAGAAGAGCAGACAAAAAGATACAATGATATTTTTATTTTTTTTCTTCATTTTTCCACTGAAAAATAAAATCCTCCTGACTCTGTGTAAAATGCAGATGAAAACCGCGCACTGCTCCCATCGGTTTCAAGGCACTCAACTGATAACACAATTGTTTGCGCTGTTCTTCGCGGCAGGGTTTTTTATCGGTTTCCACTCTTTGTATTTCTACGGTAGTTTGCGGCGGCAGCGACTTTGCGGCAGCACCATTCCATACCAAATCAAAAGTATCATCGGCGCAGCCTGTATAGCGCACATCTAAAAGCAGCGCATCGCCGTTTTGACTGATTTTTTCGATGGAGAGGTAGGCGTGCAAATTGCCCCGCATAATTTCGCCTTTGCGCAACTCGGAGCAGGGAGCAGTCTCTTGTTGCTCTTTTTGAAGAGAGGTTTCCTCTTTTGCGGCGGGCAGCGTTTTTTTCATTTTAGAACAAGTGTTAATCCATAACATCGCCGATAATAAAATATATTTTAGCATAATAATAAAATGTTATTTCTTTGACACGACTATAAAAAAGAAAAATGGCACGAATTGCGATAAGTTATTGATTATCTATGCAATTCGTGCCTATTGTACAGAAGGTGGGAATCGAACCCACACGATATTTGAGTATCACTGGATTTTGAGTCCAGCGCGTCTACCAATTCCGCCACTTCTGCGAAAAGTGAGTGCAAAGTTAAGTGCTTTTTTGGTCTTTGCAAATTTTTCAAAAAGAAAATTTTAAAAACTATCTACTATAAAAGTTTGCGGCGTTCCATTTCTTTTTTCAGTAACGACAACTCGCGCCCCATTTGCCCGCTTACGGAGGTATTTTCTTTGGCGCGGCGTATCAGATAAGGTACTACTTCTTTAACGGGTCCGTAGGGCATATATTTTGCCACCGAATAACCCGCCTTTGCCATATTAAAAGAAATATGGTCGCTCATACCGTAGAGCTGTGCCGTAATGACGTGTATATGGTGCGGCGGCAACTGCATTTCCTGCATCAATTGGCACAAATACAAGCAACTTTCTTCGTTGTGGGTGGCATTGCAGAGGGCAATATCTTTGATATGCTGCAAGCAAAACAGTAAAGCGGCGTTGTAGTCGCGGTCGGTGGCAGCTTTGTTGGGTTGTATGGGCGATGGATAGCCTTTGGCAAGGGCGCGTTCGCGTTCTTTTTCCATATATGCACCGCGCACCAATTTTACGGCATAAAAATAAGAGCCTTGACGTGCCTTTTCGTAGCTTTCTTTGAGAAAGGCGAGGCGGTCGTGGCGATAGAGTTGAACAGTATTGTAAATAAGTGGTTTTTCTTTGTTGTAAAAAGCCATCATTTCGGTAACAATCTGGTCAATAGCGGCTTGTATCCAGCTTTCTTCGGCATCAAAATAAAGGCATACGTCGGCATCGTAGGCGGCGCGGCTCACAAATTTTACACGCCTTTTACCACGAAGCCATTCTTCGTTTTCTTCTTTGGTGAGTTCTTTGCCCGCGCTCACTTTTTCCAGCAACTCAAAGCGCAACAGTCCGGTTATTTTGCTGCTGATAATGTTGATATGTTGGTTATCGGTGGCATATCGCAGGTTTTTTACTAAAAATTGTGCTGTTTTTTCAAATTCTTCTTCGTTTTCTTTGGCTTCTGCACCGTAATCCAAAATGGTTTTTACGCTGTATTGTGCCAATTTTTCTATGGGCTTTTTGCATTGCTCCATAGTTTCGCCTCCGCAAAACTGCTCAAAAATAGTGTGTCGCACAATCGCTTGTATGGGCAGTTGCCAACGAAAAGCCCATTCGGTGAGCATACTGCCGGTGCGCACCAAAGCGGGATTATTCATCAACGAAAACAAACGATAGGCGTGTTTTAAATCTGTGTCTGTTTTTCCTTCAAAGGCAGTTTGGGTATTATCAAACGACAAAGCGGCGAAGGTATTTTTGGGGTTTTCAACTGACATATCGCTACAACTCAACAGAGATTGAGGGGTGAAAGAAGCATTTTATTGCTGCGAAGTTACGGTTTATCTCTAAAATGGAAAGATGTAATGTTATTTTATTAAAAAAAGTATGTTCAGTACGAAAATTGTTATTAATGCAGAAAAAAAAGCAAAACTACTATCAACGGTGACTTATATTATTGTACAATTACTTGATGCGAAATAACCGTGTTGCCTTGCATATCGCTCAAATGCAGAATATAAGTGCCACTTACCAAAGACTGCGGCGAAAAAGTAAGGCGGTTTTTTCCTTTTTTTATTTTATCTTGTAATAATATTTTCACTATATTGCCTTGCATATCGTATAGTGCTATGCGTAAGATTTGGGCGGCGTTTATTTCAAAATCCAATGTTATATCAGAAAAATGGGCGGGATTTGGAAATAAAGATATAGTAGTAGGCGGAATTGTGGGTATGATAGCAGCAGTATTTTCGTAAGGGGGGCTTTCTACCTGTGCTATCCAAGTGCCGCTTTCGCTGATACTGCCTGGTCCGAAGGCTACATTTTTGCCGTAAGTACCCGCCAGCCAAGCGCGGTCGCCATTGCTGTAGTCGCGTTGTGCGCCGCTGTAATCGCCCCAGCGGTCAGCTCCGTTGATAATATCAATGGTTTTATTTCCTTGCTTTAATTGCAACAATTCCGAATAATTCATTCCGTCAAAATACATAGCTCCCATACCCGCATAAGTGTTGGCGGCGGCATAATTGAGCAAAATGATGCTGCGCTCATCGCCCGCTTCGCCGGAGCCGACGTAGGCAAGGTTGGGATAGCCGAAATCCAATGTATCGCTGATGATAGTGCTGCTCACTGAGGGCGTTCCGCTTACATTGTTGATGATGCCGTGATATACAGCAGCTTGCCCGTTTTCGTTGCTGCTGTTGCTTACAAACTGTATGGCATCATTTTCATAAAAAGCTCCCAAAATACGGGCATCGTTGGTGGATAATTTTTGATTGTTGGGTTGCAGGGCATCGGGGGGCACACGATAGGGCGTATCGCTCACCAAAGCCTGAATGTGCATTTGGGGATTGCTCAAAAACCAGTCATCAATTTCTACTAAAAAAACGGTATCGTTTTGTTCGGCAAAATTGCGGTTGGATAAAAAATACATATTCGGGTCATACAGACGGCTGCCGCCTTTTACGGGACACAGATTGCGTATAAAATTATCATTGTATTTTATATCGTCATAAAATACGGTAGTAAGCTCCGTTTGCAAACCACTGTCTTTTAGTATTTGCCAAATAATAGTTCCCCGAAAACCCTCCTGCCACGTTTCGCCGTCCTGCAACAAATTCAGGGTGAGGAAGAGTTCTTTTTCGGTGAGGGCAATCATCGGAAAATCCGACCAAGTGCTGTCGTTGTGGGGGTTGCCGCTCAGTGCAAACAAATTCCAGTCGGCGGTGGGGTCGTTGGTGAGCGAAAAACCCACAATGGCGTGTGTATTTTGCGAATCGTAGCCCGCCAGACAGATAAAAATAAAACGGTCGGCGGCAGGGTCGTATATAATTTTGGGGTCGTAGCGCGAAGCCGAAATATCGGTGAGGGCGGCGGTAAATCCTTCGAGAGATACGGTGACAGGTTCGGCATCGGTGCTGTCGGTGTTGAACATGTTGATTTTGGAATTGATAACATACACCACCCAATTATCTTTTGAAACCGCAATATCGTTGTCGTTGGGAGTGCTGCCGGTATCAAATACGCCATCGGCTTCAAAGAGCAGCGTGGGCAGCGCGGCGGCGGTGCTTTTGTGCGATGATTGGGGTGCAAATGGTTGGCGAATGATGTTTTTTTTCAGTTGTTGCAAATAGCTGTTGTAGGATTTTCCATCAGGAGCGGGAGCTTCCAAATTCATCACCCGAGTACCGAAGTCGCTGCGAATGGAGCGCGCATTTATTTGGGCAGCACGCGGCACTTTTTGTATCGGCGACTGATAATAGCTCACCTGTGCCGCTATATGAACCGAAAATATCAGCAACGATAATACAACTGCCGCACAGCGAAACGCAGAATTGCGAAATTCGCATTGAATATTTATACCAAAAACTACCACCATATTTTTATTATAAAAAAAATGACCGATAAAATAGATTATAAAATTACATCTTTTAAAAAAAACTACCCCTTAAATTGTGCAAAGCGAGCAATTTTTGACAAAATTATGAAAAAACACAATACTGTTTTCTATTGTACAGATGCACACTGAAAGAAAGCAGAATAGACAAACATCGCCGTTTTTTCAATAAAATTATGAGAAATATCATATTTTTAATGCTTGAAATGCCTTTTACTTGTAATTTTGTGCCTTTCAAAAACATATTTATGGTATGAGTACAAATAAAAAATATGAAGTATTGTCATGCATACAGCCCACTGGCGAAATGCACTTGGGTAATTATTTCGGTGCGGTAAAAAATTGGGTAGCCTTACAAGAAAAATACAACTGTATTTACGGAATTGTGGATTTGCACGCTATTACTGTTCCATATACACCCGAAGCATTGCGCAACAATACGCTCAATTTGGCAATAGATCTACTGGCTTGCGGAATTGATACAGAACGTTCTATTTTATTCATACAATCGTTAGTGCCTCAGCACAGCGAGTTGGCTTGGATTTTTAATTGTATTACTTCGTATGGCGAGTTACAACGCCAAACACAATTTAAAGAAAAGTCGGATAAAGTGACGCAGGAAAGCGGCAACGATTTTATTTCTACGGGGTTGTTTACATATCCGGTATTGCAGGCTGCCGATATTTTGGTATATAGGGCAAAGTATGTGCCGGTGGGTCAAGACCAAAGGCAGCACCTCGAACTTACGCGCAACGTTGCCGAGCGGTTCAATTATCGTTTTGGCGAATATTTTGAGTTGCCCGAACCGCTTTTTACGCCCACAGCCAAAGTATTGTCGCTCGCCGACCCCACCAAAAAAATGAGTAAAAGTTTGGGCGAAAAACATTGGATAGGGCTTTTTGAGGACGAGAAAAGTATTCGCCAAAAAATTAGCAAGGCGGTGACTGCCACCGGCGAAAGCGGCGGCGAAATGGCTCCGGGTGTGGCAAATTTGTTGGAGATGCTGCGGGCTTGCGGCAAAGAAAGCGAATATCAGCAGTACACCAATGATTTTTATGGCGGCACCTTGATGTACGGCAAATTGAAAACGGCGGTAGGCGATGCCATTGTAGAACTGACAGAACCTTTTAAACGGCGCAAAGCCGAATTGCTGCAAGATACGGGAGCAGTACAAAATATCCTCCGCGAATCTTCGGAAAAGGCACGCGAAATTGCGGCACAAACTTTGCACGATATACGTCCGTTGTTGGGTTTGCCCTCTTTATAAAAGCAGTTTCATTATCTGCCTACACGAATATATAAATATCTATTTTTTAACAAATTGGAACTATTTTATTTTGTTTTGTATTCATTATGCAAATAAATAAACAAAAAAACAATTTTTAAATAATGGCACTTACTTTAGATACAAGCAATGCAAAATTAGGCGGTGTATTAGCGGGTTTGGCGCGTCATTTCAATACCGATGCCACCCTGTTGCGCATTATATATGCTTTATTATTTTTAGGTTTAGTTCCTTTTATAAAAATAAAAACCTTTGCCCTGATAGTCCTGTATTTTGTGGCTTGGCTGATTATGAGAAAGGATTAAAAACAGCAGGTTGGTTTGCAAGAGCAAGGCACTCGCACATTAGTAAATATTAACAGACACCGTGTTGGTTATATTTCTTTCTATATCACATCACAATTTAAGTTTTATTATGCAGTCTTTTTTTAGCAGCGATACGCTTATTACTATTAGCGTAGTGGCGGTATTGAGCGCAATTATTTATTATATTATTTTTTCATTTTTCGGAACAGCAAATAACAATATGAGTCGGCGAGATTACAGTGGTGATTTAGTACCCTATCGCGGGGCAGGCGGCACACCGGGCGGCGTGGGCAGGTATTTTATCGGTATGATTATGTTTTTGGGCGGCATTTATTTGCTGCTGCGCTCGGTAGCCGTTCACAATTTCGGTTGGGGCTATGGGTTGTTTCGTGTGGGCGGAGCCAACATTACCACCGGCTATATCCTCATTCCTTTTATGTTTGGGGTGGGTTTGATTTTTTATAATTATCGCAACATATTGGGGTGGTTTTTGGCTATCGGCTCCTTGGTAATGCTCATTTTCGGGATTATTACGAGTGTCAATTTTACTTTTCAGGGTACGAGTGCCTTTGATTTGCTGATTATTTTGATATTAATGGTAGGCGGCTTGGGATTGGTACTGAGCAGTTTGGCGAGTCGCCGTTCGCAGTTTTAGGGGCGAGCAGCGAATAAGGTCATGGCGGGACAATTGGGGCGAACTGACTGTGTTTTTCGACTTCCCTTTGGAAATCCGCACAATCATTTATACCACCAATTTAATAAAAAATCTCAACGGTAAAATCCGAAAATACACCAAAAATAAAATGTCATTTCCTTCAGATGATACCGTATTGAAGTCAGTTTTTCTTGCTTTGAGGAGGCTGCCAAAAAATGGTCTATGCCTATCAGAAACTGAGGTATTATTCTTAACCAATTTATGATTATTTTTGACTCAAGACTCAAATTGTAAAAAACCCCAACCCAACCTTTTTAACTTACACACTTTGCGGGATAGTGTCCACAGCACATTTTTTAAACTCTTGTATTGATATATAAAAAAAGGTTTCAACAATTGTTTTTGTTGAAACCTTTTGCATGAAAGTCGGGATGACTGGATTCGAACCAGCGACCACTCGCCCCCCAGACGAGTACTCTAAACCGGACTGAGCTACATCCCGTTTTTTTATTTCAAGCGGCTGCAAAGATACTTTTATTTTTAATTTTGTACAAATTTTAATTCCTCGCTTTTATCTTGATTTGATGAATAAGTGAAGGTTGCAGTATAAATTTTATATTTTTACCTAACCTTTTTATTACTTTTTTCATCTCAATATAAGAATAGCCGTTCATTTGTATAATTTTACATTTTTATATCGTTTTTGAGTTTTTCTTCTTTTGCATGCATAGTTTAAATTTCTGTATCAGTCGTATTGTTTTCTTGTGCTTTATTTTATTTTTTACTGCTTCTTTACAAGCACAAAGTGTATATGGCACTATCCGCGATACAAATAATGATCCGATTATTGGCGCATATATCAGCGATTCGCTGCACCATCGCATTGTGCAAAGTGATGAGCGCGGACACTATGAAATACCACTTCCTGCCGATGAATATACTACGCTTACTTTTCGATTTGTGGGGTATATGCCGCATCAGGAAAAAGTAATTGTTTTCGGAAAAGAAAAAAAGCAGGTCAATGTTATTTTGGCGGCTAACAGCATCAACATCAATCCTTTTGTAGTAAAAGACCGCCGCCTGAATACCGGCAATATCAACCGTATTGACCCCAAACAATTTGAAAAACTCCCCAACCCTTCAGGAAATATTGAGCGACTTATTATGCTCACGCAGCCGGGGGTTTTTTCCAACAACGAACTTTCGGCACAATACTCCGTGCGAGGGGGCAATTTTGACGAAAATCTCATTTATGTCAATGATTTTGAAGTATATCGCCCTTTTTTGATACGCTCGGGGCAGCAGGAGGGTTTGAGTTTTGTAAACCCTGATTTGGTGGGGTCTTTGGCTTTTTCTTCGGGAGGTTTTGAAGCACGCTACGGCGACAAATTATCATCTGTATTAGATGTGAAATACAAAAATCCGCAGAGGTTTGGCGGCTCAGTGTCGGGGAGCTTGTTGGGATTTTCGGCACACCTCGAAGGGCAGGCTCTGAAAAAAAAATTGTCGTATTTGGTGGGTTTTCGCAACAAAAGCAACCGCTACCTGCTCAATGCCTTGCCTACAAGCGGCGGCTACCAACCTTTGTTTTATGATATTCAATCTTATCTTACCTATCGCCTTACACCGCGCTGGCAGTTGCAGTTTATCGGAAATTATGCTTTTAATCGCTTCCAATTCATTCCTGAATCTTTAGAAAGCAGCTTTGGCACAGTGTCTTTGCCTTTGCGTTTGCGGGTAGCTTTTGATGGTCAGGAGCAGGATCAGTTTGCTTCTCAAATGGCGGGAGTTTCGGCTCTTTATACTTCTTCCAACAATCGTTTCAGCCTCAAAATGTTAGCATCTGCTTACAATAGCCGCGAAACGGAGCGTTTTAATATCATCGGCAGCTATTTTATCGGCGAAGTAGAAAGTGATTTGGGCAAAGAGGAGTTTGGTCAGGTAGTGCGCGAATTTGGTGTAGGTTCTTATCATTCGTGGGCGCGCAATAAGCTCAATGCCAATGTAGCCAATATGGGCTTGCGTGCCGGATACGACCGTATCAATCATTACATCAATGCAGGGCTGACTGTGCAAAAAGAATGGATTGAAGACCAACTCAATGAATGGAATCGTGTAGATTCAGCAGATTATAATTTGCCGTTTTCCATTTACGAAAGCGAAGATGGCATTACTTTGCAGCGCGTACTCAAAAGCGTTGCCAATATTCAAGTAAATCGTGTGAATGCTTTTGTACAAGATCGTTGGAGTTTTGACGAAAATGATACTTATATACTTACTTATGGACTGCGGGCTTCTTTCGGTGATTTGAACAATGAATTATTGTTGATGCCGCGTACTCAATTTACTTTTCACCCCAATTTGCGCAACGACAGCACCGATTTAGTGTTTCGTTTGTCGAGCGGTTTTTATCATCAGCCGCCGTTTTTCAGAGAAATGCGCAATCGGCAGGGCGTAGTAAACACCGATCTGAAAGCCCAAAAATCGTGGCACTGGGTGGCAGGAATGGATTATCAGTTTTTTATGTGGCAACGCCCTTTCAAATTTACTACCGAAGTATATTATAAACGTTTGTGGGATTTGGTGAGCTACGAAATTGAAAATGTACTCATTCGTTATTCGGGAAAAAACGATGCCACAGGCTATGCCGCGGGTTTGGATATGCGGCTCAACGGGGAGTTTGTACAGGGCGTGGAATCTTGGGTTACTTTTTCGTTGTTGAGCACCAAAGAAGATTTGAAAGACGATTTTTATTACCAATATTTTGATGCCGAAGGCAATGAACTTTTTGTGGGCTATTCCGATCCCGCTCTGTTTGCCGATACACTTTTGGTGACCCCCGGAGCTATTTCGCGTCCTACCGACCAGCACTATAACTTTACGATTTTCTTTCAGGATTATCTAAGAGGGAAAGAGAATTTTAAAGTCAATTTGGCTTTGATTTTAGGTGGTCCACTACCTTTCAGCCCGCCGGGGAGTGTGCGTTTTCGCAATGATTTCCGTTCTCCTATCTATGGTCGGGTAGATATTGGTTTTTCGGCATTGCTACATCAGCGGGGCAAAAAAGAGCTGCCCGAACGCCACCTGCTCAATCGCTTCGAAAAAGCGTGGATAGCTTTGGAAGTGTTTAATTTGCTGGGTGTACCCAATACGGTGTCCTATTCTTGGGTGAATGATTTTTCGGGGAGAGTGTGGGGTATTCCCAACCGCCTCACCACGCGCCGCCTCAATCTGCGCCTAACCTTGGATTTTTAAATCCCGCGCACCCATACGATGAAAAAGTATTCATAAAAATAAAATAACTGTTTTCTATCTTTGCTGATAATTTTTAAAAAATATTTATTATCTTCACGTTATGTATATTTTTTTTTATTATAACAAGTATGCTATTGTATAATGAAGTGCAATTTCGGGGATATAGAATACAGGTATTTTATGGCATAAATATACAGGCTTTTGTGACGCATCATTGATGCTCCTATCATCTTTTGTGATACACTTATGTACGATTCAAAGTTTATCCAAACCCTCAAAAAAATACACCGCAAAGACCTCAAACGCTTGGCGGCATTCATTGAATCGCCCTATTTTAACAAAAAAGAAGAACTCCTCGTTTGTTTTAAGTATTTAATTACTTTTTATCCCGACTTTGATGACCTGATTGCCCTCTCTTACGAAAAAGTTTTTGAAGCCGTATTGCCGCACACCCCTTTTTCAAAAAAAGAAGTAGGATATTGGCTCAGTGATTTGAATACTTTGCTGGAAGAATTTTTGACCATAGAACACCTGAATAAAAAAACGCTTCTAAAAAAGACCTTTTTGCTGGATACTTACACAGAGTTGGGCTTGGAAACTTCTTTTCAAAAAATATTGCGCGAAGCTAATATAGCTTTGGAGGCTTTTCCGTATCGCAATTCAGAGTATTTTTTTTACAGCTACTTGCTCAGTGTGGCAAAAAACCTGCACTTCGACCGACAACGCAAACACGATTTTGACGAAAGTTTGCAGCACTCCACCGACCAGTTGGATAAGTACTATTTGTCAGAAAAATTGCGATACAGCAGCGAAATCGTAAACCGGCACAATTTACTCGCTCATCGTTACCAAATAGATGCCGTCAATGAATTGTTGGATTCGTTGCACGATAAATTTTATGAAGTACCCGTTATCGGTATTTACGCCGCTGTGTTGCGCTCGCTCCAAATGCAAGAAGGCAACGAAGCGGCTTTTCAACAACTCAAAACGCTCCTGCTCCAATACGACCATATCCTACCCAAAGGCGAAGCACGCGGCTTGTATTTATACGCCTGTAACTATTGCGCCATAAAAACTCACCAGGGCATATTGCAATACGGACACGATATGCTGGAATTGTACCAAACTATGTTGGAGCGCGACTATGCCTATGACGGCAGCGGCTATTTGTCGCCGTGGACTTATACCAATATTATCCGAAGCAGCTCGCGGTTGGGGCGTTTGGAGTGGGGCAGCGATTTTGCCGAACAATACAAAGAGCGCATAGACCCGCGCCTACGCGATAATTGTTATTATTTCAATAAAGCATATTTGTGTTTTCAGGATAAAAACTACGCCGATACGCTCAAATGGCTGAATTTAGTCGTGTTTGATGATTTGTTTTATACCTGCGAAGTAAAATTACTGATGCTCAAAGTATATTATACCACCAACGAAACAGATGCTTTCTTCTCCCTGACAGAATCTTTTGAAGTGTACTTGCGCCGCAATAAAGTGATGGCTGCCAATAAAAAAACGGGCTATATGAACTTTGTGAAATTGGTAGTAAAAATTATGAGTGTACAGCGCGGCAATAATACAAAACTATCCAAAATAGAGCAGCAGGTGAAAGAAACTGAAATGTTGGTGGATAGATTGTGGCTGATAGAGCGCATACATCAGAAAAAATAAAAAAATATATCGCCTCTCTACACAATAATTACACTTTTCGGCGGCATAAGGCACTATTTTCATGGTGGTTTTGTTTGCTATTGCAGATTATTTTTTGAACATTTGCCCCATGATACATTTCTTGACATTAGTTTCTTTTGTAGATATTCTATTTTATTTATCCTTTCCTGTAGTAGCCGGCGTAGTGGGGTGGCTCACGAACTGGTTAGCCGTCAAAATGCTTTTCAATCCGCGCGAAGAAAAAGATTTTATTTTGTTCAAATTTCAGGGCGTATTTCCCAAACGCCAAAGAGCCTTGGCTGAAAAATTGGGGGTAGTAGTGGCTACTGAATTGTTTTCTATTGATGATATAAAGGAAAACTTAATCAACGAAGACGAAATAGAGCATATCATCAGCCGTATGGAGACACAGGTAGATGATTTTTTAAATATAAAAATGCCGCAACGTCACCCTTGGATTAATTTTTTTACGAGCAGCAAAACCAAACTCACCCTCAAAAATGAGATTATGGCAGAAATGCGCATTTTAGCCCCCGACGTAGTGAACGAATATATGAATAATATCGGGCATCGTATTGATATTCAAAAAACAGTGAGTGATAAAGTAACGTCTTTTTCGGCAGAAAAAATGGAAGCTATCCTACACGGTATTTTGGATAAAGAGTTTAAATTTATTGAGTTGGTCGGTTTGGTATTGGGGGTAATTATCGGATTAGTTCAGTTAGGGTTTTTATTACTGAAAGAATCTTTAACCTAGAAAATCTGCACATAAAAATTATGATATATTGAAAAAATTGCTCGCGGTTTTTTATAATCGTACATCTAATAAATCGCGGATACCATTGCCCAAAAGATTAAAACCCAATACTGCCAGCATCAATAATATACCCGGAATCAGTGCCAAATACGCCTTGTCGGTGCCTATAAATTCGTAGTATTCGTGCAAAATGCTCCCCCACGAAGGCTGCGGCGGCTCTATACCGATGCCCAAAAAACTCAAACCCGCCTCCAGCACAATGGCGGCAGCGAAGTTGGCGGCAGCAATTACCGCCACCGGCGCAAAGGTATTCGGCAGCAAATGTCTGAACAAAATCCTGAAATGCGAATATCCCAAAGCGCGGGCGGCTTCGGCAAATTCTTTTTCGCGCAACGACAACAACTGCCCGCGCACCACACGCGCCACCTCCACCCACATCGCCAAACCCACTGCAATATAAATTTGCCAAAAACTGCGCCCTAATGCCATCAGCAACGCAAAAATCCACAGCAACAAAGGCATTGCCCAAAAAATATTAATGACCCATTGTACTGCCATATCCACCCACCCACGAAAATAACCCGCTATTGCTCCCAACACTACGCCTACCAACAACGACACCAACACCGCCGCCAAACCCACCGACAACGATACCCGCGCTCCCAAAACGAGCCTACTCAAATTATCGCGCCCGAATTTGTCTGTACCCAAATAAAAGGTGCGGCTTTCGGTGCCAATGCCCGCTTGCCATTGCAGCGTATCGGCTTTGCTTTTGTCGCGCTCCCACACCACGAGGCGGTCGCCCTGTCGTTCGTACTTGCCCAAAGGAATTTCGCGATACTGCGGCACTGCCCCACCCCAAAAAGTGCGCCACGCCGAAGTCGGCGGCACACTGTCTAAAGGAATTTTGAGAAAATCGGCTCTGAACCCCGGAGCTTGTAATGCCAAAGAAAGCTGCTGACGGTTGGCTGCCGGCGAATTGTCGGGAATAATGCAATAAGCTCCTATTGCCAACAATACATTGAGCAGCACCAACACCAAGCCGATAGCGAAAGAATGACTTTTTTTTAAAAATTTTAAATATCTCAAAGCAGCGAGCGCATTTTTTTTGTATGTTCAAATATATTTCAAAAAAGTTGACTTTCCTGAAAGAGGCAGTTTGAATTTCTGATTTTTTAAATATAAAAATATTTTACTTTATTTTTATATCTGGTTTAAAATAGAATGATTTTCAGCGTTTTATAAAAAAATAGATAAAAAAATAAAATTTAATTGTAAAAATAGCAATCGTATGGGATAGCATAAAGAAAATCAGAACAGATAATTTATTGTCAAAAAAAAACATTTGTTTTTATTCCGAAGCATATAAAGCCATTAAAACTTTTTCGGGTGTAATAGGGGCAGAGTAAGGAAAAATGCCACTTTTCGCCACTTTCGGATTAAATGCAAGCACCGCATTGCGAATGGCAAAATATGCGCCGATGCCATACATCAACGGCGGTTCGCCTACCGCTTTTGATTTCAAAATCGCCAAATTATCGTTGTTGGTTTCTAAAAAACGAACTTCTAAATTTTTAGGAACAGAATAAATATCGGGAATTTTATAGGTAGATAAAGCATTTGACAATAATTTTCCCTGCTCATTATATACTATTTCTTCCATCGTCATCCAACCGATACCTTGCACAATACCGCCTTCGCATTGCCCTATGTCCACCGGAATATTCATAGATACGCCGGCATCGTGTACCACACGCACGGCATCTATTTCGTAAGTGCCGCGTAAGCAATCTACAGTTACTTCGGTGAGAGCCGTTCCGTAAACGTGATAAGCAAAAGGGTGTCCTTTTTCTTTGCTTTTATCAAAATGAATACGGGGCGTGGCATAATGCCCTTTGGCACTCAAATTACAACGGCGCATAAATGCCTGCTGTACCAACTGCCTCCAAGTGAGGTCGGTGGGAGAGTCATTGATATATACTTTTTCCTCGCATACCGCCACTCGCGCCGTGTCGGGAGCTTGCAACAACTGGCGCACCACGCTGTGCAAAGTGTCATTGGGGTGGCGACAGGCATCGAATACAGCTGTTCCGTTGAGGTCGGCGGTGGCTGATGCTGCCGAGGGCGAAGTATTGGCAACGCGCGTAGTGTTGGTACTTTCTAATTTGATAAATTGCGGCGAAATACCCAAACTCCACGCCGCCGCCTGTATCATTTTGGAATTTACCCCTTGCCCCATTTCTACTGCGCCGGTGCTCACGCCCACTGTGCCATCGCTGTAAATATGTATCAAAGCGCGAGCGTGGTTCATCATCGTATTCGTAAAAGAAATTCCAAAGCAAATAGGCATCAGCGAAAATCCTTTTTTCACAAAAAGATGAGCCGCATTAAAAGCCTCTGTATTTGCTTTTACTTGTGCTATATCCACTTGTTGCGCCAAGGTATCCCAACATTTTTTTGCTTCGCAATGCTCCACCACCTGACCATACGAAAATTCCATACCCTCGTCCATTAAATTGCGGCGTTGGAGTTCAAAAACGGGAATCCCCATTTCTTGAGCCGCCTGATGCAGCGCACATTCTATTACATACATGCCTTGCGGACCACCGAAGCCACGAAAAGCAGTGTTGGGCGGCAGGTTGGTTTTGCAGGAGTGGGCGATAATATTTATGTGAGGAATGGCGTAGCTGTTGGTGGCATGAAAAAGCGTGCGTTCCAAAATGGCAGGCGAAAGGTCGGCGGCAGCACCGCCATTTTGGTAATAGGTAGCTTCAAAAGCCAAGATATTCAGGTTTTCGTCAAATCCGATGCAGTAGTCGCTGCTGTATGGGTTGCGTTTTCCGGTCATACGCATATCCTCCATGCGGTGCAAAATGCACTTAGCGGGGCGTTTGAGCGTCCACGCTACCAATGCCGCCATAGCAGCCCAGGTGGAGGCTTGGTCTTCTTTGCCGCCAAAGCCGCCCCCAAACGGCTCACATCAATTTCCACTTGGTTCATTCCTACACCCAACACCCGCGCCACTGTGCGTTGTACGGCGGTAGGTCCTTGTGTAGATGAAAAAATTTTGACGCTGTTGTGTTCTGCCGGAAAAGCATAAGCCCCTTGAGTTTCTAAATACAGATGCTCCTGACCATTTACTTCGCAAGAGCCTTTAATGATATGCGCACAATGGGTAAATGCAGTAGCGGTATCGCCGAGTACGAACCGCCGCGAAGGTGACAATAATTTGCCCTGCGAAAACGCTTCGCGGGCGGTGGTGATGACGGGTAAGGCTTCGTATTCGATGACGATTTTGCTACGGGCAGCTTCAAAAGCATCTTCGTTTTCGGCGGCGACTATCAAAACCGGCTGCCCCCAAAAATGTACTTCATCTTCTGCCAATAGCGGCTCGTCGGGGAAAATACCGCCGATTTGGTTTTCGCCTGTAATATCGCGGTACGAAAATATTTTTACGATGCCCTCCACCTGTTCGGCGGCGGCGTAGTCCAATTTTTTGATTTTGGCGTGTGCAATGGCGGCATCTATGATTTTTACCAATAAGGTTCCTTCGGCAAGCGGCAGGTCATCTACATACAAAGATTTTCCGCTGACGTGGTGGCGTGCATCTGCATTGCCAAAATTTTGATGACCGAAACAGATAAAGGTGTGTGAGAACTCATACTCAATAAACCATTGTGTATATTTGATGAAAGTATGAATTGTTAATAAAAATATCGTAAAAATAATTAAAATTCAGCAAAAGCATTAAAGTACCAAAGGGGATTTAGATTGTAAATATTCGATTTGGAATTTTTGTTGGTTTGGGTTCTCCAGGGATGTTTTTTTTTGTGTATCATTGAATGATAAAAACGACTTGTTGTTTTTCAAAGATACGATATTGTTGTCTAATTAGTTTTAAAAATATCTTTTGTATTTTTTGTTGTGGGTTTATTGCAATGATTCCTATTTTTTTGCTTTTTGGAACTTTTCAAATCATTTTTTTATTGATATTTGAGTGTTCAGAAAAATATAAATCAAAAAACATATTTTAATATGACCTCTTTAATTATTTTGGGTATTATTGTGCTGTTGGTATTGTGGGTTGTTGGTATGTACAACCGCTTGGTGCGCTTCCGCAATCAGGTGTCGGAATCGTGGAGTGGTATTGATGTACAGCTCAAACGCCGCTACGACCTCATTCCCAATTTGGTGAATACCGTAAAAGGGTACGCCGCGCACGAAAGTGCCACTTTGGAGCGTGTGATACAAGCGCGTAATGCCGCCGCCTCGGTGCGCTCGGGCGACATCGCCGGAGCAGTAGCCGCCGAAAAACAACTTGGCGGTGCTTTGCGACAACTCTTCGCCATTGCCGAAAGCTACCCCGATTTGAAAGCCAACACCAGTTTTATCCAACTCCAAAATACTTTGGCTCAAACAGAAGACGAAATCTCTCGTTCCCGCCGCTACTACAACGCCGTAGTGCGCGACTACAATACTTCCACCGAAACTTTCCCTTCTGTTTTCATCGCCAACGCTTTTGGCTTCAAAAAAGCCGAATACTTTGAAATAGAAGACCCCGCAGAACGTCAAAACGTGCAAGTACAATTTTAAAAAATATAAAAATAAGTTCCAACAGCGTTGAATGTGTATTTTTTTAGCATTTAACGCTGTTCTTTTTTTCTCTTTCCTTCTTCTTTTTTTATATTCAAATTTCTCATGAAATTCGCCCAACTGCTTTTTATATCACTCCTGACCGCGCTTTTTTGCATCAGCAACGATACTGCGTTGCACGCCGAAGCGTTTACTATTGATAATTTTGATGTCGTAATTCGTGTACACAAAGAGGCTTATTTTGAAGTGCAGGAAACCATTGACTTGACATTCAGCGAACAAAGGCGCGGTATTTTTCGCAATATTCCTTACGAATACAACCTCAACGGCGAGCGATACGACATTAGTATTGACAATATAGAAGTGGAAGGGCAAGATTTTAAAGTATCTCAACAAAACAGCAACTATGTTATCCGTATCGGCAATCCGAACCGCTATATCAACGGAGCGCAACGATATATTATCCGCTATCGGGTGCGGCACGCCTTTATTTTTGCCGAAGCACACAGCGAATTTTATTGGAATTTGATTGGAGACGGCTGGGAAACTTATATCAAAAAAGCTTCTTTTTTAGTAGAATTACCCGAAGCACTTACGCTGCAAGACAGCGACATCGGACTTTATACCGGCACTTATGGTGTGCGCGAACGAAACGCCACTTATGAGTTTGACGGCACTGCGCTGCGCGGTGCTACTACGCAGGCACTCGCCCCGCACGAAGCTCTCACGCTCGCCCTTCGCCTACCAACAACGTATATCAATCGTCCGAGCGAATTAGAGCTGCTATGGCGCAAATACGGATTCTTGGCATTGCCGCTATTGATAGTTGCGGGCTTTGGCGGTTTTGTATATCGCCTGTGGCAAAAACACGGCAAAGACGAACCCATCATTCAAGCCGTTGAATTTTATCCGCCCGCCGAACTGCCGCCCGCCGAAGCCGGCGTACTCATTGACGATACCAACGACCACCGCGATTTAATTGCGCTCATTCCTTTTTGGGCAGCCAACGGATATATTAAAATGTACGAGGTAGGTAAAAGCAGTTTATTGTTCAATAGTCTGGATTATGAATTGGAAAAAATAAAAGACCTACCCGCCTCTGTGCCGCGATACGAACAAATTATGTTCAACGGGTTATTCAGCCGGAGCAACAGAACATCTATCAATAGCTTAAAAAACAATTTTTACACGACACTCAGCAGTGCGCAGAGCAATTTGATGGCGTATGTAAAATCACAAAAATATTATACACCCAAATCCAGCGAACTTTCCGAACTCATTCCTTTTATTGCTATGGCGATGATAGGAGCAGGTGCTTTGATTATCTTTTTCTTAGGCTCTGTAACGGGTGGAATAGCAGCTATACTCTGTGGTATTCTCACTTTTTTTATAAAAAAACCGATGCTGCGCCGTTCCATGCATGGCAATACTTTGTATCAGCAGTTGTTTGGTTTCAGAATGTTTGTAAAAGCCGCCGAAAAAGACCGTTTAGAGCGTTTGCTCAAAGATGATCCCAATTATTTTGAAAAAACCCTTCCTTATGCTTTGGTATTTGGCTATGCAAAAGAATGGGGCAAAAAATTTGACGGCTTGCTCTTGGAGCCGCCCACTTGGTATGTGGGTAATGCCTACGGACCGCGCTATTTCGGTCACGGCGGCGGCTTTTCTATGGGCGACTTTGCCGATAAATTTGAGGGTGGCGTGCGCAATATAGAAAACGCTTTTTCCAGCACACCGCCTTCTAAGGGTGGCGGCTCGTGGAGCGGCGGCAGTGGCGGTGGTTTTTCAGGTGGCGGCTTTGGCGGCGGCGGCGGCGGCTCGTGGTAGGTATTTTTTTATATTTTTTTGTTTGAAAAGTTGATTTTCTTGTGTTTTCTTTGCAAAAAAAGAATTACTGAAAACAATGTAGTTTATTTACTTTTCAACCCCCTGAAAAAAATATATGCTCCCTCATCACAACCCTACCCAAACCAATGCCTGGAAAAAGTTACAAGCAGAATATCGTCTGATGCGGCGGTTTTCTATGAAAAACGCTTTCGCGCAAGATGCGCAACGCTTTGAGCGTTTTTCTTGCAGGTTGGGCGATGATATTTTATTCGATTTTTCCAAAAATTTAATACGCCCCGAAACGCTTGATTTATTGCTGGATTTGGCAAAAGAATGTGAAGTACCCAAAGCAATAGCGGCGATGTTTGCCGGCGAAGCCATCAACGCCACCGAGCAGCGAGCCGTATTGCATGTAGCTTTGCGCAACCGCAACCAAGTCCCCATTTTCAGCGAGGGCACTGATGTAATGCCGCAAGTGCGCGAAGTGTTGGAGCAAATGCGCCGTTTTTCGGACGCGGTTGCCGGCGGTACTTGGCGCGGCTACAGCGGCAAACACATCACACATTTGGTAAATATCGGTATCGGCGGCTCTGATTTGGGACCGGTGATGGTGACAGAGGCTCTCAAACCCTATCAGCACCCGCATTTACAATTACACTTTGTATCTAATATTGACGGAACACACTTAGCCGAAACACTCCGACAATGCCCGCCCGAAAGCACACTTTTTTTAATTGCGTCTAAAACCTTTACTACTCAGGAAACAATGACCAATGCACACAGTGCACGGCAGTGGTTTTTGGAAAAAGGCGGCTCAGAAAACGACATCAAGAAACATTTTGTGGCAATTTCTACCAACGAAAAAGAAGTGAGCCGCTTCGGAATCGATACGCAGAATATGTTTCGTTTTTGGGATTGGGTGGGCGGTCGCTACTCGCTGTGGTCGGCGATAGGATTATCCATTGCCTGTGCTATTGGTTTTGAGCATTTTGAGCAATTGTTAGAAGGAGCTTTTGCTGCCGATGAGCATTTTCGTACTGCACCTTTAAACGGCAATATTCCGGTATTGATGGCGGTGCTGGGAGTATGGTACAATAATTTTTATCGCGCCGAAAGTCACGCTATTCTGCCTTATGACCAATATTTACATCGTTTTGCGGCTTATTTTCAACAAGGAGATATGGAAAGCAACGGTAAAAGTGTGGACAGAAACGGAAAATCCCTGTTGTATCAAAGTGGGGGTATTATTTGGGGCGAGCCGGGTACAAACGGGCAGCACGCTTTTTATCAACTTATTCATCAAGGCACTAAACTCATTCCTTGCGATTTTATTGCTCCTGCCCAAAGCCATAATCCGCTGGGCGACCACCACCCGAAATTATTGGCTAATTTTTTTGCACAAACAGAGGCACTGATGAACGGCAAGAGCCGCCGCGAAGTAGTGCAGGAACTCAAAAAATCAGGGGCTTCGCAGCAGATAATTGATTTTTTGACCCCTTTTAAAATCTTTAAAGGCAACCGCCCGACCAATTCATTGCTGATTAAACGCATTACGCCACATACACTCGGCGCATTAATTGCTTTGTACGAACACAAAATTTTTGTGCAGGGCATTATTTGGAATGTCTATAGCTTCGACCAATGGGGCGTAGAGTTAGGAAAACAATTAGCTTCGCGTATTTTGCCCGAATTGCAAAGCAAACATTTGATACACAGCCACGATGCCTCTACCAATGCGCTCATCAACCAATACAAACGTTGGAAATAAATAAAAATAATTTTTTAAATGATTTTTTGTAAAAATTCATTTAAAAGTCTTAAATTCGCACTCAATTATTTGTTTTATCAAATAATAAAAAGCATATATAGCTCACATCACATGCTTGTTATCACTACGGCAGAACAAAGAAGTTCTGCCGTTTTTTTTACCCAAATTTAGTTCTTATATATACTTGAGTATTAAAATGTGTTAAATTTTTTAAATTAATGTTTAAACATTGAATTTTAGCTATAGATTTGTACCTGAAAAAAATATCAAAAATTATATGAAATACTTTCTTTTTATTTTAATGGTTTTGTGTCCTGCTGTAATAATAAATGCACAAACCACACAGTGGTCTTTGGATAAAAGCCATTCAAGTGTAAAATTTGCCGTATCACATTTGGTAATTTCTGAAACTGAGGGCAAATTTAAAGTATTCGACGGCACGCTGCAAAGTGCAGGTGACAACGATTTCAGTGATGCAAAAGTTGATTTTACGGTAGAAGTAGGCAGCATTGATACTGATAATACCATGCGCGATGAGCATTTGAAAGGTGAAGATTTTTTTGATGCTGCAAAATACCCAACCATGTATTTTAAAAGCACCTCTTTCAAAAAAACGGGCAACAACCAATATGCTCTGAGCGGAGACCTGACGATTAAAGATGTCACCAAACCCGTAACTTTTGATGTACAATATGGCGGTACTGTTAAAGACCCTTGGGGCAATATCAAAGCTGGTTTTAAAGCAAGTGCCACTATTCGCCGTTTTGACTATAATTTGCGTTGGAACAGCCTCACAGAAGCGGGCAGTATGGTGGTAGGTGACGAAGTACGCATCACTTTACCCATAGAATTTCAAAAAAAATAAATATTTGTCTAAAATATTACAATACTAAAGCACCCAATCTCAAATTAATATATTTTCTTTAAGCCTTCGGAAGATAAAAACTTCCGGAGGCTTTTTTGCTTATTAATTTGATACACATCACTGTGTATAGTTGTAAAATAAATATGTATTATGTCTATTGATCAAGATATTCAATCCAAGAGGATACGCAATGAATGGCAGCGCGTATTGGTAAATATTTTATATACTTATCCCTGGCTGTTAGAAGGTATTCGTAATATTTTAAATGAATATGGTATTACCCCTCAACAATACAATGTATTACGCATTTTAAAAGGTAGTTATCCTGCTCCCATTTCTACTCAGGATATACGACAACGTATGCTCGACAAAATGTCGGACGTGTCGCGTATTGTGGATCGTTTGCTGGCAAAGGGGTGGCTCAATAAAACACCTAATACCACCGACCGCCGCTTTGTAGATGTGCTGCTCAACGAAAAAGGTTTGGCATTAATGGCATTATTGGAACATAAAAATAAGGACTTGGATAACTTAGCGTCGGCACTTACTTTGGAAGAAGCCGCACAACTCAATATTTTATTGGACAAAATACGCACTTATAAAAAGCCCGAAAAAGCATAGATGTTCATAAAAATAAAAATTTGCGACTATGTTTATCGTATTGGTTATAAATAATTGAATTTATATCGCTTATCTTTGCCCCCGACAGCAAGTGTCGCCTTTTTGTACAGGGCGGACTTTTTCATTTTATCACTTTAAACATAGAAAATAAAACCTGCATACAGGTCTATGATAGCCGAGCAACTCCAACCGCTGCAAGAGCGACTCGATGCTTTACGGAGGTATCTTTGACGTAGAAAACCGCCGACACCGCCTCGAAGAACTCGAAGTTACTACCCAAGCCCCCAATTTTTGGGAACAAGCACAAGTAGCACAAAATACCCTAAAAACAATCAAATCACATCAGTACTGGCTGGCATTGTACCAAAATTTGCAACAGACTTTTGATGATTTGCAGGTGTTGTATGAATTTTATGAACAGGGCGAAGCCGATGAAGCGGAAGTGGAGGCTCAATATCAGCATACTTTGGCGATGTGCGAAGATGCCGAGTTTCGCTCTACGCTCAATGCCGAAGAAGATGCTTTAGATGCCGAGCTTGAAATTAATGCCGGAGCCGGCGGCACTGAAGCCTGCGACTGGGTGGATATGCTGATGCGTATGTACATTATGTGGGGCGAAAAAAATGGCTACAAAGTACGCACCGGCTGGACGGTGGCAGGTGACGTGGCGGGCTATAAATCGGTGAACCTAACCATTGAAGGTGCCTTTGCTTACGGCAATCTCAAAGGCGAAAACGGTGTGCATCGTTTGGTGCGTATTTCTCCCTTTAATGCACAGGGAAAACGGCAAACCTCTTTTGCTTCGGTATTTGTGCACCCTCTTGTTGACGATTCTATCCAGATAGATTTGAATATGGGCGATGTGCGCGTGGATACTTTCAGGGCGAGTGGCGCGGGCGGGCAGCACGTGAACCGTACCGAAAGTGCCGTGCGCTTTACGCATATTCCCACAGGTATTGTGGTAGAATGTCAGGAAGACCGCTCCCAAATACGCAACCGTGAAATTGCGCTCAAAGCCCTTAAATCGAGGTTGTATGAGTTAGAAATAAAAAAACGAAATGAAGAGAAAGCGAAATTGGAGAGTGGCAAGCGCAAAATAGAATGGGGTTCGCAGATACGCAGCTATGTGCTCGACGACCGCCGCGTGAAAGACCACCGCACCGGACACCAAACCGGCAATACCGATGCCGTACTCAACGGCGAACTCAACCCCTTCATAAAAGCCTACCTGATGAGCGATTTGAACACCGAAAATACTGATAACGGCGACGATGATTAAATAAAAATCTATGAACCTCCTACGTTTTTTGTTGTTATTAGCAAAACATGACGGCTTTGAAGCAGGGCATTGATTTTTATATCAACGAGCAGGGGCTTTTTGTGTTTACGGCACATTACCTTTTGCAGCGTGGCTATTGTTGTGGCAATGGCTGCAAGCATTGTCCTTATGGAAAAGAGGAACAAAAGCACCGCCAACTTTTAAAACAACAGAAGAAAAATAATAAAAAAAATACCCACTTGTAAGCTCCTTTCAAACATATTTATATTTTTATACTATTTAACAAAAAAAATAAATCATTATGCCTTTACAAATTGGACAAGCAGCTCCCGATTTTTCATTGTTTAATACAGACAAAAAAGAAGTAAAACTTTCTGATTTTCGCGGTAAAAATGTAGTGCTTTTGTTTTTTCCTTTGGCATTTACGGGGGTATGCACTGCCGAGTTGTGCAGCCTACGCGACAGCATCGCCGACTACGAGCAACTGAGTGCCGTTATTTTGGCGGTTTCGGTAGATTCTCTTTTTACTTTGGATAAATTCAAAAAAGACCAGCACCTCAATTTTGATTTATTGTCGGATTTTAACAGAGAAGTATGCCAAGCCTACGGTGCATACTACGAAGATTTTGTGTTCAATATGAAAGGTGTTGCCCGCCGCTCCGCTTTTGTGATAGACAGCGAAGGTGTATTGCGCTATGCCGAAGTGCTGGAAAGTGCCGGCGACTTGCCCAATTTTGAAGCAGTAAAAAGCACTTTGAGTCAATTGTAAAAAAGAAAGAGAAACAATACGAACGGGCAAAAAATCATTGTATAGACAATAATTTTTTGCCCGTTTTTTATTTTCTCACGCAGATTTTTTTTTACTCCATTTCCGACAAAGCCGCTTGTGTTTTTTTGGGCAGGCTCTGCACCACCAAATTATAAGAGTGGTCAATGAGCGAATATAACAAAGCTGTGGGTATATTGCCCGCTTCGAGGTCAATGGTATTCCAGTGTTTTTTGTTCATGTGATAACCTTCGCGCACCCAATTATAGCGGTCGCGCAATTCCAAAGCATATTCCGGCTCGCATTTGAGATTCATAGAAAAAGGGGTTCTGTCCAACGAAATAAGAGCAAACATTTTATCCATTACTTTTATCACCAAAGTGCTTTCATCAAAAGGAAAACTTTCGCTGCTGCCTTTTTTTGCCATACAATAGCTGCGTATTGCTTCTATATCCATTTTTTTTATTTTTTATTTTTGAAAAAAGAATGATGTTGCGAATATGCAAAACTTGATAGTAAATTGTGCTTTTATTTTTTTACAGCTACAAAATAAATCATTTTTCGTTTGAAAATCATCATTCCCCCCTCTTTACATTGCCCGCACCTATTTGTAGCCGAAACCCCCGAACACGGACGCGGGGTTTTTGCGGCACACCCTATTGCGGCGGGCGACACAATAGAAATGTGTCCGGTGCTGATAGTGCCACGCTCACAACGCCCCGCCTTAGACACTACTACTTTGTACGATTATTATTTTCTTTGGGACGATATTCAACAAGATGCCGCCATTGCACTCGGCTACGGCTCGCTTTACAACCACTCCTATCAGCCCAATGCGCAATATGTGAGCCATGTAGAACAACGCCTCCTTGAATTTATTGCTATCGGCGATATTGCACAGGGCGAAGAAATATTGGTCAATTACAACGGAAATTCGGAAGATGAAACGCAGGTGTGGTTTGAACGCAAAATAGAAAAGAATACCAACGAACAGCAAAAAAAATGACGACAACCATTACTTTTTCGGATTTTGAGCAGGTGGATATTCGCGTGGGCGAAATTATAGAAGTGCGCCCTTTTCCCGAAGCCCGCAAACCCGCCTACCAGTTGTGGATAGATTTTGGTGCGGCGACAGGCATTAAAAAATCATCGGCACAAATCACCAAGCACTATACGCCCGAAAGCCTCTTGCATCGCCAAGTGGTGGCGGTGGTCAATTTTCCGCCGCGCCAAATCGGTAAGTTTATGTCGGAAGTGTTGGTGCTGGGGCTGCCCGACGAAACAGGCGAAGTAGTATTATTGCAGCCGGAGCGTGCAGTGCCCAAAGGCGGTAAAATGTTTTGATTTTTTTATATAAAAAACGACTTTGTCATCATATTGTAAAATTCAATGATGTTTTTAACAATTTTACAATTTTAGCCGCCTGCATACGTCTAAGCAGTACATTTTATTATTTTTTAAACTGTTTAGATTATGAAAGATTATCAAAATTTTAGTTTGGACGACCTCGTTTTTGCAGGACGTAACCGCGATTTTGGTGCTTACGATTTGCGCCAACACTATCTCCGCCACTTGCTGCGTGCTATGCCGTCGGGGGTGGGCTTGTTCGGATTATTGCTCGGTGCGGCCTATGGCATTTCACAAAGAGATATAGCGGAGGTGGTAGCAGCAGTGCCCGATACAGTGTGGGATTTGCAACCCATTCCTCAATTTAAAGTGCAGCCGCCTCAGCCGCTACCCAAACCACAGCTCCAAAACGCTGTGGCAGTTGTTGTCCCGCAAACAGCGAGCGACCTCAAAAAATTTATAGAGCTGGAGTCGACATCCGACCCCGCACAATCTACCGAAATTCCGCCGACACAAGGAGCTTTGGCTTCTGCTACACCTTCCAACCGCGACCAAAGCGGAACAGCGGCAACGAGCGGTGTTGAAAATCCTTTGCCCGCCGGCAACGCTTCGGGTACTGCTGTAGTAGAGCCGCCCGCCGCAGACCCACCACCGCAAATATTGGACTTTTCCGAAGAACTGCCGCAATTTGTGGGCGGCAATGAAGCACTGTTCCGCTTTTTACAAAAAAACCTAAAATATCCGCGCCTCGCCGTTGAAAACGAAAAACAGGGCAAAGTATTTGTCGGTTTTGTGGTGCGCGAAAATGGCTCTATTACCGATGTAAAAGTAATTAATGGCATTGGTAGCGGCTGCGATGAGGAAGCCCTGCGCGTGGTGCGTGCCATGCCCGCATGGAAAGCCGGCAAACAAGGCGGCAGAGCCGTAGCAGTGCGCTTTGTATTGCCGATTGTATTTAAATTAGAGTAATTTTTTTGAATAAAAAAATATTGCACTTGTTTTTTTGAAAGCAGATTTGATAGATAAAGTTGGTTTTCAGGGATAAGAAATCTGTGTTAGTTTACGTTTTTATTCTCTTGTTTTTTTTGCGTGATGTAAAAGATTTTTTGCCTTACATTCTTTATGATGCGGCAAAAAATCTTTTTTTGTTTTATTCAAATTACGTCTGCTTTACATTCCCAAAAACTATATTTTTGTTGAATGATACACAAAATTGCTATGAGGTGGTTAAAAATGAGGTGGATAGGGTGCTGCTTATTATTGCTGAGTGGTGGTATAATGATAAAAACATTTTCGCTGCAAGCACAGCAAGATTTTGATACTTCGGAGCGCAATTACAGCAGCACCATTCAAAGTGTGTGGTTGCATGGCGAAAATGATTATTTTGCTTTTCCAGCCATTGCTTTGGGAAGCGAAGATGGGGTGTGGCTTTCTTTTGACGACCTCAGCGAAACTCCACATCGCTACACCTACACTTTTTATCATTGCGATGCACAGTGGAATCGTTCCGCCCTCCAGACTTTTGACTATCTTGAAGGCTTTACCGAAGGCGAAATCAGGCAGTTTTCTTACTCTTTTCGTACTTTTCCCAAATATATCCACTACGAAGCCCACCTTCCAGATGAAGGTATGCAACTTAAATATTCAGGAAATTATGTGCTGTTTGTATATGATAATTATCATTTAGACCAACCCATTCTCACGCGGCGTTTTGTAGTGTATGAGTCGGCGGTGGCGGTGCAAAATGTACGCATCAATACCGCCATCAGTCGTCATTTTCCTTTGCGCCCCGAAGTTCGTTTTTCTGTAGCTTTTCCTAACGATTTGCTCCCTTTTGACCCCACACTGAACACCAGAGTATGTATGTTGCAAAATGGCAGGTGGGATAATGCACAATACAATCTGCAACCCAATTTTGTTACACGCAACACTATGGATTTTTGGCTAAATGAGGCTTCTTTGTTCGGCGGCGGTAAAGAATTTAGGTATTTGGATACCCGCATGATTCCACCGCCGCGCGGCGAACTGGCCGCCGCCGCCGATACCGTACATCTGCTGTTGCCCAACGATTCCATTGATTATCGCAAAGCTTATTCCTATTACGAAGATTTGGACGGTAAATTTGTAACGGGGCGTTTGTTTGAAAACCTTTCTTTTGAAGATGCTCAATATTGGCGCGTACATTTTAAACTTTTCGCGCCCGAAGTCGCCGATGGCAATGTGTATGTAAGCGGTGCTTTCAGCAACTGGAGTTTGACGAGCCCCTACCAAATGCAATACAATACCCGCGAAATGTGCTACAATGCTACGCTGTGGCTCAAGCAGGGTTTGTACAATTATCGCTATGTGCTGTGCAATAGCGACAATACCGACTGCAAAGACGGCATTTTAGAAGCCGATTTTTATGAGCAAGGCTTCGTATATCAGATTTTGGTGTATTATAGGGCGCGCGGCGATTGGGCTGACCGCCTTTTGGCTTGCTATCAGTGGGGCGAATAATTGTCAAAAAAAGAAATTAAAAGTCGCCGCCCTTGATTTTTTATTCTACTACTTTGGTGCGTTTGGCAAAGGCTTTGGCGTAGTGGCGCAAAGCGTTGGCTTCTTCGCGGTTGCCGGTGGCGCGCTCTAAGGTGTCGGCGCAGGTATATAGCGATTGAAATATAAAAAAATTCATTTCTTCTACGGTCATTTCCTTTGTCCACAAGTCAAATTTCATCGTAGTTTTGGCGGTAGCGTCCCACATCGCCAAGGAAATAGCGGCACAGGATTGTGGCTCTTCCACCGGACTGTCGGAGGCACTCCACACGATTTGTTCAGGAACTTTTTGTTCGTCTAATGAAATGTCAAAAAGGATATTTTTTTTATTCATAAAATATTGAAAATTTTTATGCGTGATGATAAGGCTCATTATTAAGAATAGTGAAGGCGCGGTACAACTGCTCCATAAACAGCAGACGGATTAGTTGGTGCGAAAATGTCATTGCCGACAGCGAAATTTTTCCGTTGGCACGCTGATACATTGCTTCGCCGAAACCATACGCACCGCCCACCACAAAAAACAAGCGTTTAATGCGCTGCAACTGCAATTTTTGGATTTGCGCCGCAAACTGCTCCGAACTATAAGCCGCACCGCGCTCATCTAACAAAACTACCCAATCGGTGCTTTCCAATGCTGCGAGGGTTTGAGCATCTTCGCGGCGTTTCAGTTCTTCCACCGACAAAGTTTTTGCATTTTTGATGTCGGGCAGCACCTGTATTTCAAAAGAGCCGTAGCGTTGCAGGCGTTGGCGGTACATTTCTATGCCTTCGCTCAAATAAGCGGCACTTGTTTTTCCGTTGAGTAATAAAACTATTTTCATTCATTATCAAAAAAAAACGATAAACGGACTGCAAACCTACAACAAATTATGAGAGAGGCTATTAAAAATTTAATAAAAAATGCTGTTTTCAATATCAAAAAAAACCACCCGCCGAGCGGTATTGCTCAACGGGTGGTCGGGAAAAATATCTTTTATAAAAAATTATTTGTGTTCGGGTTCTACTACCGGCACAACAGGAGCTTGTTCGGCGGGAGCTGTCGGTTCTGTTATCACATCTCCTTCAATAAAGAGGCGTTTTGTAGGCGTGATGGCATTAGAAGTGACAGTGATAGCTTTGGTAAATTTGCCCGGGCGACCTTTTGTATTATAAGTAGCTTTGATAATGCCTGTGCCGCCCGCCGGAATTGCTTCTTTAGTCCAGTCGGGAGTGGTGCAGCCGCAACTCGCTTTTACATCGGTGATAATCAAAGGTTCATTACCGATATTCGTAAATAAAAACTCGTGCGTGTAAGGGTCTCCTTCTTTTAGTTCGCCGAAATTAAAAGTTTCTTCATTGAATTTAAAAATAGGTTTGGCGGTTTCTATAATTTCGCCTTCGTCGGTTTCATAAAAAGAGGTTTTTTTCTCTTGAGCTTGTACAGCTACAGCACCTATTATCAGGAAAAAACACAAAAAGAATAATTTTTTCATTTGTTTAATGATTTTTAAAATATAGCTTTATAAATTGAATACGTTTTAAAAAATATCGTTTTTTAAAGAAAACGAAAGAAATCTTATGTAAGATGCTTTATTAAGATAAAAGTTTAAAGAAAGCGTCACTATTTTTTATAAAAAATCGATTTTTAATAGTATATAAAAAAAATATCGCTCATCTACTTTCAATACAGTACCTGCTTGCACTGTGTTTTTAAATGGTGCGAATACTTGGGCTTCTTTTTTAACCAATTATACACAGTTATATGGCTAATCACAATCTTTGCACTTACAGTGTTGTGTATCACTTACATTTTTGCCATTTTTCACTATATTCATGCCACTGGTAGGTTTTGACTTATTATATGATTTTTCTTTTTTTTGCAAAAATACAATATTATCAACCAATTATTAACACTGCCGGAGATAGTGTCTGTTAATAATCACGCACCTGCTATGAAATATAATTATTTTTATTTAGATACCAATTAAAAGTACTTTTGAAAGAAGTCTAATATTAAAACATCTTTTTATTCAGGCACATCTTTTATTTCGTCCTTATTTTCATCTCCTGTTTTAAAGAGGTCTTCTTTTTTTACCACTTCTACAGCGGTGCTGTCTTTGAGGGTTTTGGTAATGGCACTATACGGAGCCGATACAACTTGTTCTCCGGCTTTTAGCCCCTGCCGCACTTCTATATATTGCTCGTCCTGAATTCCGATGCTCACTTCGCGCTGATACACTTTGCCGTTGTCATGTACAAATACCACCTCCAACATATCCTCTTCATTATCTGCTTTGTTGGGTGTTGTTGTTGAGTGTTGCTGTTTCAACGAGTCTGTTATTTCGCGGGTGGCTACGCTCTGAATAGGCACAGTGAGAATATTGCGCAGTGTTTTGGTTTGTATTTTGGCAGATGCCGACATACCCGGACGAAACGGAAAAGAAGATTCCTTATTCATCAATTCCTGATAAGTGTCTTTCATCAGCCGTATTTTTACGGTGTAGTTAGTAACCTGATCGGTAGTGGAAGCAACCGCCGCCGCCGCCGCCGTAGAAGCATTAGCGTTCATAATTTGTGTAACGATACCTTTGAATTTTTTACTCATATAAGCATCTACTTCTACAATAGCGGTATCGCCGAGTTTTACTTTCACGATGTCGTTTTCGCTCACATCTACGCGTACTTCCATCACTTTAAAATTGGCGATACGCATCATCTCAGTACCCTGAAATTGTGAAGTACCCACCACGCGTTCCCCTTTTTCTACATCTAAGCGCGAAATAATCCCCGACATAGGTGCGTAAATATTGGTTTTGCTCAGGTTATTTTTTGCTTCTTTTAAGTTGGCACTGGCTCCGGCGGTGTTGTAGCGTGCCGCCGACACCAAATCTTTCGAGGCTTCTATTTCAGCTTGCGTGGCGAGCAAAGCGGTTTCGGCGGTTTGCAGTTCGGTGCGCGCAATAACCTGATCATCGTAGAGTTGTTGGAGGCGTTTGAGGTCGCGCTCCTGCTGTGCTTTTTGTATTTCCAACTGCTTGATACGGGCGGCGGCGTTCGAGGCATTGGCTTGCGAAGAATTGACGGTAGCCTGTGCCTGCTCCACCATACTGTTGTACATATCGGGTTTCACACGCGCCAATAGTTGTCCTGCTGCCACCGAGTCGCCTTCTTCTATCAGCAAGTCCACAATTTCGCCCGACACATCAGGCGAAATTTTTACTTCTATTTCAGGATAAATTTTGCCGCTCGCCGATACTGTTTCTATGATAGTTCGCTGCGAAGCCGTTTCTACACTGATTTTAGTCAGTATTTTTTTGCCAATCCAACCTTGTTTTTTAGCCCAAAGCCCTGTTATCAAAAGCAAGATACTTAATATACTTAAGATCCAAAGCCACTTTTTGCTGGTATTTTTAGCCATATTTAAAAAAATAATTCACTGAAAAATATTATACAAAGATACAAGCATTATAGTTTAAGAGTTCATTTAAAATTTATCTCTCATCTTAAAAATATATTGATACATCTACAATCCCACAGAAATAGCCCCTCCTTATCAAAAGCACCAATATTCATTTTTTTATGCTGAAATTTTTATAACTATATGTATGCAAATTTATAAGGGCTAAGTTTTTTTTGCGGATATTCAGAGCTTGTACTTTTATAATATTCACAAAATCAATTAAAACATAACACATTTGTTAATGTATTAATATATTCAAATAAAACAATTATAAATATTTGAAAAAAATTTTATATATATTGGCTCATAATTGATATTTTATATTTAAAAATAGTTTAATTTTGTAAACATCTAATTATAGATACCTGTTATAAAATCAGTATATTATATAAGTCGCCAAGCTTATTGTAAATAATACATTTAATATCTTTTGTTAAGAGAACAAATCCTTGTTCTTGTAGTGTTTTTATTGCTCTTTTTTAAAGGAGTAAGCATATAATATTTTGTTATAAGTCGGGCGGTTTTATTATTGTTTTTAAAAAAAATATCGCTTTTTGTACACATATTTTTTTAACTTAAACTATTAAACTTTAATTTTTCAATGAAAAAATTACTATGCTCTATGATGTTGGGTGTGGCTTTGCCTGTTGCACTCCAAGCCCAAGATTTCGCCATTTACAACAGTTCTATGTTGGCTACAGGAGCCGCTGATACACTGACGGCTCTAAGCGGCACTACGCCCGCCTCCGGAAGTGGAACACGTTTTATGTGGATTGACGGCAAAGGGGCTTTGCGCGGCGGTTATGCAGTGGGTACTTCGTGGGACGATGCCAATGTGGGCAGTTTTTCCATAGCTTTTGGGAAAGGAAGTGTGGCATCGGGCAATACAAGTGCCTCTATTGGAAGCTATAACGTAGCCACAGGAGCTTACGCCACTACTATCGGACACAATTTAGTGGCAAAATCGGCTTATGAAGTAGCAATAGGTCGGTACAATGTTTATGCCAATGCTTTCTCTACCGTCAATTGGAATACCCAAGATCGCCTGTTTACTGTTGGTTGCGGTACTTCCTCTGCAAGTCGTAAAAATGCACTTACTATACTTAAAAGCGGTAACGTTGGTATTGGTACTAACACCCCTAGCGAGTTGTTGCATGTATATGGAAAAATCAAACTCGGCTCTACAGTAACAATTGAAGCTTTGGGTTCTACTACATTTTCGGTAAACGGGCTGGTAGCCCCCAGCACTGATGCTAATCGCTCTTTGGGTACAAGTAGCAATCGTTGGAGTTTGATATGGGCGGCTTACGGCACTATCAACACTTCTGATGCCCGAGACAAACAAAACATACAAGATCTGCAATATGGTTTGGCAGAAGTGTTGCGTTTGCGCCCTGTGATGTATGAATGGAAAGCACAACCACAAATCGGTAAAAAAGTGGGTTTGATAGCGCAAGAGGTACAACAAGTAGTAAAAGAGGCGGTAGAGGATAAAGAATGGTCGTGGAATGAAGATAAAAAAACATGGGAAAGCCAAGCCTCTCAGCGTTTGGGTGTTTATTATTCCGATTTGATACCGGTATTGGTGCGTGCTATTCAGGAGCAGCAAACTATGCTTGATGGACAGCACCATGAAATTGCGACTTTAAAACAACAAAATGAACAATTGAGCAGTGAAATTCAACAAATCAAACAAATGTTGTCGCAGGCAAATACAGCACACAAAATGCAAGATGGCACTTCAAATTCAATACAACGTGTTGCTGCTTTACAGCAAAATATACCCAATCCGTTTCATCAAAATACACTTATTAAATATTATATCCCCGACACCTATCGCCAAGCCGAATTGCAGATAGTGGACATTCAAGGTCGCGTAGTAAAAGTATTGGCATTGGCTCAAAACGGCGAAGGCTCTTTGCATTTAGATGCGGGTGCTTTGCAGGCAGGTACTTATTTTTACAGTTTGGTGGCAGACGGTACAATATTAGATACTAAAATGATGATATTGACCAATTAATTTTTTGAACATACGAGCATAAATATTAAACGTAGTTTCTAATCTCAAGTGTTGATACTTTATAAGCTATACGGCTTATTGGTATCAACACTTTTTTTTATGCCAAATTTAAAAAAAACACATAAGATAATTAAGACATAAAATAGTATTTTGTTGTTAAAATTTGTATAAATACAGCTCAAAACAGCATTTATTTTCTGTACTTATTGCATCTGTATTATCTTTGTTGCTTTAATAACATAAAATATTTTTATCAAAAAGAAAATTTTATTAACTACACACACCATACATTTTTTATACAATGAAAAAATTAATACTTCTGCTCTGCACCTTTTTTGTATTCGGGGTAGCTGCACAAGCACAATGTTTTGTGCAATACAGTTATTCTTTAAACGATAATACTATTTCATTTTCCACATTTGTATCACCCTCTGCTTCTCAGATTAGTCAATGGCTATGGGAGTTTGGTGACGGAAATACGGCGAATATCCAAATTCCTACCCATACCTATACAACAGACGGAGTATATAATGTATGTGTAAGCATTGTTGCCAACAACGGTTGCACTGCCAACTATTGTGATAACATTACCATCGGCAACCCTCAGCAAGATTGCACAGCCGCTTTCACTTACAACGTAAGCGGCAATACCGTTGCTTTTACAAGTACTTCCACCAATGCCACTGCTTATACTTGGGTCTTTTCTGACGGAGTTACCGCTAACACCGCCAATACCTCACATACCTTTGCCGGTGACGGCGAATACGAAGTATGCCTTACTGCCAGCAATGGCAATGGCTGTTTGCAAACCACTTGCCAAACAATTATTATCGGAAATCCGGATTGCGAAGCAGCTTTTCAAGCCAATGTAACCGGAGCTACTGTTACAATCGTAAATAATTCTGCTAATGCCGACAGCACTTTTGTAATGTGGGGCGATGGCACTGCACTAAGTAATATTGGCAGTACTGCTACTCACACTTATACTGTTTCGGGAACATACACCGTTTGCGTAACAGCTTTGAATAATCAAGGTAGTTGCAGCGACCAAAGTTGTCAAGTATTCAACATCACTTTACCAGTAAATAGCGGTAATATCAGCGGCAGTATTTTGGGAGAAAACAACACACCCGTTGCCAATATCACTATCAATTTGGTGAGCAATGATACAACTGTTGCCACCACTACCAGCGATGCCAATGGTGCTTTTAGTTTTAGTAATGTGCCACTAGGCTCTTATAATTTAGAGATACAATCCAATAATTACCAACAAAATGATTTAGAATTGGTGAATTTAAGTGCCATAGTACCCAATATATCCAATTTAGTGGTACAAGTGACACCGATACAAGGCATTGAATCATTTAATAATACGCTTACTTTACAAGTTTTGCCCAATCCGGTGAGCGATGTGTGCAAAGTACAAATATATCCTTTGAATGAAATCGGCACTTTGACATTGTATGATATAGTGGGCAAGCAACTTTGGAAAAATGATATAACATCAGGAACACAACAAATTATAGTTCCTATGCAGGATTTGCCTACAGGTACTTACTTTTTGTTACAAAGTGCCGGAATAAAAATGATAGCAAAGGCATCTTTGATAAAAATGTAATTTTTGCATTTTTTCATCAAATAACACAAAAAGAAAGGCTGCTCATGGTGGGCAGCCTTTCTTTTTTTTATGTGCTAAACAAACCGCAAATAAAATTTCTGCTATATTTGCTGCTCACGGCTGTTGCTTGCCTTGTCGCTCTGCTATTGGCAGGGAGGAAAGTCCGGGCAACACAGAGCACCACACCTCCTAACGGGAGGGCTTATTTTTTGTAAAAGAAATAAGACAGCCAGTGCCACAGAAAATAGTGGTGTTGTGTAATTTTTTTTATACAATTCCGGTGAAAACCTTTGCACCAACAAAGGCTGCATTTCGGCAACGCAATGCAGGGGTAAACCTTGTGGGTTGAAAGACCAAATAAGTTGCGGGCTTGCAATGTGAGCGATGTCGGCTCGGCATTTGTGCAGCAATGTACGCCGCAACGGGTAGGTTGATAGAAACAAGCAGCGATGTTTGTTCCAGATAAATGACAAGGGCTATGTTTTTTATACCTATAAAAAATGTAGTACAGAACCCGGCTTACAGAGCAGCAGCCGTTTTTTATTTTGTTTCAACATTTTTTAGCACTTTTGTTTCAAAAAATATCTTTACACACAAGGTAAATCCTGTTTTTTTATACTGAACTTAAAAAAATACATGATGAAATTTTCCCTTTCTCGCCCACAGGGTATTGCTATTTTGGGTTCTACCGGTTCTATCGGCACACAAGCCTTAGAAGTAATAGCAGCACAGCAGGATCATTTTCGTGTAGAGTTACTCACGGCGCACCGCAATGCAGATTTGCTCATTGCCCAAGCACGGCAATTTGTACCCAAAGTGGTGGTAATTGGCGACGAAAGATACTATCAGCAGCTAAAAAACGCCCTCGCCGACCTACCTGTTCAAGTGCGGGCGGGCAGTGCAGCTATCAGCGAAGCCGTACAAATGGATACTATTGATTGTGTGCTGACGGCAATGGTAGGTTTTGCGGGTTTGTTGCCTACGGTGGCTGCTTTGCAAAGTGGAAAAAAAATAGCTTTAGCCAATAAAGAAACATTGGTGGTGGCAGGCGAACTTATCAGCAAATTAGCACAGGAAAAAAACTGCTCCATTTATCCGGTGGATTCTGAACATTCGGCAATTTTTCAATGCCTGACCGGTGAAACGGACAATGCTATTGAAAAAATTATTCTCACGGCATCGGGAGGTCCTTTTCGGGGCAAAAGCCGCGAAACCTTAGCCCACGTCACCAAACGCGAAGCCCTGCGCCACCCCAACTGGGATATGGGTGCAAAAATCACCATTGATTCGGCTACTTTGATGAATAAAGGTTTGGAGGTGATAGAAGCCAAATGGCTGTTTGATGTAGCGGCTTCACAGATAGAAGTAGTGGTACACCCGCAATCTATCATACATTCGTTGGTACAATTCACCGATGGCTCTATCAAAGCACAATTGGGTTTGCCCGATATGAAATTGCCCATTCAGTATGCCCTGTCATATCCGCAGCGACTGAAAAGCGATTTTCCGCGTTTTGATTTTATGCAATACCCCCAACTTACTTTCGAAACACCCGATACTTTTACTTTTCCTTGTTTGGCATTGGCTTTTGAAGCCCTGCAAAGAGGCGGCAATGCGCCTTGCGTACTCAATGCCGCCAATGAAATAGCGGTAGCGGCTTTTTTGAAAGATGAAATTGCGTTTTTGGATATTCCGCGCCTCATTGAAAACACCCTGCAACGCACTGCTTTTGTAGCACAGCCCACACTTGACGATTATCAGCAAAGCGATGCTGAAGCACGAAAACAGGCAGAAGAATTGCTAAAGGCTTTTGTATAAAAAATATTTTTTTCGTAGCTTGTATGCCCGTATTTCTGCTCAACGAAAGCCTTGCTTTTCCGCCACCTCACTATGCCGAAGCAGACGGACTGCTCGCCGTAGGAGGAGATTTAAGTACAGAACGCTTGCTATTGGCTTACAAAAAGGGAGTTTTTCCTTGGTTCAATCCCGATGAGCCGATTTTGTGGTGGAGTCCTGACCCGCGTTGTGTGTTGTTGCCTTCGCAAGTGCTTATTTCCAAAAGTATGCGGCAGGTGCTGCGGCGCGGGCAATTTATTTTTTCTTTTGATAATGATTTTGAAACGGTAATACGTTTGTGCCAAGCCCCGCGAGCATATTCCGACTCCACTTGGATTAGCGAAGAAATTATTGAAGCATATTGCAAGCTGCACGAGTTGGGCTATGCTCACTCTTTGGAGGTGCGCTTGGCGGATAGCGGTGCATTGGTGGGCGGCTTGTATGGAGTATCTTTGGGCAAGGCATTTTTTGGAGAGTCTATGTTTTCGAAGGTGTCTAATGCTTCAAAAGCCGCTTTTATTATGCTGGCACAATGGGCACAGGAACAGCAATTTTCAATGGTAGATTGCCAAATGCACACCGCCCATTTAGAGCGTTTGGGAGCAACGATGTTACAGCGCAGCCTTTTTCTTAAAATGCTCCTCCGTAATAATCAACTGCCGACTATGCAAGGTTCTTGGGCGCATTTTGTGTTAGAACCACACCTGTAAAATTTGTTGTTTATCATGACTTTGTCATATTTCTTTCAGATATGAAGGAATTGAAAAAAGTTTGCCATTTTAGCCCAAACTTTGTATATACACTGTTGTATTATTATATTATTCACGCCTTTTTATATTAAAACTTATGGATATTCGGATTTTATTGGCAGAAGATGAGCCTTCTTTATTAGAACTCATCAAACTCAACTTAGAATTGGAGGGCTACGAAGTAGTGAGTGCCACCACCGGTACGCAGGCACTCAAAGCCTTTGATGAACAACGCTTTAATCTGGCGGTTTTGGATATAATGCTGCCCGAAATTGACGGTTTGCAAGTATGTGAAAAAATCCGTTTGGAAAATACCGATATGCCTATTTTATTCCTCACCGCCAAAGACAGCACACAGGATAAATTATTGGGCTTGCGCAAAGGAGCAGATGATTATCTCACCAAACCCTTCAATTTGCAGGAATTATTGTTGCGCGTAAAAGTATTGGCAAAACGAAGCCTGCGCCACAAACAAGATGACGACACTTTGCAGTGGTATCATTTCGGCAACAACAGCATCAACTTTGTCACTTATTTAGCCACCACCTACAACCAAGAATCGCTGCATTTGACAAAAAAAGAAGTGCGCTTACTAAAATTACTCATTGAGCGCAAAAATGAGGTAGTATCGCGGGAGCAGATTTTGCAATATGTGTGGGGCTACGATGTGTTTCCTTCTACCCGCACCATTGACAATTTTATTCTGGCATTCCGCAAATATTTTGAAGAAGATCCGCGCAATCCGGTGTATTTTCATTCGGTGCGCGGCGTGGGCTACCGATTTACGGAGCATTAAAAATAGCGCGGTGTGAGGATACGGTCTTCACTGAAACCCCACTCGTAGCCTATAAATATTTCGTGGCTGCCGTAAATATTGGATAAGGGTGTGAGCGGATAATCATAAGCATAACCAAAACGCAATTTCGGGCTGCTTTGATATTGCAGCAGCAAATCTACCGACTCTTTCCAGCGATATGCACCGCCTATCCAAAAACGCTGTTTCAAAATCAACATCAAATCTACATCAGCCGAAAGCGGCGCATTGGCTACATATTTCAGCATAAAAGTAGGACGCAATAAAATATTGTCGGCTACAGCAAAAGTATAGCCGCCGCTCAAAAAATAATGGCGACTTTGGCGGGCATCTACTTCGCTCAGGTCATTATTGAGCAGATGTGGCACCGAAAGCCCCAAAAACATGCGGCGATTATGATAATAAATGCCCGTTCCGAAATTGGGTAATAGGCGCGTTTGGTCTTGAGCATACACAGGGTCAAGATTATCAATAATATCAACCTGACTGAAATTGGAGCGATAATACAACAGCCCCGCCTGCAAGCCCAAAGACAAAGTGCCGCGCTGAAAATGCAACCGATAAGCATAATCGCCAAAAAGACTAATGCGGTTATGCACGCCTATCCAGTCGCTTTCTATATGTGCGCCCACTCCCATTTTTCCTTGTCGCATCGGCATCTGAAAACTCAAAGCCCCTGTTTGCGGCGCAGTATTGATATTGACCCACTGATGACGATAATACGCCAGCACACCCGGCACACCGCGACTGCCCGCATAAGCAGGATTTATAACCAAAGGATTGAACTGATAGCCCGTGTAGTGGCTGTCTTGCTGGGCATATACAGCACCGCAGAAAACACTCCAAACGAGCGAAATCGCAAAAAAGTAACGTTTGAACATAAGATAGCTGGCGGCTTTTTATTGATTGGAAATACAAATATATCGTGAAAGCGGGCAATAAACGAATAATGTGCCGTTTTTTTAAAAGAAAAGCACAAAACTCGCCGCATCAGCGGCTCATATATTCATGTAAAATAATAGTGGCACTTACTTCGTCGAGCAATGCCTTATTGCGGCGTTTCATTTTTGGCACGCCACTCTGTACCAAGGTGCGCAGGGCATCGCGCGAAGTGCCCCACTCGTCCACCGTTTTTACCGGAATATCGGGAAAATTGCGTTGCAAATCAAGGATAAAAGCACGCACCAAAGGTGTGGCGTGGGTGTCGGAGTCGTCCCATTGCGTGGGCATACCCACCACAAACAATTCAACAGCCTCCTGTTGTATGTATCTTTTCAAAAAATCCATCAGCGCAGCAGTATCCACCGTACAAAGCCCTGTTGCGATGATTTTAAGGGGGTCGCTTACAGCAATACCGCTCCTTTTTTTTCCATAATCTATTGCTAAATAACGTGCCATATATAAGACAGCAAAGATAAAAGAAATGAAGATGTGAAAAAAAAAATTACCAAAATGCACAACATTTCCTACTTTTAGTTTATTTTGAACTTGTAATTTACTCGTCAAACCCATTTCAGATTATGTCGTACACTTTAGATTTGGTTATCAGTCATTTAAAATCTATTAATTTTCAATTTCGTTTAGACGAAGACAGGGAGTTGGTGCGTTTTGGCGTAGCTATGCGCAACTGTAAGTTAGAAGTAATTATTCATGTACAAGAAGACCGTGATATTTTGCGCTGCTATGCTTTATTACCTTTTAATGTGCCTTCCAACAAACGGCACGAAGTGGCAGAATTTATTACCCGCGCCAACTATGGCTTGATTATTGGTAATTTTGAAATGGATTTTGAAGACGGCGAATTGCGCTATAAATCTACCATGAATACCGATGGCGGAGCTGTGAACGAAGAAGTAATCCGTTGCCTGATACACGCCAATATCCAGACAGTGGACAAGTACGCCATTGGTGTTTTGAAAATTGTATATGCCGATATGGAACCAAAAGAAGCGGTAAAATTGGTAGAACATAGCGATGAAGATGATAATATAGATGATTTGTTGCGCGATTTATTGAGCAACAATAATTGATAGATAGCAACAATAACTTGTGCGTTGTTGCTTGAAATAATTTTGCACTCACAGCAATAAAAAACCTGAGAAAGCCCATTGAAATGATGGCAAATAACGAGAAAAAAAAATTATTACCCTTGTGTGCGGTATGGATAGCCGCCAATACTGCCGACAACGATGAAGTTTCGGCAATACTTACAGAAACCCTCCGCGAAGCACAGTGGGAGTCGGTGCTGTTGCAACCGCACCAAACTCTCAGTGTCGATATGCTGGCATCTTACGACCTGCTCTTGTGCGACATCAGTGCTTTGGGAGCAGCGGCATATTTTGTATTGGGCTATCGCAGTGGCAGTGGCTTACCGCTGTTGTTGGTGCATACCGATGAAATTTCACCCGCAGATACGCTTGCCGAAGATTTGGTAAAAATATTATCTTATCCTTCCTCTCTGCGATACAGTGCTGTACAAAATTTTAAAAAACAGCTTTTGGAAGAGTTGAGTGCACTGCGTTTTAAAGAAAATAAAACTTCAAAAAATCATCAGACAGGAAACCGCAAAGAGGAAAAACAGCAGGAAACATATTTTTCGGCGGCAGCCTCCCCCACCGATGATGATGAACAACAATACGAAACGCTGCCTTCTTCCATCAATCAGTACCAAACCGAAAATGTAGAAACCCCACTACCGGCGGCTGTATTTCCAAAAGGCTACATTGCACCGTCTATTGACGATATACAGAATGAAATAGAGCGCGTGGAAAAACAACGCCATACAAAAACTTCAAAGCCCCCTGCTACTGCCGAAAAAACCGAAAAAAGCAACAATACTGTTGTCGTTGAGTCTGCTGCATTGAGGCATATCAGCAACGAAAAATTCAAGCATACTTACAACTACCTCAAAATGTTTATGGACGAGTACGACCTGAGCACACCGCAAGACCTCAAAAACCGCCAACGCGATATTTACCGCTATTTTGTGAGCAAAAACACCATTCCTTCCGTGTTTGAAAACTTAGAAGAAATGCAATATGTAGTAGATTATGTATTGGCAAACTAAAAGTGGCGGTGCTAATAATTAGTTGATAACCTTGTATTTTTGCAAAAAAAGAAAAACCAAATAATAAGTCAAACCTACAGTGTTATCATAAATGCAGCGGCATAAATATAGTGAAAAATGGCAACAATGTAAGTGCTACACAACACTATAAGCGCAAAGATTGTGATTAGCCATACAACTGTGTATAATTGGTTAAAAAAATCCAAGCATTAGCACCATTTAAAAGTACAGTACAAGCAGCTCAGGCAGGTACTATATTGGAAGTAGATGAGATATTTTCTTACATACTATTAAAAATCAATCACATTAGGTGAGTACGGTTGTTCCGTTGTTCGGCACGGTTGTTCCGTGATTCGGTACGGTTGTTCCGTGATTCGGTACGGTTGTTCCGTGATTCGGTACGGTTGTTCCGTGATTCGGCACGGTTGTTCCGTGATTCGGCACGGTTGTTCCGTTGTTCGGCACGGTTGTTCCGTGATTCGGCACGGTTGTTCCGTGATTCGGCACGGTTGTTCCGTGATTCGGCACGGTTGTTCCGTGATTCGGCACGGTTGTTCCGTGATTCGGCACGGTTGTTCCGTGATTCGGCACGGTTGTTCCGTGATTCGGCACGGTTGTTCCGTTGTTCGGCACGGTTGTTCCGTGATTCGGCACGGTTGTTCCGTGATTCGGCACGGTTGTTCCGTGATTCGGCACGGTTGTTCCGTGATTCGGCACGGTTGTTCCGTGATTCGGCACGGTTGTTCCGTGATTCGGTACGGTTGTTCCGTGATTCGGTACGGTTGTTCCGTTGTTCGGCACGGTTGTTCCGTGATTCGGCACGGTTGTTCCGTGATTCGGCACGGTTGTTCCGTGATTCGGCACGGTTGTTCCGTGATTCGGTACGGTTGTTCCGTGATTCGGTACGGTTGTTCCGTGATTCGGTACGGTTGTTCCGTGATTCGGTACGGTTGTTCCGTGATTCGGTACGGTTGTTCCGTGATTCGGTACGGCGGAATTGGGGAGGTTTCTATTAAAACTTTGACAAAGTTCGAACTTTGTCAAAGTTGAGCAGCCGAGTTAGAGAGACTTTCGCCCAAATATCCAACAAATTATTCATCATACAATACAAATAATCTTCTGCCCGAAAAACCTAAATTCTTTTTCATTTGTTAATTGCAATTATACCATTTTATCCTTTTTGCAGTTTGAATAAAAGAAAAATCATCAACGATCCGGTATATGGGTTCATCACGCTGGAGTTCGATTTTCTATTGGATTTGCTGGAGCACCCCTATTTCCAGCGTTTGCGCCACATACAACAGGTGGGTTTGGGCAGCTATGTATATCCGGGGGCGGTGCATACCCGTTTTCATCATGCTTTGGGCGCACTACACCTGATGCAACGCGCCGTGCGCACCCTGCGCCACAAAGGAGTAAGTATCAGCTCTGCCGAAGCACAAGCCGTTTGTTTGGCGATTTTGCTCCACGATGTAGGTCATGGTCCCTTTTCGCACGCCCTCGAACACGCCCTCGTACCCCAAGTATCTCACGAAGATATTTCTTTGCTGCTCATGCAACGCCTCAATACGCATTTCAATGGGCAATTGAATATGGCGATTGAAATTTTTGAAAACCGCTACCCCAAAAAATTCCTGCATCAGTTAGTATCCAGCCAATTGGATATGGACAGGTTGGATTATCTCACGCGCGATAGTTTTTTTAGTGGCGTACAGGAAGGCGTTATCGGCTACGACCGCATTATAAAAATGCTCAATGTGCATCAAGACGAACTGCTGGTGGAAGAAAAAGGCATTTATTCTATTGAAAAATTTCTGATTTCGCGGCGTTTGATGTATTGGCAGGTGTATTTGCACAAAACGGTGCTTTGTGCCGAAATGATGCTGGTGCATATTTTAACATACGCCAAAGAACTCGCCGCACAGGATACTGCCTTATTTGCATCGCCGGCTTTGCAGTATTTTTTGTACGAAAATGACCGCATCATCAACGAAGATTTTATTCGTCATTATACCCACTTAGACGACCACGATTTGTGGTGCGCCATTAAAGTGTGGCAATCGCACAGCGATGCGCTGTTGGCAGAACTATGTACGGCTTTTGTGCAACGCCATTTGTTGAAAATAGAGTTGCAGCGCGAACCTTTTGCAGCTGATTATTTGGAACATTTTACCCAAAAACTGATGCAGCACAAAGGCTACCGCCGCCACGAAGCCGCACATTTAGTGTTTGGCGGTACTACCAGCAACCGCGCCTACTCCACCACCGCCGAAAATATCAAGATTTTGTTCAAAGACGGAAAAACCCTCGACATCGCCGAAGCCTCCGACTTGCTCAATATCCAAGCCTTAGCCGCTCCGGTAGTGAAGCATTATTGTTGCTATCCCAAATATTTAATAACATCTTAGCTTAAAAAAAACGATACCCTACCGTTGCCGTTGCCGATAATAATTTTTATCTGCAATGTACAAAGTTTTGGTAGTTTCGGCATATACAGTATGCGCCGCATCATGAAAAGCAGTGTGCATTTCTATCACATATTTTTGATGTGCGGCAACCTGTGTTTTGATATGCTCAATGGTTTCGTCGCTGATGCTGCAACGCGCATACACAGTGCCGGTAATGGGCTTCATAAATTTAATATGAGCAGCTTTATCCCACACTACATAGTCTTTTCCTAAAATCTGTATCAACTGCAACATAAAGATGGGGTCTAAACAAGCATAGATACTGCCGCCGAAAACAGTACCTACATAATTGCGGGTAAAAAAATTAAGCGAGAGGCGTACATGCACTTCTTTCCAATCTTCCGAAATAAAACATACCCTGCCGCCCGTGCGCCGATACACCGGAAACAGATTGAACAACCAACGGGCACGCATAGAAGAAAAATTTTCTTTTTTTGGAGTGGGAAAAACGCTTCTGCTGTCGGGCATAGGAGTAAAAGAGATGTTTTTTTTAAAATAATAAAATATGTGGACTGTGCTACACCAAACTCCCCTGACAACTACTACCCGCCCCTGCCGTGCAACCGTAGCAATGTTGCGACACCACAATAGCGCGTTGTTGCAGCCGCTCGGCATCAAAATCGGCGATATGGCGCACAGCCGCCGCCACCGGAAGTTGCAGCATCTGGTTAAAATCACAATCGTAGAGCGTGCCGTCCCACGCCACCGATACAGTATTGCGGCACATCACATTGTTCAAAGCCGCCGCATTAAAAGCGTGGACTAAGGTGTGCATATAATCTTCATAATTTCCGCTTTGCAACAGATAATCCAAAAATCGGCTAATGGGCAAATTGGTGAGGGCAAAGAGGCGGTTGAAGGCAATACCGTATTGTGTGGCGAGTTCCCGCTTAAAGTCGCGCTCCAAAATTTGTTGCGCCGCCGGCAAAAAAGCCCCCGCCGGATTATAAACCAAATCTAGTAGTAAGCCCGAATTTTCTTTGCCATAGCCACAATCATTGAGGAGGCGCAAAGCCTCCAAAGACTGCTCAAAAACACCTTCGCCACGTTGTCGGTCGGTTCTTTCGGCTTTATAAAAAGGCAAAGACGACACCACATGCACACGATACTTTGCAAAAAACTCCGGCAATTCGCGATAAGCAGCATTAGACACCAAAATAGTGAGGTTGGAGCGCACAATAATATCCGCCACGCCAATAGCAGAGGCTTCCTCCACCAAGCACCTGAAATGCGGGTTCATTTCGGGTGCGCCGCCGGTAATATCGAGGGTATTGATGCTGCGATGACGGCGCAACACCTCCAAAATATGCTCAAAAGTACCGCGCTGCATCACCTCTTTGCGGTCGGGGGCGGCATCTACGTGGCAGTGCGCGCACACCTGATTGCAACGATAGCCCACATTCACTTGCAACACTTCCAAAGGAACAGGGCGCAACACCGCACAGCCCACCGCCTTCATTTTTTCATCAAAAAAAGGCAACTCGCCCGAAGCAAAAGGCGCACCCTGCAATACGGCTAATTGTTGAGGAGCAGCAGCAAGCGTAGAGGCGCGTTTTCGCAGAGAAGAAAGCATACAAGAAATATAAATAAAAATTTTATCAAAAACAGCTTGAAACCCATTCGCCGAAAAAATTGTATAATAATTTCAAACAAACGCTTCTGGCTCAATGATAAAGGTACAATAGATTTTCAAAAACATTGTAATTTTATGCCGCCAAAGCACAATAGCTTTGATTTCAAAAAGTTATTACAATATTATACTGACAACTTTGAATTTGCACATTCCGGTGAACCCTCATACTTTTTACAGATGATATACCGCGCAACAGAAAAGGGCAGCTATAATGGAACATTTGTTTTTTACTCATATCATCACCGTACCAAAAAAAATTATACAAATCCCGAACAAATTAACCGACTAAGTTTGAAACTGACCTTTTTTATTATACCAATATCCGGTTTTTTTATAAAATATTAAAACCAAATACACCGAAAACTCCTTAATATATATATAATAAAAGAAAATAAACATGATTTTTGATGTAAACATGATAGAAGCGCATTACGCATCGCTTCCCGAAAAAATAAAACAATTGCGTAGTCTCATTTCGCGTCCGCTTACGCTCACCGAAAAAATCCTCTATGCCCACCTTCACGGCGACTCCCCGCTGCAAGATTATCAACGCGGCAAAGATTATGTGTTTTTCGCACCCGACCGCGTAGCCATGCAAGATGCCACCGCCCAAATGGCTCTGTTGCAGTTTATGTCGTGCGGCAGAAACAAAGTAGCCGTGCCGAGTACGGTGCATTGCGACCACCTCATCGTTGCCAAAAATGGCTCAGAAGAAGATTTGGAACGTGCCAATCAGGAAAATGACGAAGTGTATAATTTCTTGGCTTCGGTATCCGACAAATACGGCATCGGATTTTGGAAACCCGGTGCGGGTATTATTCATCAGGTGGTGCTGGAAAATTACGCCTTCCCCGGCGGTATGATGATAGGCACAGACAGCCACACCGTAAATGCAGGCGGCTTGGGAATGATAGCCATTGGCGTAGGTGGTGCAGACGCTTGCGATGTGATGGCGGGCTTGCCTTGGGAACTGAAAATGCCCAAACTCATCGGTATCAAACTCACCGGAAAACTCAACGGCTGGGCTTCTGCCAAAGATGTTATCCTCAAAGTAGCCGGTATCCTGACCGTAAAAGGAGGTACAGGCTATATCATTGAATATTTTGGCGAAGGGGCTAATAGTCTTTCTTGCACCGGAAAAGGCACTATTTGCAATATGGGTGCTGAAGTGGGTGCTACCACCTCCACTTTTGGCTACGATGCCGCTATGAGCCGCTACCTGCGTGCCACCGGACGCGCCCACATCGCCGACCTCGCTGATGGTGTCGCCGCACACCTCACCGCCGACCCCGAAGTATATGCCAATCCTGCCCAATACTTCGACCAAGTTATTGAAATTAACTTATCCGAATTGGAGCCGCACCTCAATGGTCCCTTCACACCCGACCGCGCCACCCCCATTTCCAAAATGCGCGAAGAAGCCCAAGCCAACGGCTGGCCAACGCGTATAGAAGTGGGTTTAATAGGTTCTTGTACCAACTCCTCTTACGAAGATATTTCGCGGGCAGCATCGCTGGCAGCACAAGCCGCCGCCAAAAACCTCAGCCCCAAAGCCGAATTTACCATTACACCGGGCAGCGAGCAGGTGCGATACACCATTGAGCGCGACGGGCTGATAGATATTTTTGAAAAAATAGGCGCGAAAGTATTTGCCAATGCTTGTGGTCCTTGTATTGGTATGTGGGACAGAATGGGTGCAGAAAAAGAAGAAAAAAACACCATCGTACATTCGTTCAACCGCAACTTTGCCAAACGTGCCGACGGCAACCCCAATACCTATGCTTTCGTGGGTTCGCCCGAACTCGTTACTGCTCTCGCCATTGCCGGAGATTTAGGTTTTAACCCGCTCACCGATACGCTCATCAACAACAAGGGAGAAGCCGTAAAATTAGACCCTCCTCACGGCGACGAACTGCCCACGCGCGGCTTTGCCGTAGATGATGCGGGCTATCAGAAACCCGCCGAAAACGGCAGCCATATCACCGTGCGTGTAGCCCCCGACTCCGAGCGTCTGCAACTATTAGCCCCCTTCGCCGCTTGGGAAGGAACTGACCTGCGCGGCTTGCGCTTGCTCATAAAAGCCAAAGGAAAATGCACCACCGACCATATTTCTATGGCGGGTCCTTGGTTGCGCTATCGCGGGCATTTGGACAATATTTCCAACAATTTGCTCATCGGCGCGGTCAATGCTTTCAACGACAAAACCAATACCGTACTCAACCCCTTAAATGGCGAATACGGAGCAGTGCCCGCTACGGCACGCGCCTATAAAGCCGCCGGTTTAGGCTCTATGGTATTCGGTGAAGAAAATTACGGCGAAGGCAGCAGCCGCGAACACGCCGCTATGGAGCCGCGCCACTTGGGGGTGCGTGCCGTGATGGTAAAATCTTTTGCCCGTATTCACGAAACCAACCTCAAAAAACAGGGAATGTTGGCACTTACCTTTGCAGACAAAAACGATTACGACAAAATCCGCGAAGATGATACCGTTGATATTATAGGACTCACGGAATTTGCTCCGAACAAAAACCTCACCGTGCGCCTCCACCACAGCGATGGCAGCACCGATACCATACAAGCCGCCCACACCTACAACCAACAACAAATTGAGTGGTTTCAGGCAGGTGGCGCGCTCAATGTAATTCGCCGCAATTTGGTGTAGTTAAGAGAAGATAACTTTCATTTTGTTGCGAAAAACCTCGTCAAAATGATGTAATTTTGAGTGTTGCAGTCTTTCTTATTGTTAGGCTGCAACACTTTTTTTATTTTTTCAAAACAAAACAATTATGAGCAAAATCATCATCAGCACCACACCCACCTTGCAGGGCTACGATATTGAAAATTATTTGGGATTGGTGACGGGCGAAGTCATTGTGGGGGCAAATATTTTCAAAGACCTTTTTGCAGGCATACGCGATATTGTAGGCGGTCGGTCAGGCTCGTATGAAGAAGTGCTTGCCGAAGCCCGCGAAAATGCTATTCGGGAGATGTTGCAACGCGCCGAAACACAGGGAGCTAACGCCATTGTGGGTGTTGATGTAGATTACGAAACCATCAACAATATGCTCATTGTGTGCGTAAGTGGCACGGCAGTGCATGTGCATAAGAAAAGTATGAGTTTGTGATATTATTTCACCCACACGCACATAAAAAAAGCGACAACATTCTTTTTCAGCATTGAATGTTGTCGCTTTCGTCATTTTAAAAAAAAGAACGAATAGTTTATTCCTTTAAGATTTTTTTTCTTTTGATTTCTTGTCTTCGTTTTCTTCAGTATAATACTCGTGCAACTGCACAGGGCGGTGCTTTTTGTCGTAGCGCAGTTGAATGATGTCCACCAAAAAAGAAAAAGCCATTGCAAAATAAATATAACCTTTGGGAACGTGATAATGGAGGGCTTCTACGATGAGCGAAAAACCGATGAGCAACAAAAAGCTGAGTGCGAGTATTTTAATGGAAGGGTGCTTTTGCACAAAATCGCTGATAGGGTCGGCGGCAAGCATCATCACGAACACCGAAATCACCACTGCCGTCATCATCACCCAAAGTTGGTCTGCCATACCAATGGCAGTAATCACCGAATCCAACGAAAACACCACATTAATAATCAGCATTTGCCCCATTACAGCCGCAAAAGAAGTGGAAACCTGTGCATTGTTTTCGCCGTGCTCGCCTTCGAGCTTGTGGTGTATTTCTTTGGTGCTTTGATACAACAAAAACAAGCCCCCAAACAGCAAAATCAAATCTTTGCCCGACAAATCCAGCGTACCGATATTAATGAGTGGCTCTTCGAGTCTCATAATCCACGCTATCACGCTCAACAGCAACAGGCGCACCACCATACCGATTATCAAACCGTAGCGGCGTGCTTTTTTTTGCTCTTCGGCGCGCAGTTTTCCCGACAAAATAGATATAAATACAATATTGTCAATACCCAAAACAACCTCCAGAATACTGAGCGTAAGCAGAGAAATGAATGCCGCGGTGGTAAATTCCATAATTACAGATAAAAATTTTTACAAAATTGTAATGAAACTGCAAAGGTACGGCAAAATTTATTTTTTTGGCGGTCTATTGTGCCAAGCTGCTTTGCGCCGCAAAAAAATCAGTTTTTTTTGTAAATACAGGGTATATTGCTGCTCGGCTTGCGCCAATTTTTCGGGGCTGCCCACATCTGCCCAAAAAGCCGAAGGACACGGAAAAGCCTTTATTTTTTCGCCTGCCCTCGCCGCCGCCAAGTACCAATCAATGATAGAAAACACCTCCTGCGGCGGCGTGGCGGTATGCAGCAATGCCGGCTCTACGATGTGTATGCCACTAAAATCCCACGCACTGAAAGCGGTAGCGGCGGCATTTTCGGGCGGTGGCACTGCCCACTCGCGCGTGCCGCTGCTGCGGTTTTCGCGCCCCACGAGGCACTGGGCGGCATCAAAAAGCAAAGTGCGCGAAGCTCCGCGCTGCTGCACCGCCAAAGTAACCAGCGCGGCGCGGCGGCGGTGATAGGCATACATCGCCCGCAAATCGATGGTGCTGACCACATCGGCATTGATGAGGGCGAAGGCGGCGCGGTCGTTTTCAAAAAAAGAAGCCGCTTTTTTCAAGCCGCCGCCCGTATCGAGCAGGTGGTCGCGCTCGTCAGAAATATAAATGCCGAAATGCGGGTGTTGGCGGCGGTATTGCTCCGCAAATGCTATTATCTGCTCGCCGAAATGGAGTACATTGATAAGCACCTCGCCGATGCCCTGACTTTGCACATACTCCAAACAATGCCACAGCAAAGGCTTGCCCAAAAAAGGAACCAAGGCTTTGGGGTGCGTGAGCGTAAAAGGACGCAGCCGCGAACCAATACCGGCGGCAAAAATCATTGCTTTGGTGAGTGCCATACTGAGATACAAAAATTGAAAAACGCAAAGTTAAGCGACGGCAGCACAAAACAGAACAGAACAAGAAAATTGTTTTTTTTGAAGGGAGGGGATAAAAAAGCTATTATTTTTGCGGTTATATTTTTTTTCAAAAATGAAACACTATTTTTTCGCGCTTTTGGCTACCTTTCTTTGCGCTTCTTTTTGTGCCACTGCTCAAGCCCAACAACCGCCGCCCGCTCCGGCAGGGCGTGTTATGCCATTTTTAGGAGCAGGGTATGCTACTTATCCCTACATTCACCTTCCCGATTATTGGGGAATGCAGGATAGCACCAAAACATCAGAAGTTTTTATTTCTCTTTCTGCGGGGGCAGAGGTATTTTTGGGCAAAGCAAAAAAAACCGCTACCGATGCTTGCTTCAGCATTAGTAGCGGCAGTGTCGGCGAATTAGGAGGCACTGCAGGCTTTACTTATTATTTTTTGTCGCAGCCCGATTTTCAAATCGGTTTAGGACCGGCTTATACTTTTGCGTTCTACAAATACGATAAAGAATCGCTCTATAAAAAAAACGTGTCTCACAGCGGGCAGCTTCGCGCAGTCGCTAATTTAATCATCGGTAAGCGTTTCACTATCAAAGCGCACGCCTCCACCGGCTTCGCCACTATCAGCCGAAGTAGCGACAACTATTCCCCGCGTAAAATCGTATCTCGCAGTGGGAGCGGCAGGGCTTCGGCGGTGGGTATTGCGGTAGGAGTCCGCTTATTCTAAAATCTCTGCTCCTGTAATGCGGTGGTAGCGTTGGCGAGGTTCGGCAGATACCGGATTACCTGTGCTCAGGTCTATCCCAAATGTCACTGATTCTTTCGCATATCGTAACACCTTTTTTGAAAATCAAACTACAAGTAACCTTGTTCAACTTTGTTCTATCACTTTGATAAAGTTTTGAACTTATCAAAGTGATAGAACCCCAACCTCTCTGTCCTTCTGAAAGGAGCGATGGATACAGGTGAAATCAATATCCGAATAATTGCTCCAGCGACAATTCCTGCACGGGTGCAATTTTTTGTACTGCCTCCAAATCTAATTTGCTTTTGTCGCCCAAGAGCAAATAAGCAAAAGATTTGTTTTTGACGTGCTGTTGGAAAAATGCTTTCAACTGCGGCAGCGTCATTGTTTTTATTTCGGCATAAATATCGCGGCGCAAATCATACGACAAACCACGGCTGCGGGCAGCTTCTGCGTCCCAAAAGATGCGGTCGCCCAAAAAGCGTTGGCTCTCTATTTTTTTGAGGGCAGCTTCTTTTGCACCTTCAAATTGTCGGGCGGCTTCGGGCATATCGTTGAGCAATGCCATCATCGCATCTAAGGCATCGGTGAGTTTGTCGGCTTGCGTACCAATATATGCCACCAAATAGTGGCTTTCGTTTTGGCGCACCGGCGTGGTGTATGATGAGTAGGCGGTATATGCCAAAGCTTTGGCTTCGCGGATTTCCTGAAATACGATAGACGACAAGCCCGCTCCGAAATATTCGTTGAAAATATAAGCGGCGGCGGCGTTTTTCGGATTATACGTTTCATCGCGCGAGAGTAGCATCAAATCTATTTGTTTTTGCTTGTAGTCGGCAAAGTAGATGTGATTTTGAGTTTGGTCGAGTTCGCGGAAAACAGTGGCTTTGGGATAATCCGACAGCAGCGCGGGTGTGCGGTGGTATTTTTTGATGATTTCTTTTACGTTGTCGGCGGCATCGGGACCGTAATAAAAAATGCGGTGTTTGTATTGTGTGAGTGTTTTGATGTATTGCACCAAACGCTCAATATCGGCATTGCGCAGCTCCTCTTCGCTCATAATATAAGTATAAGGCGAAGCAGCACCGTATTTGGCATAGCTCGTAAGGGCACGCTGCAAAATTTCTTGTTTGGATAATTTGGCATCGGCGCGCTCTTTGAGTATGGTCTCTACGAGTTCGTTGTAGATGTTCGGGTCGGCTTTTACATGTGCCAAAATATGCTCAAAGAGTTTTACGCCTTCTTCCAAACTGCTCCCCAATCCCGACAATTGCACATATACTTTGTCGCGTGCGCTGAATACATCAAATTTTAACCCTAATTTAAAAAACTCTTTTTTCAACTCTTCGGCACTGTAACGGTCGGTGCCCAAATAGGGCAAATAACGAATGGCGAGGTCGAGTTCTTTTACATGGTCAGTACCCATATCCAACAAATAATACAACTTAAACAATTCGTTGTTTTTGTTGCGGATATAGTTAAAAGGAATTTGCGTGTTGAGGGGCGTGGTTTCTATATCTTTCTGATAATCCAAAAACACAGGCTCCAAAACCGACTCCGACATTGCCTCTATACCCTGCACAAAAGGCGACTGTTCGCTGCGGTTGATATTGAGGGGCGTTATTTCGGGTTTTTCTACTTTATGCACGTTTTTGTCTTCGCCGTTGTATTTATAGGTTACGACATAATTATTGCCGTAGTTTTTTTGTGCAAAAGCGATGATGTCTTCGCGCGTAATTTGGTCGAGTTCGTCGAGCAATGCCACATAATCGGCATAATTGACATCTAATACAAAAGCACTCACCAAGGCAGAGGCGCGGTTGCGGTTGTCTTCGTAGCCTTTGATGGTTTCCAAACGATAGTTTTTTAATACCGCTTCCAAGAGCCAAGGTTCAAAATCGCCTTTTTTTATTTTTTCAATTTCCTGCAACATCAAATCTTTCACTTCTTGCAGGGTTTGCCCTTCGCGCGGCACGCCATATAATATATGTGCGGAATAATCGTGCAAAATCATTTCGTAAGAGCCGACATCTAATACTTTTTGTTTTTGCATTAAATCAATATCAAACAAACCGGCTTGTCCGTTTTCGAGCATACGGCTCATCAGGCGCAGCAGCAGTGCATCGCGGGAGTTTGCCCCTTCGAAACGAAAGCCCAGATAGAGGTGTTCGGCTTGCGAGCCGTAGTTTTCGGATACCTGCGGTGCGGCGATGGGCTGTTCGGGTTTGTATTGAAAAGGCGGTATGGGTTTGGGCTGCCACTTGCCAAAATACTCGTCGCACAAAGCAATGGCGGCATCGGGATTTACATCGCCTGCCAATATCACCGCCATGTTGTTGGGTACATAGTAGGTGCTGAAATAACGGTGGATATTCACCATAGAAGGGTTTTTGAGGTGCTCGCCCTCGCCGATGGTGGTTTGTGTGCCGTATGGGTGGGTAGGAAACAACCCTTTGAACAAGGATTTGTACGATTTGCGAAAGTCGTTGTCCTGCCCCATATTAAATTCTTCATACACCGTTTCCAGTTCGGTATGAAACAGGCGCAGCACCAATTCCTGAAAACGCTCGCTTTCAATTTTTACCCATTTTTCCAAAGCGGTGGAGGGGATATTGTTGATATACACCGTTTGTTCGTTGGAGGTATAAGCATTGGTGCCGGTAGCACCGAGTGCTGTTACCATTTTATCGTATTCGCTCGGAATGGCGTGTTGAGCCGCTTGTGTGGAGAGGCTGTCAATTTGGTGGTAGATGCGTTTTTTTTCGGTAGCATCGTTGGTATTGCGGTGCTGCTCGTAGAGGTCGGAAATGCCCTGCAAAAGTTTTTTTTCCGCTTCCCAGTTGCTCGTACCAAATTTGGAAGTGCCCTTAAAGAGCATGTGTTCCAGATAATGCGCCAAACCGGTGGTTTCGGCGGGGTCGTTTTTAGAGCCTGCTTTCACGGCAACCATCGTTTGTATGCGCGGCTCGTCGGCATTGGGGCTTATATACACTTTCAAACCATTTTGCAACGTATAAATACGTGTTTGCAAAGGGTCGTTTTCGGCATATTCATAAGGGTACTTGCCGGAAGTATTTTTTAAAAGGCTGCGCTCCTGCGCAACGGCAATGTCTTCCATCAACATAAAGAAAAGAAAAGATAATAAGATAAAAGATATTTTTTTCACAAATCAACCCGTTTAATCGTGAACAATAAAATTTTGTAATTGCCAATATAAATAGGGTTCAAATATAAAGGTATAATTAGTAAAAATGTTTACTGCACCTAAAAATTAAGATAATTTGACTTTTGTGTATAAATCATTGCTACCATTTATCCGACCATTTGCCGCTTCCGGTTTCAGAAAAATAGTTTTGTTTTTTAAAAAAGTAAAAATGCCACTTATCAGGAAGCGGCATTTTTTTATGTATGTAAAATAAGATGTTGTTGTTTTATGTTTTTATCAGATTCAAAGTTTTACATCGCTGATGCGATGGTTGGCGCAGCGCAAAATGCGCGAAGGAAATTTGCTGATAGTATAAATATCGTGCGAGCCGATAAGGGCAGAGGTTTCGGTTTCGGTGCAGATGAGTTTGAGCAGCGTGATGATTTCTTCGGAAGTTTCGGCATCTAAGTTGCCGGTGGGTTCGTCGGCTAAAATCAGCAGCGGGTCGTTGAGCAGCGCACGGGCAATGGCAATGCGCTGTTGTTCGCCGCCCGACATTTCGTAGGGCATTGCTTTGCGGTGGTGCAGCATTTTTACATTTTCCAGCACAATATCTATGCGGCGGTTGATTTCGTAGGCATCGCGCCAGCCCGTCACTTGCAGCGCAAATTTCAGATTGTCTTCAATATTGCGGTCGAGCAACAAATGAAAATCCTGAAAAATAATACCCAATTTGCGGCGCAAAAAAGGAACAGTTTTCCAGTTGAGCTGTTTCAAATCGAAGCCCACCACCGTTCCGAAACCGGAGCGCAGGGACAGGTCGCCGTAGAGGGTTTTGAGGAGACTGCTTTTGCCAGTGCCTGTTTTTCCCACCAAATACACAAATTCCCCTTTTTTAATTTGTAAATTTACATTTTCCAAAATCAAACGGTCTTTTTGAAAAATATCCACTCCCGCCAAATCCACCACTAACGTATCATCAGTTGTTGTCATATCAAGGCTTTTTTGCAAAATTATTTTTTTTTATGCGGATATGGCTGTTTTTTTACAAAACTCCCTGATTTTAATGTATTTTTGAGAACAAATCAGTTTTTTTCCCTTTCATCACTTAACTCTCCAACAAAACCATGAAACATTATTTTATTACCTGTTGCGCCGCTTTACTTTTAATGGCGAGCCATGTAAACGCCCAAAATGCCTGCGAACTCTATTATCCTATTTTAGAACATTCGGCTTATAAATATGCCATTTATGATGATAAAGGCAAATCTGACGGCTCATATCAATATCAGGTAGAAACCTACAAAGTGGTAGGAAATGGCTTTGAGGCAACAATGGGTATTAAAATGAATGACGAAAAAAACAAGGAAATGATGCAGGGTACTTATGGTTTGATGTGCAAAGACGAAAAAATGTATATTGACATGAGCCGTATGATGCCCGCCAATATGTCGGAACAATTTCCCGATGCCAAAATGGTTTTTGATAATCAATACCTCGATTTTCCTTCCAACCCCAAAGTCGGCGACCATTTGAACGATTTTTCTACTACTATGGAAATGCAAACCAATGGAAATACGATGATGACAATGAAAATATACATCACCGACCGCACTGTGGAGCGCGAAGAAAACCTCACTACCGCCGCCGGCACCTTTACCTGTTTGGTGTTTAGCGAAAACAGCAAATCGGAAACCTATATGGGCAACTTAAAACTCATGACCATCAACAGCAGCAGCAAAATGTGGTATGCCAAAGATATGGGCATGGTAAAAACCGAAAGCTACGATAAAAAAGGAAAATTAGAATCGCGCGTGGAGTTGGTGGAGTTTAAACGTTAAAGATTTTTTTAAAAACTGCCATTTTTTTAAAAAGAAAAAAAATAAATTCATCTTCTTTCGCCTGTGAGCCTCCTGCACCGCATCAACAGCCTTGCCCGCTACGCCATCGGCGGAAAAACTCGCTATTATTTACATTCGCCTTTTGTATATGATTTTGCCGAAAAAATATTGAATGACAAGCGCAACTTTTACGCTTTTCAGGATATAGAAACGCTGAAAGCCACCTTGGTGCGCAGCGATACCCTTATCCAGACCACCGATTGCGGTGCAGGCAACAGCCGCGTGCGCCGCTTGGCAGATATGCTCAAAACCATGTCTATTCCGGCACATTATGGTAAGTTGTTGTTTCGTATGGTCAATTATTATCAGCCGCAGCACCTGCTGGAGTTCGGAACGGCTCTGGGTATCAGCACTTTGTATCAGGCATTGCCCAAGCGGGAGGCGCATTTTGTGAGTATGGAGGGCTGCCCGAATACGGCGGCGGCGGCACGGCAGCATTTACAACAATCGGGCTGCGGGCGGGTAGAGGTACAAGTAGGAAATTTTGATGATATTTTGCCGAATGTATTGCAAACATTTCCTCAGTTGGATTGGGTGTTTTTTGATGGCAACCACCGCCTCGCTCCCACGCTCCGCTATTTTGAAACTTGCCTCGCCAAAGCCCACGAAAATAGCATTTTTGTATTTGATGATGTACATTGGTCGCCCGAAATGTCAGAAGCGTGGCAATATATCAAAGCGCACCCGCGCACCCGCATCACCATTGATTTGTGGCGTTTGGGTATTGTGTTTTTTCGCAGCACCCAAGCCAAAGAACATTTTGTGTTGTATTATTAAAAGTAAAATTACCGGCAGCAATATTTTTTTTCAATTCAGTTGCGGGTCGTCAGGAAAATTGGACATCAAACGGTAATCGCCGCCCATACGATGCAATACCGTGCGCCAAAGGCGGTCGCTGTCTTCGTCAAATACAAATTCTTTGTCATTAAGTGAGTATCCACGAATTCTGACGAATTTCTTCTTCCAACTGCCCGAATGTCCAGCCCGAATATCCCAAAAAGAAGCGCACATTACCGCTGTTGGCTTGTTTGGTATTGATGAGAAATTTCATTTTCTCAAAATCACCACCCCAAAATAAACCCGCATTTACTTCCACAGACCCTTCCAGCACATCGCCGAAAGTATGAAGATAATGCAAAGTATCGGTTTGTACCGGACCCCCATAGTACAAAGGAATATCTGCTGCCTCCAATTCGGGCAAAGCATCGCTCAGTGATAATTGCAACACTTTGTTCAAAATCAAGCCGAAAGTACCCTCTTTGTCGTGTTCGCACAAGAGCACCACCGACCGCCTGAAATTGTAATCATCGGAGAAAGGCTCTGCAAGCAGCAAGCAACCCATATAAGGCGTTTGTTGAGATTCAGGCATTATAAAAAATATAGCGCAGTTATTTTTTATTTTAAAAAAAGCAAAAATAACAATCTTTATGCAAGGTACAAGCGAAATCATAGCAAAAACAACAACACGCACTTCAACTTTTTGTTAAAATAGATAAAAATGAAATTTTCCATATTTTTGCTTTTGTTTTCAACGGCTCAATTCATTTGTATATGCAATATTCTATGGAGCAAATTTTGGCTTTGGCTACCGATGCCGCCGCCGCCAAAGCTGGTATGCAATTGGCTACCGCCGCCAAATGGCTCAAAAAATATGCGCACCCTTTAGCTATATGGGGCGAATGTCAGGGCAGTGCCAAAGAACCCTACCGCACCGCCGTAGATTTGAGCAACCTGGCTTTTAAATGCTCGTGTCCGAGTAAAAAATTTCCCTGCAAACACAGTTTGGGGCTGCTGCTGCTCTATGCCAAGCAAAGCGACCAACTGATGGCAGCAACAGAACTACCCGAAGATATAGCGGAGTGGCTGCAAAAACGCAGCACTAAAAACGCAGCCAAACCCGCCGCCGCCGATAAAACGACCGCTACGCCCGTCAATGATGAAGCTGCCAAACAAAAAAGATGGCAAGCCCGCGAAAAAAAAATTGCCGTCGGTATTGAAGAGTTGCAGACGTGGCTCAAAGACACCATCCGTACCGGCATTGTGACAGTGGCTCAACAACCGCAATATTTTACACAACACATCATTGCGCGTATGAATGATGCCCAAGCTACCGGATTGGCGGTGCAACTCAAAAAAATCAACCAGATAGCTTTTCACGAAGACGGCTGGCAAAAACAACTCACCAAACGCCTCTCCAAAATATATTTGTTCACCGAAGCCTACAAAAACAAAGCTCATTTTGATGCAGCTACGCAAGAAGATTTGGATTTGTTAATTGGCAAAAATAAAAGCAAAGAAGAGGTATTGAATGAAGGGAATACCCAAAACGATACTTGGTGGGTACTTGCCAAAACCTCCGAAACTGAAGACAATTTAATTACAGTGCGCACTTGGCTTTATGGTATGTATTCGGGGCGTTTTGCGTTGTTGCTGGATTTTGCGGTAAAAAATCAAATGCCTGCCCTTGCTCAGGAAGAAAGCCTCCTGCTCGGCAGCACCCTGTGTGCCGATCTCGTTTTTTATCCTTATTTGTACCCGCTGCGGGTGCTGATAAAACAAAAAATAAGCACACAAGCCGCCGCCACCGCCGATTTGCCCAAAGGTATTTCCGGTATTTCGGCACTCAAAGAATATATTTCGGTATTATATGCTTATACGCCTTTTATTGAAACTATCCCCTGCTTGCTGCAAGATGTGCATATAGTACAGCATCAAAACAAATGGCATCTGAAAGATATATTTCAAAAAAACATATTGCTCGCCAATACCGAAACTGAATGTTGGAAAATAACTGCTTTTTCTAAAGGAAAAGATTTCTGGTGTTTTGTATTGTACGAAAACGAACAAGTGCGCATAATGGCACTCGCCGCTCAGGGTCAGTTTTTACCTTTATAGTTTTTGATTTTTAATTATGCTCGGATTTACAGACGAACTCACACAAATTGCCGTATTGGGCACGCCCAAAAAAAAACTGCCCGCAGCGACGCAGCTCGGCGATTTTATACAAAAAATAAAAAATAGCAGCAGCGATACCGAAGATGTTTTTTTTAAAGTTGCCGCCGCCGCCTTTTTGCAAGAAGAAATTGCTTTCACCGCCGCCGACTCTTTACCCGATTTTCCGCCCTGCACCGATGACGAACTGCTCCGTCCTGCCCCTGCTTTATTATCACAGCAAATGGCTTTTGCCCTGAATTATAAAGATGAAGTGTGGTTGGATTATCTTATTTTTTTATGTGCCAAAATAAATGGCAACCCTCCGCCGTATTGTTGCCCGCTTTGTTGGATAAAGCCGCCGACAACAAACGAAAAACGGCTCAGATATTTCCCCTGCTCGGCAGCACCGGACATTGGCTGAGTTCTTTACAGCCGGCTTGGCAAAAGGTGGGTAGTGTTGTGGTTGCTGCTGCCGATGATGATATATGGCAAACGGGAACTTTGCTTCAGCGCAAAGAATATTTTGTGCGGTTGCGTACCGAACAGCCCGCCGCTGCTTTGCAATTATTACAGGGTGTATTTGCACAGGAAAATGCACAGGTACGCCGCGAATGGTTAGACTTGTTGAAAAATAACCTCTCTTTGGCTGATGAAGGGTTTTTGCAGCACGCCGCACAGGATAAAAGCACAAAAGTTGCCGCCGCCGCTATTGATTTACTCAAACACATCAAAGGCTCGGCACTTAATAAACATTATTTTAATGTCGCTGCACAATGGCTCACTATCCAACAAGAAAAACGTTTTTTGCGCAGCGATAAAATTAAGCTGCAATGGAATATACCGCCTCAACTGCCTCCCGATTTGGAAGCCGGCGGCGTAGAAAAAACCAGCAGCGAAAAAAACATTGACGACAATATATATTGGTTGGTGCAGGTACTTTCTTTCTGCGACCCGCAAGCCGTAGCACAACACTTGGGCATCAGCGAAGATACGCTTTTACAACTTTTGTTGGAACACGAACAAATCAGCAGATTAGCGACCTATTTAGGGCAGTCAGCGGTGCGCTTTTCCAATCGGGCGTGGGCAGCGTATTTAATTGAAAACCAAAGCAATCCGTCTATTGAGTTGCTGCCTGTATTTGATAAAGCGCAACAAAAACAGTATTATCGTTTTTTTGCAAAAAATCAATTGAACGAATTGGTCAATTTTGTATGCAATGCGCAATATGAGCAATTGGAAGAATCCACCGCAAAAGCTATTTTACGACAATTGATGCACCAGCCTTATCTGCTTTCCGAAGTACAATATCGCTCCTTGTCTCTGTATTTGCCGAACAGCGTAGTACCCTTGCTGCAAGATTTTGTACATACCGAACAAAACGGCGGAGTACATCAACAGTTTATTCAAAAATGTGCTGCTATACTCGCCATTATTGATTTGCGCAATAGAGTGAATAGTGTTGCCGCTTATTCATAACTTTGAATTGGGACGATAAACAAGTGTGTTGTACCATCATTCTAAGCAAATACTTTACGAACATTGAATATTTTCAGGAAAAATGATAAAAAATTCAAAGCCCCAAAAGTAGGAGATTTTTTCATTGATAATAGACAAGACAACAGTTATAAAAATATTAACTTAGCGACCTAAAAAAATAAGAGAAAAGACGAATGAATTTAATAGACACAGGCATAGAAAAAGGACTTATTCGGTTGGATGAAGACCGAAACTTCATAACATACATTCACCAAAACAAAAAGCGGAACTACAACAACCCCGAAGAGAAAGTACAAGCCGAAACTTTCTTGACTTTGGTTCTGATTTATGGCTATCCTGAGAACAGAATTAAACAGTTCATTCCTGTTCAAATGGGTTCTGAGACCAAGGAAGCCGACATTGCAGTTTATTCAGACGATGAATGTGAAGAAACCTACATTTTAGTTGAGTGCAAAAAAGAAGATTTAACCGACCAGCAGTTTAACATTGCTGTTGACCAAGCATACAGCTACGCTGTTGCCGAAGGTGCAAAATACGTTTGGACAACTTCACGAATTAAAAATCAGTATTACGAAGTTCCCGACAAGAAACCGAAAAGCAGAATTGAAATTCCCGACATTCCGCAATTCGGTATTAACAAACTTGCACCTTACAAATATGTGAAAGGTGGTATTTCACAAACTGACACAGACGATATTACCATTGCTGCCGAACCCGACCCAAACGTAAAGCAGAAATTTTTTGAACTTCAAGTTGTAAGCGAAAGCGAACTGACAAAGATTTTCATTCAATCGCATCAAGCACTTTGGGGTGGTGGACAACGAAATCCAAGTGTTGCGTTTGACGAATTAGATAAACTTATCTTCTGCAAAATTTGGGACGAGAAACACCCAAGAAAAACAGGCGAACCTTATGACTTTCAAATTTTCCGAGACGAAAACCCGGAAGATTTGCTAAAACGCATCAAGAAAATTTATGCAGTTGGCGAAAAAGAAGCACCCGAAGTTTTCAAAGACGGTATTACACTTACGGCACAAGAAACGCTAACCATTGTAAAATACTTTCAGCGTATCAACCTCAATAAAACTGACCTTGACAGCAAAGGCAAAGCCTTTGAAACTTTTATGGGCAGTTATTTCAGGGGCGATTTCGGACAATACTTTACACCACGTCCCATTGTAAAATTCATTGTGGATAGTTTGCCAATCAATCACAAATCAAGAGTTTTAGATACTTCTTGTGGCAGTGGTGGCTTTTTGCTTTACGCTTTGGACAAAGTGAGAGAACAAGCCAACGAATTTTACGACCCAATCAAAGATGAAAAAGACCATTACAAATATTGGCACGACTTCGCAGAGAAAAACCTATTTGGCATTGAGATAAACGACCAGATTGCCCGAACCGCCAAAATGAATATGATTATTCACGATGACGGACACACCAACGTAATTGCATCGGACGGGCTTTTGAGTGATACCGAAATGCAAGCCAAATCGGGCAACGCAGCGTTTAAATACGATTCGTTTGACTTTATTATAACCAATCCACCTTTCGGAAGTAGCATCAAGCAAACTGAAAAGGCATATATGCACCAATACAATTTAGCAATTAAAGAAGTGGATTGGCTGAATACTACCGCAAACGGCAAAGCCGCTTTGCGTGACAGCCAAAGCACCGAAGTTTTGTTTTTGGAGCAGTGCCACAAATTTTTAGTAGAACAGGGTTATTTAGCAGTTGTAATTCCAGACGGTATTTTAACTAACAGCAGTTTGCAATATGTGAGAGATAACATTGAAGAAATGTATCGCATTGTTGCGGTTGTTTCAATGCCACAAACCGCTTTTAGTGCCACAGGTGCTGGCGTTAAAAGTTCTGTTTTGTTTTTGCGTAAACACAAAGACAAGCAAACCGAAAAAATCAGCAATCAAAAAGCCAAACTGAAAGAGCAAGTTAAAACCGACAACAACTATTTGGCAACAGTTGAGAAATGGGAAAAGGAAAAAGTAGAAGCAATTAAGAAATTAGAAGCAGATGCAAAAGCTAAAAACCCGAAAGCCAACAAAAAAGAAATCACAGAAATGATACAAGCCGAAAAATCGGCTGCTCAATCTGCATTTACCGACAAAGTGAATTTGCTGAAAGAAGAATTGACCGAAAAATACTTTTTGGCTAAACAAACCGCCTTAGACGACTACCCTATTTTTATGGCAATAGCCGAAGATATTGGCTATGATGCCACAGGCAGAAGCACCAACAACAATGAGTTGATTGAAATAGGAAAAGAACTATCCAAGTTTATTGCTCACATTAACAAGACAGAAGTATAAGGTATGATACAAATTGAAAAATTTAAAGCAGGCGAAATAAGACAAGGGAAAAGCTATAAATATTTTATGCCTGCACTTGTAAACAAAGAATGGACTTGGAATGATTCTAAAATCAATCAGCTTATAGAAAATGCCTCCTTTCAGTTAGGACAGCTCAACTCCTATGCCAAGTTAGTGCCGAATATAGACCTATTCATACACCTACACATTACCAAAGAGGCTGTAATATCCAGTAGAATTGAAGGAACTCAAACGCATTTTGACGAAGCATTTTTACAAAAAGAAAATGTTAGTCCCGAAAGAAAAAACGATTGGCAAGAAGTACAAAATTATACCCAAGCCCTCAATGAATCCATTGCAGCATTAGAAAAATTACCCATTTCTTCAAGACTGATTTTGAGAACACACCAAATTTTGATGCAAGGCGTAAGAGGAGAAAAGAAAACGCCCGGTGAATACAGACGTAGCCAAAACTGGATAGGAGGAAATAGCCTAACCGATGCCGTGTTCATTCCACCTCATCACGACCATCTCAACGAATTGATAGGCGACTTGGAAAATTTTATCCATAATGAAAACTTAGAAATTCCGATGCTTATTAAAGCAGCCATCATTCATTATCAGTTTGAAACTATACACCCGTTTTTAGATGGCAATGGCAGAATTGGTCGTTTGTTAATCACCCTTTTCTTGATTGAAAAACAAGTGCTGACAAAACCACTTTTGTATCTTTCAAGCTATTTTGAAAAAGATAAATCTCTCTACTACAACAACCTTACCAGAGTGAGAACCCACAATGATATACTGCAATGGATTAAATATTTCTTGGTAGGAATAGCCCAAACTGCCGAACAAGCCGTAGAAACCCTTAGTAAAGTACTCGATTTGAAAACCAATACTGAACAACTCATTCAAAACGAGTTTGGTAAAAGGATAAAAACAGGAGCTATATTACATCAACATCTTTTGAAACAGCCGGTAGTAACTATAAACCAAGTAAAAGATATTTGTAATCTTACAAGAAAAAGTGCCAGTGAGTTAGTAAATCTTTTTGAGCAAAAAAAGCTATTAGTTGAATTTACGGGTCAGTTTAGAAATAGAATTTTTATTTATGAACCGTACCTAAATCTGTTTGACAGAAAGTAACCTAAAAATATTTTTAAGCTACTTTTGTGTTGTTAAAGTTACTTTTATGTCATTAAAGTAACTTAATGTTTTTTTTAAGTTACTTTGAAACCATAAAAGGAAAATAAGAAAAATAATATTTTTCCTTTGGTATCACTAAACACTAAAAAAATGAACCGCTACACCATACAAAACCCTAAACTAAACCCAAGCAAGGTTTTTATTTTGCAGAAAAGCGAATTGGAAAAACGCTTTGACCCTTTCTTTTATAGTCCTCTTAATAAATTAGCAATACTTGAAAATACCAAACTTCCTAAAAAGAAACTTTCAGAAGTTGCAGAGTTGAAACGTGGTAAATTTTCACACCGTCCAAGAAATGACGAAAGATTTTTTGGTGGTAAATATCCGTTTATTCAAACAGGTGAGATAGTAAAAGCATCAAATGACTTAGGCAAAATTGAATATTCTCAAACACTTAATGAACTTGGTTTATCAGTAAGTAAATTGTTTGATGAAGAAGTTTTACTAATCACAATTGCTGCAAACATTGGAGATACTGCAATTTTGGATTATCCAGCTTGCTTTCCTGATAGTATTGTCGCAATATCAACAAAAGACAATAACGTAAGTCTAAAATATCTAAATGTATATTTCAAGTTCCTAAAAAAATATTTAGAAAACCTTGCTCCATCAGCAGCACAAAAAAACCTAACACTTGAACAGTTAGCACCAACGCCAGTAGTAATTCCATCAATTGAAAATCAAAACAGAATTATTAGCGTATTTGACAATTATATTGCTCAAAAACAAAACAACGAAGCAGAAGCCGAAAAACTTCTTTCAAGCATTGATGCTTATTTGCTAAATGAGTTAGGCATAAAACTACCTGAACCGCCTGAAAATACTTTGAAGAATAGAATGTTTACAAGGACATTATCAGATATTTTAAACAAAAGAATTGACCCATTTTTTCATCAAGACAAATTCATAAATAATTTAACCGCAATCTCTGATGGGAAATATCCTGTTAAACAACTTCGTGAAATAATCCTAGGGAATTTGATAAAAGGAAGTTTGCCAAAACAAGATGAAAAGGACGGAGAATGTTCAGTTGTTCAGATTAATTCCATTAATGCAGACGGAACAATTGCACTTGACGACTTGCTGACAGCTAAAAATATTTTTAGTAAGCAGCAGAAACTGAAAATTGGAGATGTTTTAGTAGTAATAACAGGTGCAACAATTGGTAAGATTGCATTTTGGAATTATGAAGGAGATTATTTTTTAGGTGGCGACATTGTAAAGTTTCAAACAAACTTTTTATCAGATAACGCTTTTGTTTATCATTTTCTAAGATGCAGCTTAATGCAAACAGAAATTAAGAGAAACATTACAGGAGCAACAAATGGACATTTAGCACCAGAAGATATTTCACATTTACCTATTCCAATTCCACCACTTGCCAAACAAAAAGAAATAGCAGAACACATTACCCGCATCAGACAACAAGCCCAACAACTCAAAGACAAGACAAAAGAACTCTTGAAAAAAGCGAGTGAAGAAATTGAAGATATATTATTGCATTAATAATAAAAAACCACAATCAACAGAAAATTTATTTTGAGCAATTGTAGCTTATATTGTAAGCTACAATTGCTCTTTTCTTTTCTTCATAAAAACACACCTCCCCGCCCCTTACACATTAAAACGGAAGTGCATCACATCGCCGTCTTGTACAATGTATTCTTTGCCTTCTACACCCATTTTTCCGACTTCTTTTACGGCGTGTTCGCTGCCGTATTGCACATAGTCGGCGTAGTGGATTACTTCGGCACGGATAAAGCCGCGCTCAAAATCGGAGTGGATAACACCGGCAGCCTGCGGTGCTTTGGTGCCTCTTTTTATCGTCCACGCCCGCACTTCTTTTTCGCCGGCAGTAAAATAAGTGATTAAATCCAAAATGCTGTAGCAGGCGCGTATGAGTTGGGCTGTGCCGGATTCGGTGAGTCCCATTTCTTCCAAAAATACCGCTTGCTCTTCGGGGGTTTCGAGGCGGGAAATCTCGGCTTCGATAGCTCCCGAAATCACCAATACGGCGGCGTTTTCGTCTTTTACCAAGTTTTTCACCAACTCTACATATTGATTACCGGTGGCGGCGGAGGCTTCTTCTACATTGCATACATAAATAACGGGTTTTAGGGTAAGCAAATGCAGGTCGGCAATGTATTCTTTTTCTTCTTCGGGCAATTCCAAAGTGCGTATCGAAAGACCTTTTTCTAAATGTTCTTTTACTTTGGTGAGCACCTCATAGCCGATTTTGGCTTCTTTATCCGTGCCTTTGAGTGCTTTTTGATAGCGTTGTTGCTTTTTTCCACCGATGCCAAATCCGCCAGTTGCAATTCCATATCTATAATTTCTTTGTCGCGCACCGGATTTACAGAGCCGTCCACATGCACCACATTGGCATCGTCAAAGCAGCGCAATACATGCACAATGGCATTGGTATTGCGGATATTTCCCAAAAATTGATTCCCCAATCCTTCGCCCTGACTCGCACCTTTCACCAAACCCGCAATGTCCACGATGTCCACTGTTGTGGGCAATACGCGCTGCGGTTTTACGAGTTCGGCTAATTTATCCAAGCGCACATCGGGAACGGTGACCACCGCTACGTTGGGTTCTATGGTGCAAAAAGGATAGTTGGCGGCTTGCGCCTCTGCGCTGGACAGCGCATTAAAAATGGTAGATTTACCCACATTGGGCAAACCCACTATTCCACATTGTAAAGCCATATTTCAGTTGTAAAAAAAATTCGTGTTGTTGTTTTTGGTATATCGGGTATAATATTAATGCAGGAAAAGGATTTTAATTCATCAAAAAAAAGGGGGCTTTGCTGCCCCCTCCAATTCTTTTTTTTTACCGAATATTGATAGTTCGGTTGCACTTTTCCTGTTTTTATTGATTGTTGTGTGTCTTTTTTACCAATCCTCTTCGGTATCGCCGCCCTCTTGTTGGTGGTCTTCTTCGTAAGGACGGTTGAACTCATCAAAATCGTACTCGGGCAACAATTCTGTTTTTACATGATCTACCGTTTCGGTAAGTGCAGAAATAAATTTGTTAAAATCTTCTTTGTACAAATGTAATTTGTGACGCTCATATCCGCCTTCATCAAAACGGCGTTTGCTCTCGGTAATGGTAATAAAATAATCATTACCGCGTGTTGCGCGTACATCAAAGAAGTACGTTCTTTTTTTACCGGCTTTTAACTTTTTGGTAAAAACCTGTTCTTGGTTGTTATATCCTTGCTCCACAATAAATAATATGTTGAAAAATTAAAAATCTGGCGCAAAGCTACATCACAAAAAAGAGCTTTTAAAGTGTTTTGAAGATTATTTTACAGTATTTTAAAAAATCACGGTACTTAATCTTCAAATTCGTCATCTTCGGGCGAGCGTTTGATAAATTCGGCATCTAACCCGAAGCGATTGTAGAGATTTTTCAAATCTTTTTCGGCAACGGAATTGTACCTTTCACAGTCCCCCCAAGCCGATTTCAACGCCAACTGCGCATACTCCAGGTCGGTGTCGTCGCTGTGGATGCGCTCGTGTGCATCTGCCGAAAGCGCAACTTCAAGCGTGCTGTCGCCATAAGGCGATGCCAGATGATTTGCTAATCCTTTAAACACCACTTCCATTCTTTCAATCAGTGCTTCATCGGGTTCTTCGTCTTCATTGACATCGTAGCTGTCGTCATAAAATCCGCACCAGGCAGCAAATTCAGCGAGTATGTAGTAGTCGCCTTCGTCAAAAGCGGGATTTGCGGCAATAGCAAGTAAGGCAGGAATTGCCAATATTGCGGCTTGAAAAGTATCTTCGTCAAGGGGCATTTGGAGCAGCGCGGCACAATGCTGGCGCAACATATCAGATGAGGTCATTATATGGTATTAATGATGGTTGTATTGCGGGGTTAAAGATAAGCCGTTTTTGTGATATTATCAGATAAGTATCTTCATTTTTTGTCGAATAATTCAATAAAAACCAGAAAAAAAATGAACATACTAAATTCTACTGCCCGAAAAACGGGCTTTATATTTTATTTGTAAAAAAAATATTGGATTATAATCAACGAAATAAGCTATTGAAAATGAAGTGTTTAACTAATAACTAATCATTCAAAACTAAACACTATAAATAAAACTACTGCTCTAATTGTTGCAAAAAATGCGCCCGTTCTGCTGTTACATCTAAATAAGGATATTGCAAAGTAAGTTGCTGAAGTTGTAATAGTTGTTGATGTATAAAATGGAGGTGTTGTTGCGTGCCGCGCACACGGGGGCGGTGGCGAGCGGCTTTTTGAAGTTTTTCTAACTGCTCCAGCAACGAAAAATCATCGGCAGATAAAAATGCTTGCCTGAACTTTTGCCAAATATATTGCACTGCCTCCGGCGAAGGGTGCAACAAATCGGCACCATAAAAACGATAATCGCGCAAATCGTCCATCAGCAACTCATACGCCGGAAAATATTGTACCTGCGCCGGAAAAGTTTGTTGCAATACATCTATCGCCAATAGCAATGCCGACTTACTCAACTGGTTTTCGTGTGCGCCATCGCGCCAATGCCGCACCGGACTCACCGTAAAAACCACCCGCAAAGTCGGATTTTTTTGCCACAAAGCCCTCAATCCTTTTTGCAATACCGCAGCAATTTCGGCAACAGAAAGTCGGCGTTTGACAAAAAAATCTTGCGCAAAACGATGGCAATTGCCGACAATTTCGCCTGTATCGCGCCGCTCATACACATAAGCACTGCCCAGCGTGAGCAATAAAGTATGCAGTTGCGGCACTTGTGCGCGTTGTTGTAGCAATGTTTGATGAATATGTTCCAAACAAGCCGTTTGCGAAGCATTTGAAAAATCGCTGTGATGCTTAAAACTATGCCATTGCTCCTGATGCCACACCAAATCTTCGGCACTGAACAGCGCATCATTTGCCCAATATTCCATACTTTCGGCAATGCTGTGCGGATTGTAGAGAATACCAAAAGGATTGCGCAGCACCTGATATTTATACAACTCCAGCAAATCACCGATATGCTCGCTAAAACAAGAACCTATCAAACCTACTTGATGACGGTGCTGAATCGGAAAACCTGTGGCGGGAGGCTGAATTTCGGTACGGAAAGAAGACATAAAGAAAAGCTATGTTTTTTAAAAAAAATTCAATAAAAATTACAAAACAGCAACAAAAGCGATAAGATAATCACTATATCAGACATCAAAAGTCTGAAATTGCTGTTTAATTCTATTTTTTTTAAAATAAAATGATGAAACTGACAGAAAAAAAAGAAAACAAAAAGTTTTTTTTCAAAATAAACCTACCTTTGTAAAACTATTCTCGGTCTTTCTTGGCTTTTCAACGATAGGCTGAAAATAGTACAACTTTCTTGATTATTTTTGATTAAAAATGACGCATTTTTGCTGCAAGAAAGCACTTCTTTTCAACAGCACAATATATATTGCAAAGCATGGGCTTATTTAGTTTTTTAACACACGACATTGCCATAGATTTAGGAACAGCCAATACACTCATTATGTACAAAGGCGAAGTGGTGGTAGATGAACCTTCTATCGTGGCACGCGACCGCAGTACCGGAAAAGTTATCGCCGTAGGAAAACGGGCGATGCAAATGCACGAAAAAACGCACAAAAATATAGAAACCATTCGTCCTTTGAAAGACGGCGTAATCGCTGACTTTGAAAGTGCCGAAGCGATGATAGCCGAACTGACCAAAATGCTTTATACGTCCAAACGTTGGTTTAGTCCGAGTTATCGCATGGTGGTGTGTATTCCTTCCGGTATTACCGAAGTAGAAAAACGCGCCGTATTCAACTCCGCCGAGCGTGCCGGCTCTAAACAAACGTATCTTATTCACGAACCGATGGCTGCCGCACTTGGTATCGGTATTGATGTGAGCTAGCCGATAGGCAATATGATTATTGACATTGGCGGTGGTACTACAGAAATTGCCGTTATCGCATTGATGGGTATCGTAGGCGATGAATCTATTCGGGTGGCCGGCGATGAATTTACTTCGGATATTGTAGATTATATGCGCCGCCAACATAATATTTTGATAGGTGAACGCACCGCCGAAACCATCAAAATTCAAATTGGAGCTGCCCTCACCGACCTTGAGTTTCCACCTGCTGATATGGAAGTAAACGGGCGCGATTTGATGTCGGGTATTCCGCGCCAAATCAGCATCAATTACTCCGAAATAGCCCAATGTATGGATAAGTCTATCTCCAAAATTGAAGAGGCGGTACTCCGTGCTTTGGAATCCACGCCGCCGGAGTTAGCAGCCGATATTTATCGCACCGGCATTTATCTCACCGGTGGCGGTGCTTTGCTGCGCGGCTTGGATAAGCGTTTGGCAGACAAAACCAAACTCAAAGTAAAAGTTGCCGACGACCCTTTGCGTGCCGTAGTAAAAGGAACGGGTTTGGTATTAGAAAATCCGAATAAATATCCGTTTTTGATTTCTAATTAAAGGCATTTTAAAAATATTTTTATAGTAGATATAAAATATTTCGGCACAGCCACACCTATAATAACAACAAGTTTATACTTTTGTACCGTTGCTTTTTTTTGAAAAGAAGCAACGGTATTTTTTTTATTTCAACACCTTTTTTAAATCTTTTTTATTCTAATATTCTATTATGGCAACTACACACCGCATCTCAGCCGATTTTCTTTCGCTTGATGATATTGAACAAATTTTTACCCAACAAAAAGACCTCATTTTGGGCGATTCGGCAGCTACTAAAATTCAGCGAGGCTACGAATTTTTACAAAATAAAATAAAAACGGGTGTTTTTTATGGTATCAATACCGGTTTTGGGGATTTAAAAGATAAGATTATTCCTGCCGACCAGCTCACCGCTTTACAAAATAACCTCCTGCGCTCGCACGCCTGCGGCATCGGCGATGAAGTACCCGCCGATATTGTGCGACTGATGTTGTTGCTGAAAGCACAATCTCTGGCTTACGGCAACTCCGGCGTGAGCATAGCTACCGTAAAAATGTTGCTGGAATTGTATAACCGCCGCGCCCTCCCTATCGTATATGAACAAGGCTCTTTGGGAGCTTCCGGCGATTTAGCTCCTTTGGCGCATTTGTGCTTGCCGCTCATCGGCGAGGGCGAAATGCGCCTCAACGGAGCAACAAAAGCAGTATCCGAAATTTTACGCACCCTCGGACTTGCCCCGCTTACGCTGCAACCCAAAGAAGGTCTGGCTCTTATCAATGGCACTCAGTTTATGAGCAGCTACGGCGTGTGGTCGTTTTTGGCAGCACGGCGTTTGTTGGAAAGTGCCGAATGTATCGCTGCCCTTTCTATGGTAGCGTGGCAATGCAAACACGAGCCGCTGCACCCCGAACTGCACCGTATTCGCAACCAAGCCGGACAAATACAATCGGCGGCACGCATTGCTCAATATTTGGAAGGTACTGTTTTGGAAAATTCAGAAGTGCAAGATCCTTACTCTTTCCGTTGTGCGCCGCAAGTGCATGGGGCTTCGCGGGCAGCCCTGCGGCATGTGGGCGAAGTATTGGAAATGGAAATCAATGGCGTAAGCGATAATCCGAATATATTTCCTGATGAAGATGCTATTGTTTCGGGCGGCAATTTTCACGGGCAACCTTTGGCTTTGGCGTTGGATTATTTGGCGATGGCTGCTGCCGAATTGGCTAATATTTCGGAGCGGCGCATCTTTTTGATGCTGTCGGGCAAGCGCGCTTTGCCGCCTTTCCTCGCCGCCGAAGGCGGCTTAAATTCGGGGTTGATGATTGTGCAATACAGCGCGGCAGCCATTGTGAGCCAAAACAAACAGTATTGTACGCCGGCTTCGGTGGACAGTATTACTTCTTCCAACGGACAGGAAGATCATGTGAGTATGGGAGCCAATGCCGCCACAAAATGCTTGAAAGTGGTTCAAAATGTGGAGAAAGTGCTGGCGATGGAGTGGCTCACGGCGGCGCAGGCTTTGGGATTTCGCAATAATACGCTTGTTCCGCCCCGTTTACAGGCGGCTTTGGAGCTATTTCGCAGCCGCGTGCCTTTTATGAGCAGCGACCGCTTTTTGCATCAGGATATAAAAAATACTATTCATTTTATACGTCACGATTTACCTGCTTTTTTAATAAAAGGAGAATAAAAAACAAACTTCATTTTTCTTTCCGAATAACTTTTTTTTATTCAAAGTATTGGTTATCAATTATTTATTACATTAAAAAAACAAAACAAACAGCGATATATAATATCGCTGTTTGTTTTTCATTGAATACATTTTCTTCACTATTTCAAGTATTGTTTTTATATGAAAATGCTTTTAGTATCCTCAATGTTTTTGTGCTATTTGCAATGTTCGAAAGCTCCAAAACCGCCAACTCCGCCGCCCGCCGCCGCCAATGAAAGCAGCACCGAAGCCGAACAAAACAGCACCGAAGAAGCCGCCGCCGAAGCACCTGCCCCACCCTGCCCTACTTGTCATCGCAACGACAGCGTTGTGCCGGTGATGTACGGAAAACCCTCACGGGAATTAGCAGCGCGTGCGCAAAAAGGTGAAGTGTGGTTAGCGGGTTGTGTGGTTACACCCAATGCCCCTCGATGGCATTGCAAACGAGATTCTTTGAGTTTTTAATTTTTTTTATTTATAATAAAAAACGCTACTGTTTATCCAAAAGCAGTAATTTTTCCAATATGGGCAACACGCGCTGCGCCCGTTCATCATCTATATCGCCGCCGCCTGCGAGATAGGTTTCTGGTAAGGGCACATTGCCGCGTGCTACTTTTTGTGCTATTTTTCTTTTTTCGGCTGCCGAAAATAAAGCAAAAGTGCGGCGCAATAGAGGAAGAAGTGCCAAAAAATCGGCATCGGAAAGTTGCTGTAACCATTCGTAGAGCAAGTGCCAGAGGGTTTCGTCGTAGAGCAGAAGCGTTGCGCCTTCGTGCAAAAAACCTTCTAACCAAAAAGCAGCATATTCGGGGGCGGCAACTACAGAGAACGCACGACTGAGTTGCAGCGCAGTGGCTTCGGGCGACAGCACTTTTTGGTCGTAGAGCAATTTGCAGCAAGTGCCATGGATTAAAGGGGCGGTTTGTTGTGAGGTCAGTATGCGCTCCAAAGTATTCCACCAGTTTTCTTTCAGTTCATCATTATCCAACAACAAAACACTGTGATGCGCCTTGCGGATCTTCTCTGATAATTCATTTGCCGGCTCTTCGGTGAGTTGCTGCACGCTGTAAGGCAATGCCGCCGTCATTCTGTAAAACACCGACTCTACAATGAGCCACAAAATATCCATATCCACTTTGCGCACATTGCCATAGCGCGACAATTGAGCCAAAGGAACAAAAGTATTCAGCAATGCCAACAGGTCGGAAGTAGAAGCCGCCAGTTCGTCCAAACGTTTCAGCAGTGCTCTGATGCCTTCGTGCAGTTCGGCGGGCAGGGCATTTTGTGCCAGTTGAGCCAAATCTGCAAGCGAGTTATTTTGCTGAGAGAGATGTTCTACATATTTATTGGCGGCAGCCTCAATCGTATTACCCCAAGCGGTTTTTTCTAATAAATGAATACTGTATTCGGGCTGCCAGTTCAACAACCATTCTTCTTTAAATGTACCTTTGCTGCGGCTTTGTTGTAATTTTCCCCAAGTGACATTCAGCACTAATAAACGGTGTAAAAAAATACTTTTGCTGTTGTCAAATGGCTCACGAAGGTCTAAAGCAATTTTTTTCTCGTCTTGTGTGGGTTTCAGGTGCAGCGTTTTACTTTGTCGGTCAAAATCTCTTTGTAAAGGTGTTTGTGGTGCATCTTCAGGAATTTGTCCGAGTGTGTTTCCTATTTGCAATTCTTTATAAATCAGTTGTAGCAAAATGGGGTCGCCCATACACATCACCGTCAAAATGGCTTCGTTGAGTTCTTTTAAACCTGCTCTCGACAAGCCGCGCAAAGCCGCCAAGGATTGCGCCAACCGCGCCGCCTCTATCACATGTGCCGCCGAAATATCTATATTCTGACTACGAAATACGGCTGCGCTGCGACTCAGCCAGCGGGTGCCGTCGTCGGTGGGATATTGCCACAAATGCTCATACCAACCCGGAGATACAATTCCTGCTCCATAGCCGCTTTCGAGCATCATTCGTTCATTTGTCCAAGGAATCCAAGTGCTTTCTACTTTTATTTTTGGCAGATTTTTAAGCAATTCTTCATCAGATTTTTTATAGGTATCTGCGTTTTTTAGAGCAGGAACGTGCCACGCCCCGCAAATTACTGCAATATTTTGATAGCCGTCTTTTTGAACGGCGCGTATGTATTTGCGCATAAAAGCTTCGCGCAGCAGTTCTTTGTGTTCTTTTACCGCAAAGGTTTCGCGGAGGTTTTCCATTAAATAAGCGATGGCTTCAAAAGAGACTACTGCATCTGACGGGTACAACTCAAAATGATGCTCCCACCATTCTTCTGTATCTTCAAAACCGGCTATTTCGGCAATATAGGCTAAGGGGTGCTGTGTAATAGAAGTTGCTATGGTGTCGGAATTTGCCTGATTTTGCTCATCGCCCGAAGGCGCAACAGCAGCAGGTGCCTGATATGCCAAAGCGTGTGTAAGTGGCAAATCTATAAAATAATAAGGTACTTGGTGTTGCAGTGCATACAGCACTGCATTCCATTCGGGCGAATAGGCAGCAAAAGGATAAAATACCGCTTGTTGGGGTTGGTCGGGTACATACGCCAATAAAGCTACAGGCGGTTGCATATCGGGATTGTTAATCCACTGCATCATCACGGCAGTTTCAGGGGGACCTTCAATCAATATTACTTCGGGTTGTAGCGCGGCAAGGGCTGCCAGCACTTGTTTGGACGAGCCGGGACCATGATGCCGAATACCGAGCAGATGAATATTTGCCATTGTAAAGAAGGAAGATACAACTCAAAAAACGCCATAAAGTTCATACTTTTGAAAATGTTATCAAAATAAGCCGCAATATCTTTGTGATTTTATATTACTTTTCATTGCACTCAATCATATCGTTCTATGCCTATTGCTTATTCCGCGCCACAGATTGCGCAAATTCTGCATCTTTCCTTTTCGCCTCCGGCTGCTTTTCCTTTGCCCGATATTGAGCATTTGGGTATAGACAGCCGCTATCTTCCTTTTCCGGCTCAAACTTTATTCTTTGCCCTTGAAGGCGCACACCGAGACGGGCATGCTTTTGTGCCGCTTGCTTACGAAAAAGGAGTTCGTCTTTTTGTGGTGGATAAAATATTGCCTTTTTTTGAGCAAATGAGCAATGCTTATTTTTTTAAAACAGAGAATACCTTAACCGCTTTGCAACAAATGGCAGCTTATCATCGCCGCCGTTTTGATATTCCGGTGTTGGGTATTACGGGCAGCAACGGAAAAACCATCGTAAAAGAATGGTTGCATCAATTATTGCAAGATGATATGGCTATTTTGCGCAGTCCGCGCAGCTACAATTCACAAATCGGTGTGCCGCTGTCGGTGTGGCTCTTAGATGCGTATCATCAAATGGCGATTTTTGAAGCGGGTATTTCGCAGAACGGCGAAATGGAGCAGCTCCGGCGCATCATTCAGCCCACTATCGGCTTACTCACCAATATTGGCACTGCCCACGAAGAGGGTTTTGAGGGTGCTGTTCAGAAACTGAAAGAAAAATTGCGCTTATTTGAGGGCTGCAAATGGGTGATATATAATAATGATGATGCCATGGCAGAAAATTATATCGGCACACAATTGCCTGCGGTGTCGGCTGTATCATGGGGCAGCAATGCAAGGGCGCAATATCAAACAAGCATACATACTCATACGCTCCACGATACCAGCGAAATACACATCAGTTATGGACGGCAGCAGTGGTCATTTTCTGTACAATTCAGTGATGCCGCTTCGTTGCAAAATGTTTTGCATTGTATGGTGCTGCTGCTGCATCAGGGATATGCCGCCGACACCATTCGCCAGCGATTGCCGCGTCTGCGCTCCCTCGCTATGCGCCTCGAACTCAAAAACGCTATTCGCTCCTGCCGCCTCATCAACGACAGTTATTCGGCAGACAGCTTTTCGCTGGGAATTGCTTTAGATTTTTTAAAACGCCAACTTCCACAGCAGCATACCCTTATTTTATCCGATTTTTCCGAAACACGCCCCGAAATTTATCAACATTTAGCCACACAAATCCGCGCTTATCCGCTACATCGTTTTGTAGGTGTAGGCGAGCAGTTGTGTAAGCACGCCCCTTTGTTTGATTTTGTGCCGCATTGCCATTTTTTTTCCGACACCGAACAATTGCTGCAAGCTATACCGCAACTCCCTTTTTATGAAGAATGTATTTTGCTCAAAGGCGCGCGCTCCTTTGCTTTTGAACGGGTAGATGCGCTGCTTTCGGCGCAATCCCACAGCGCACGCTTGGAAGTGAATTTACAGGCATTGGCGCATAATTATCATGTGTATCGCCGTTTGTTGAAGCCCTCCACTAAAATTATGGCAATGGTGAAGGCTTTTTCGTATGGTGCGGGTGGCGCAGAGGTGGCGGCGGCACTGCAATATCAACACGCCGATTATTTGGCGGTTGCTTATGCCGATGAGGGCGAGCAACTGCGGCAGGCGGGCATACGGCTACCCGTGATGGTGATGAATCCCGACTCTGCGAGTTTTCATACATTAATCCAACATCAATTAGAGCCGGAATTGTATTCCTTGAAAATATTGCGTGAGTTTGCCGCTTTTTTATCTCAAAGAGGCATTGATACTTGGAAAGTGCATTTGGAGTTGGACAGCGGTATGAGCCGTTTGGGTTTTGCAGCCGATGAAATAGCAGAATTGTGCAAATTGCTTCAGGAATTTCCCCATTTGCAAGTGGTGTCGGTGTTTTCGCACTTGGCAGCGAGCGAAAGTGCCGATTTAGATGATTTTACTACACAGCAGATAGCGCGTTTCAAACTTATGGCGGCGACTATTCAAGCGGTGCTGCCTTACAAAGTTTTGCGGCATATTCTCAACAGTGCGGGTATGGTGCGCCACGCCGCCGCCCAAATGGAAATGGTGCGTTTGGGCTTGGGGTTGCACGGTATCGATGGCAGCGACCACATTCAGGCGCAACTGCAAGCGGTGAGTAGCCTCAAAGTGCGCCTCACACAATTACACCACCTGCGCAAAGGTCAGTCGGTGGGCTATAATGCCAGCGATATAGTACAGCGCGATTCGCTCATTGCCACCATAAATATCGGTTATGCAGACGGTTTGTTTAGAAATGCGGGCAACGGTGCAGCAAAAATGATGGTGCGCGGACAATTAGTGCCTACCATTGGGCGTGTGTGTATGGATATGACCATGCTTGATGTGAGCGATGTGGCAGATGTGCGCGAAGATGATGAGGTGCTGATTTTTGGCGAGCAGCTACCCGTACAACAGTTGGCGGCAGCCTGCGGCACTATTCCCTACGAAATACTCACACATATTTCGCCGCGTGTGCGAAGGGTGTATTTTCAGGAGTAAAAAACGGATATAATAAGCAGATGAAATATACCCATGTTTTAGACGAAAGGTTTTTTTTTACTTTTTGGAATAGTGTAAAATATTTACAGTAGCAGACGTATATTTTCACGTTCCTGACGTAAACGTTCACGGTAGCAGACGTATATTTTCACGTTCCTGACGTAAATGTTTACGGTGGCAGACGTATATTTTCACGTTCCTGACGTGAACGTTCACGGTGGCAGACGTAAATTTTCACGTTCCTGACGTGAACGTTTACGGTGGCAGACGTAAACGTTTACGTTCGGAGGTGCATGGTTTACGTTCTTTACGCCAAATTTCACGTTCCTGACGTGAAATTTCACGGTATCGGGCGTAAAATTTCACGGTGGCAGGCGTATATTTTCACGTTCTTTACGCCAAATTTCACGTTCAAGGCGTAAACGTTTACGGTGGCAGACGTAAACGTTTACGTTCGGAGGTGCATGGTTTACGTTCTTTACGCCAAATTTCACGTTCCTGACGTGAAATTTCACGGTATCGGGCGTAAAATTTCACGGTGGCAGGCGTATATTTTCACGTTCTTTACGCCAAATTTCACGTTCAAGGCGTAAACGTTTACGGTGGCAGACGTAAACGATGCACCTTTGAACGCCAAATAAGGGCTTGACGCAATAATATTTTTTGGATTCTTATTAAATATTGGTCTTGCACACATCTTTGTATAAAATTGCTGCCATATCATTAAAAAGTCCGATAACGCAAAACGCTACCGGACTTTTTTTTATGATAAAAAAACAGGAATAAGCATACAAAAAGCAGAAAAAGCGCAAATTAGGATGGCAAAAACTGAGTTTTTTTTAAAAAAATCAGGGCAGAAAGCTCATTTTTTTTAGCAAAAAACGAAGCTAACGCCCTGATTTCCAACACGATATAAGGTTACTCATATCGTTACACCTTTTTTGAAATCAAACTACAACGCAAAAGCTTATCTCTTACCGCCTGTACGTCATATCGTAACACCTTTTTTGAAATCAAACTACAACACAATGGTAAAGCTACTAACGGCGAGAGTACATATCGTAACACCTTTTTTGAAATCAAACTACAACAGCATTGATTTAGGAGTGGCGAATGCAGATCATATCGTTACACCTTTTTTGAAATCAAACTACAACTCAAAAGGATAAACAACAACCTATCATTTTCATATCGTTACACCTTTTTTGAAATCAAACTACAACTGGCGCGAATACGACAAATACCTCATAAGCATATCGTTACACCTTTTTTGAAATCAAACTACAACGCAGGAGCCGACACCTCCGGAGAATTTTTGCATATCGTTACACCTTTTTTGAAATCAAACTACAACTGTGCAGACATATATTGAGGAGGGGTTGAACATATCGTTACACCTTTTTTGAAATCAAACTACAACAGCTCCGCAGCTTAGTCACACAGCTTGATGCATATCGTTACACCTTTTTTGAAATCAAACTACAACGCATTGAGATTTACAAGTCCGCGCTGCAAACATATCGTTACACCTTTTTTGAAATCAAACTACAACCTCAATCGTTTATGAATGTAACCTATTTGACATATCGTTACACCTTTTTTGAAATCAAACTACAACGGGTAGTAGTGCCAAAATTGCGCCGCCGCCCATATCGTTACACCTTTTTTGAAATCAAACTACAACCAGTATCAAATTTATTAATCACAATTAACATATCATTACACCTTTTTTGAAATCAAACTACAATATTAAGTTCAAGTCGTCCGCCAAAACCAAGTTCTATAATTTTTTGAAGTGTTGAAATACGAGCTTCTTTTAAATTGTTTTCAATTTTAGAAATGTAGGATTTAGTTGTCCCTACTTTTTCTGCAAGTTGTTCCTGTGTCATTCCCATTTCAACACGAGTGTCGTGTATCAAAGCACCTATTCTAAATGCTTCATAGCCTGCTTCAAGCTCGTCACGTTCCTTTGTCCCACGTTTGCCGTAATTCAATTTTTTGAACTCTTCGAGTGTCATTAAGTTCTTATTCTTCGTTTTCATATTCTGCTTTTATTTTAAGTGCCATTTCAATTTCTTTCTTTGGTGTCTTTTGAGCCTTCTTTTGAAAGCCATTTACTAAAACGACCAACTGTCCTTGGTCAAAAAAACAGAAAATTCTAAAGATGTCGCTTCCTAATTGAACTCGAATTTCATACAGTCCGTCCGTGTTCTCTATACGTTTCAAATACGTTTCAGGAACTCTTTGTAAGTCTTCAAGCAAGTCAAAAGTCCAAACAATTTTTGCTTTTACTTTCTTGTTTTGTTTGGAAAAGAAGTCTTGAAAGTAGTTCTTGTAAAACGTAATCTTTCTATATTTCTGATTTTTGTCCAAGATGCAAAGTTAAAAAAGTTTTCCTAAAGTGAAACATAAAAGTCATTTTAGTTCCCTTAGTTGTCTGTCGTTGCGGTCTTCTAAAATCGCATACAACAACAATTATACTCACTTCTGGTAGAACTTCCTCATATCGTTACACCTTTTTTGAAATCAAACTACACAACTGCTGCAGGTCATTGAGCTTGCCGAAATGACACAACAACAACAACAACTTAATGCCCTGAATGTGACGTAGTATCTGCTGCTGTGCCGTGCTCTGCTGCCGGTGCGGTATGTGTGGCTTCTGGATGTCCGCCGCCGTGCGCATCGTGCCCGCCGTGACCATCGCCGCCGTGCGCAGGCTCGTGGTGCTTGGGCGGTGTATATGGTTTGCGCCCCGGATACATCGGTTCATCTTGGTTGCGCACCATTGTTTGGTAAGATACTTGCGGCAACAACTGCACAGCATCTAGCAAAGTATAAGAACGCTCATCATCGCGTGTTTTGCGGATTTGGCTGTCTTTGATGTTTTCGTCACCAAATGTAATGGCTTGGGTAGGACAAGAAGTTTGGCAGGCAGTTTTTGCATCGCCGTCTCTCAAAGTACGTCCTTCTTTTTTAGCCTCCAATTTCGCCGCCTGCAAATTCTGAACACAGAAAGAACATTTTTCCATCACCCCACGCGAGCGTACCGTAACATCGGGATTTAATACCAAACGGCTCAAATCATCTACCATTACCATATTTTCGTCATTGGATAAGATGCTGTCTTTGTAGAAACTGTCTGCTCCCTGAAAATCAAACCAGTTGAAACGGCGTACTTTATAAGGGCAGTTGTTGGCACAATAGCGCGTACCGATACAACGGTTGTATGCCATTTGGTTCAAGCCCTCTGTGCTGTGGTTGGTAGCATTTACCGGACACACGTTTTCGCAAGGGGCATAAGTACAGTGCTGACACATCATCGGCTGAAAAGCCACGGAGGGGTTTTCGGCGTAAGGGTCTTTTTCTTTATCAAATTTGTAGTAGCGGTCAATACGCATCCAGTGCATTTCGTGGGCACGCCACACTTCTCTTTTTCCTACTACCGGAACGTTGTTCTCTAAATTACAAGCTACTATACAAGCACCGCAGCCAATACAAGCATTCAAATCTGCCACCAATGCCCAGTGCGAACCTTGCGAGTAGTCGCGCTCAGGGTACAATGAAAAATAATGATGTTCGGCAAAATGCGGGTCTAATTTTTTCTGTTGTGTATTAAAATTCCCCGACCAATTATCTTTGCTGTATTCGGCAAAGGTAGTTTCGTTGATGATTTCGCGGCTGTCGTCAATGGTATGATGCGTTTGGGTTTGAGCCAACTGGTAGCCGTCATCTACTTTTGAAGTAGCCACATTGCTCACATAATAATCAAAGGTTTCGCCGTTGAAGCTCACCAAAGGATAAGCATTTTTACCTACTGCGCATTTTTCGTGTCCGGGTTTGGTACGTCCGTAGCCCAAAGCAACAGACACCACACCGTCCAATTGTCCGGGCTGAATGGTTACGGGCAATTCTATGGCTTTGCCGCCTGTTTCAAATTTTACTACATCTGTACCGTTTTTGTTCCAAGTTTCTACCCAACTGTTGTCGGCGGCAGTTTTCTTCGGTACAAAAGCATAATTATCCCAGGTTACACGCGAAATAGGGTCGGGCATTTCCTGCAAAAACGGGTTATTGGCATATTTACCATTCCCCATCGCTACTTTTTCGTACAGCACAATTTCCATTCCTGAGCTTTTTCCGGCTTTGGCTGTAAGTGCAGCAATGGCAGCACCTGCATCGCCGCCAAAAGAAGCACCCTGTGCCTCGCCGCCTGCGGTTTCGTGTACGCCGTCGTGTACAAATTTTTGCCACGCTTCTTCGCCGCCCAAAATGCTTTTCCAACGGTTGCTCAGATAATCGTAATAGCTGCCCGGAATATCCGCCCACGCCATCAGGCTTTCCTGCATTTGGCGGGTAGAAAACAAAGGAGCAATACAAGGTTGTGATAAGCTGTAATGCCCCGACAATGGTTCGGCATCATTCCAGCTTTCCAAATAATGATTGGAAGGTGTGAGATAGGCTGCAAATTCGGCACTTTCGTCCTCGCGGTCGTTGAAAGAAATAACCGTAGGTACTTTTTTCATTGCTGCCGTAAAAGCGGCGGTATCAAAATAATCGTAAGCGGGATTTACGCCATTGAGCATCAATACCGATACGCTGCCTGCATTCATAGCAGCTACCAACTCCGCCACAGCTTTGTCGTCTGCTTGGTGTAAGTTGTTGGTTTTGCCCCAGTTAATGGTAGTGCCGTAGTTGCCCAAAGCGGCATTAATGGCATTGCAAAGGATTTGTGCGTTGGTATCATTTACACCGCATACTACCAAGGATTTTCCGGCGGCAGCTTTCAAATTGGCGGCAGCTTTTTTGATGTTGGCAAGGGCTTGTTCGGGCAGGTTGCCTGCTGCACCGCCGCCACTGATTTCGCTGTACAAAGCGGCGAGTACCAATCCTAATTGTGAAGGTTTCACCGAACTGCGATAGTCGGCTTTGGCTCCGGTGGGAGTCATATTGGCTTCAAACTGGAAATGGCGCGACATTTGGGTTTTGTCTTTGCCTACTTTGCGGTTTTTGATATAATCGGCGGCAAACTGAACCGGAGAAAGCCAAGTGCCCAAAAAGTCGCAACCCACGCCTACAATCACTTCGGCTTTATCAAAATGATAGGCGGGAATGGCTTTTTTGCCGAATGATTTTTCGTTGGCATATAAAATGGCTGCCTGCGAAATAGCTTCGTAAGTAACTACGCGGGTGCGCGGATATTTGGCTTTAAAATCGTTGATAACCTGTTGTGTGGAAGGGCTGGCGATGGTAGCAGTGAGCAGGACAATATCGCCGTTGGCTCCTGCCAATGCTGTTTTGATATTGGTGTCGATGGTTTTCCAATCTACATCAGCACCTTTCACTTTCGGGGCACGCAAACGCGCCATATCATAGAGGCTCAAAATGGAGGCTTGAGCGCGTGCGTTGGTGCCGCCTTGTGTAACAGACGAAAGTGGGTTGCCTTCTATTTTAATGGGGCGACCTTCGCGGGTTTTTACGAGTACGCTGCAATAATCGCTTCCGTCAAAAAAGGTGGAAGCATAAAAATTGGCAATACCGGGTGTTATTTCTTCGGGTTTGATAACATAAGGAATCGCTTTGCGCACCGGTATTTCGCAACCGGCAGCAGCAACGGCAGCGGTGAGGCTAAAGCCGAGCATTTTTAAGAAATCGCGGCGCGGGGCGCGCGTGTTTTTTGCTAAATCTTGTATTTCGCTCAACAAGGGTAACTCTTCCAAGAACTCATCTTGTTTTTTCTTATTAAATGCTTCCGATGCTTCTAATTCATCGAAACTACGCCAATATTTAGGTTGTTTCATTTATAAGGAGTGATTTTTTTTGAATGTGATAAATTTCAACTTAAAAAACCGGATAAACACGTTTTGATAATAGATTAATAGTGACATTTTTGGCACTCTAAACCACCAATGTCTTCTACTGTTACTTTTTCCATTTTGCCTTCTTTCAATGCTTTATGATATTTTTCATAAGCGTTGTAGTAAGCATTTCCGGTAAATTGCACTTCTGTTTCGCGGTGACAAGATACACACCAGCCCATACCGAGGGTGTTTTCTTGTTTTACAACTTCCATCGTTTGAATTTCACCGTGGCATTTTTGGCAGGCAATTTTACCGGCGGTTACGTGTTGGGAGTGGTTGAAATAAACGTGGTCGGGCAAATTGTGGATACGCACCCATTCGATGGGTTTTTGCTCGTAATTTTCAATATACTGGTGTTTGGTTTTGTCCCAGCCCACGGCTGCATATATTTTATTGATTTCGGTTTCCCCGTAAACGGGACCTTTGTCAATGGCTTTGTGGCAGTTCATACACACGCTTGGCGAAGGGATAACGGCACTTTTGCCTTTGCCGGCTCCTGAGTGGCAATATTGGCACTCTACTTTCCATTTTCCGGCATGCAGGGCGTGCGAGAATTTAATGGGTTGTTCGGGTTGATAGTTTTTTTGACGACCCAAGCCGCGAGCATTGTCGTAGGTGGTGTAGCTGAACAGCGCAAATACCAACAAACCCGCTACCACGCGCACCCAGCGTTGGTTGAAGAAACTTTCGAAGGTAGTGGCTGCTAATTCCGGCTCACCTCTTTTTACACGCCCCAAATTGGCGGCAGTGCGCACCACACGCCCCAAGAGCCAAGCGATAATCGCCAGCAAAATTGCCAGCAACACCATAAATATACCGTAAGGCGCGGCGGTTTCGGTGGCGGCGGCTCCGGTGCCTGCTGCTCCGGCGGCAGGGGTTGCCGTTGCAGGGAATTGCGCCTCAACGCTCACATAGCTCAAAATGGCATCTACATCTTCGTTTTTCAAAGTAGGGAATGCCGTCATCACCGATTTATTGTATTCGTTAAAAATGGCAACAGCTTTGGCATCGCCGCTTTTTACCATTTCCTGCGAATTGCGCACCCATTTATAAATCCATTCTTTTTCGTATTTCTTCTCTACTCCTGCCAAAGGCGGACCCACCAATTTTTCATTTATTTTATGGCAACTGGCGCAATTTGATTTGAAGAGTGTTTGTCCCTTTTCGTGGGCTCCGTTGGTAGCAGCAATAGCGGCAGCGCGATCCTGCGCACGCCCCGACACGGAAAAAAATCCCATCAAAAGAACAAAAAGAAGTACCCTGATATGGTTTCTGTAAAGTGTTGAGCTCATATAATATTGAGTTGCTTTTTATTTCAAAGCGCAAATTTAGGAATTTAAGATGTAAAAAGAGAATGTTTGGCAAAAATATCTTTTTACATTTTTTTAACATTTTACATATTTCTTGCCAAACTATTCATAAAGTTGGGTGCTCTGCCTGAATAAGCCGCTTGATGCAATACATTTTCTTATAATACATATAAAGAATATTTTGGTATTTATGGATATTTTTTCTGTAAAAACAGGTGATGTAAGCGTACATATCATTTAAAGACATACCTATTCTTGTATAAAAAAAACACCCATTGCAGCCGCCAATATGAACGACTGCAACAGGTGTGTGATGTACGCTTGGGCATTTAAAAATCGCTACACAACAAAAAAAACCTTCCGCTAATCCAAAGAATAGCCTTTTTTTATGCGATAAATATGATCATTGACCAAAGACGAAAACGTGTAGTTTTTGTAGCGGCGCACTAAAGGATCTCCAAAATCCTCCATCGTATAGGGCGAAGACAGATATACATCGGGATCTTCTTGGTCTTCATCTAAAAATACAAATGTAAATTCAGAGCAATTATCTATATGGTCAAAAGCGAAGAAGGGGCGTGTTATTTCTTCATTATAATCAGCTAATTCTTTTCGGGTAAGTTCCTGAAGCCGTTCGATGCTGTTGTGGGTGCCAAAACCGAGATTATTTTTTTCTCCACATAAAAATAAGAACTCACGCACCGCAAGAGGAAATGCTTTGCCGCCGTTGTAGGTGGCTTCTAAAGCATTGATGCGCTCCATTGATATTCCTATATTGTGCCAATTATCTAAAGTAGGGTTTGCAGGAATCTGTTTTAATATTTTTATTTCCATTTTATTTTATATATTTAATTCTTTTTGTACCGCTTCAAAATTTTTTAATTCTTTATTGTGTTTTATGATAAAAATAAGTGTTTTTCCTTGTCGGCGCATATATTCTTGTAATATTAATAATTCGCGGTCGCAAGAAGTACATACTTTTATGAGTGATGTTATTTCTATCTCAAAACGATTGCCCTTATGGGCATGTTTTTTTAAAAAATTAAAAATAAATTTAATTTCCGTATCAAATCCTCTTCGCCTTCCATCCTTATCTATTGCACCCTCTACAAATTTATTAAAACTATCCAAATCATCCAATATATCACTTGCCTCCTTAGGTAATTTTGGCGGGTTGCCAAAATACTCTTTCATTTTTTTTAAACTTCCTGAAATAAAATACTCTGTTATTGGGTCCAATTTTTTACCGGATTTAAAAATAGTGATTTTAAAAATTGCCTGATTAAAATATTCGGCTAATCCGGGGTAATCTACAATATATTTTCCGTATAATGCTTTTAGCTCATCTGATTCTAAATGTATTTCTTTTATTTTTCGTTTCCAAAGGGTACCAATATTTTTTGACTTAAATTTTTCACGTAGTTTTTTGTAATCTGCTATTATTTTATCTTTATATTTCAACCAATCCTTTACAGCATTTTCTATTTCTTTTATATTTTTTTCTGCGGCTTCTAACTCTTGTCGTGTTTTTTGAACTTGTTTAATTATGCTTTTTACAGATTTTTTTTTGCTTTTTGGGGCATTTGGATTCGGAAGTATGGGTCTTTTTTTTGCAAATCCGTTAATTTCTTCTACTATTTCTGCTACTATTTTTTCCGATATTCTGGCGTTGCTCAATATCAATAATCCCGCAATTTCAACATCGAGGATAGCAAATATCGCATATCCCAGATAATAATGCACTTCAGTTCTATTAATATTCCATAATTTATTGTATCTTTTTTGCAATAAATCCCATATTTCTTCAAATTTATTGAAAAAGTTTTCTACATCTATTCTGAGAATGGCTTGCAAGATATTATCAAGATGTTCTAATACCAATACCTTATAATATTCTTGATTATCCAAAACCTCTACTGTTTCTACTAATAAGGCAAGTAATGAAAATATATCACTAATGAAATCCATCAAACCATTCCAAAAACCACATACAAGCGCCCAAACATCGGTAAAAGCCTGATTAAGTTTTTCGAATACAAATAAAAAACTATCTATTATAGATTGAAAGATACGAAGTCCCTCTTGTAGCCAAGCAGGCAACGTATCTTTTGCCAGATAGGCATCTATTGTTTTTGATTTCTCTTTTATATATTCAATAGCCTGAGCTACATCTGCAAGTGCATAATCACGATGGGTGTTATTCCAGTATTTTTCTTCAATGTGTAGCGTTTTTGCATAAAAATCGGCGATATCATATAATATATTAATACTTTTTTTGGTAAGAAAAACGAGGGTATTTTGATAAATAAAATCAGTACCTTGAGCATACCAATGATAGGCAGTGGCAAAAAGTGTGTCAATAAATCCGTCGTTTGAACCAAAATAGCTCAGTAAAGCATTGACTTGCTCTTGCGTGATCTGAATCGGAAAATTTTGTTGTTGTACCCAAAATTTGTTGGAGAAAATAGCCGCAGCTGCTTCTTTTTTTATATCACTCCCTGCCCGAATTAAGAGTACTGCATCAGAAAAAATATCTTTTTGGGGGATTTCTATAAATACCGCCAAATCATTGCTACCTATGTCTTTTTCAAGCAGTTGATAGGTTTCGAGCAGGTAGGCTCCATCATAAGAGATAAATATCCGTAAATTAAGATATAAATTGGTATCAAAAACCCCTTCATCGTTAAATTTCCCAATCGCTAAGTTGCAATATTCATAAATGTAGTTCTGCAACTCCTCGGGGCTTTGAGTATTGTTGCCACCCACATAAATGGTAAAAGCTCCAAGTGTAGCCTGTCTGAAATTATTAAATTTATTGACAGCCAATTCGTGCAAATTATACTGCCCCCAACTTACAGGGCTGGGTATGTGGGGAAATTGAGGGAATTGCTGTTGATATAAAAGTTCGGATAAAGTCATAACACAGTTGGATATGTGATTAAAATGTTAAAAAATTCTCTTTCGCCCTCGCTACTACTAAAAAACGAGTAGCGAGGTACGAAAGAGAGAACTACATTACGCTTTTATCTCGTTGCTGGCACCGGTGAGGGGGTGTCCCACAGTGCCTACGGCATCTTGCGGCGAACAATTACAAGGCAGTCCTTTTTCGTCCACACAACCCGATTCGCACTGCAACACAGTGAGCGTGGAGGGCAAACGCAAAGACCACGATTCGCCCGGTATTGGTTCATTTTCTTTTATTTCTTCCAAATCCTTCAGCAAATCAATGATGGTTTCGTCTTCCACCAAAGGAATTTCCTGAGCAGTGCCATCGTAGAGGTAGCCATTTTGGATAAAGAAAATCAAAGCACGTTCAAAACCCGGTTTTACCGGTACCATCAAGTGGGCTTGCCCTGCCTGTAAAAAACTCTGAAAAAGAAGGTCGTCATTATTGAGTTGGTATATTTTTTTCCAACGACATTTATAAGCCCAATAATAGGGCAAAAACTCATAGCTCATCAAATTCCAATCAATAGCCGTTTCAAAAAAGCGAGCGATGTTGTTTTCTAAAATGTTAATACAATCATATTTTGTTGTTGGCGCACTACAACGACTTACAGAAAATGTCGTCCAGTCATATATTAAAGGGTTATTTGCTCCAGGTCTTGGTGCATAAGATACAGCCGTTGAGCCTAAATAAAAATTATGACTATACAGAGTAAAAAGTTGTTGTATTACTCCTCTTTTTAACTCTTGTAGTTCAATAATTCTATTTAATGAAGGATTTGTATTACTAAATGTTGAGGTATTACTATTATCCAACTCCATTAAAGCAGTTTCATAGGTATTTAAGGCATTATAATAAGATTCTAAAATTTTATTATATGTTTCTAATTGCCATTTTTCATAAGTTTGCTTTGATGGTTTACAGAGTACCGTAATATTTAACCTGAAAAACTCAGAATTTCTGACTCTATATGATACAGGAACAATATCGTATAGACTACTATCTTCATCAAAGATTATTTCTCCGTATTTACCTTCTTCCTCATTTCCTCCTTCAAACCATAATTTTTCTGTACCAATAAAAACAGACACGGCCGAATACATATCAGTACTACTATATAAATACCAGTCAAAATCAACTCTAATTTCTGCTTTTACACCTACATAACCTTCCGGTATAGTCAATATATCAGAGTGAGATTTTATTATACTTAATCCTGAGCCATGTAAATCTAAGGGTCCCTCCCTTTTAGTGGCATCTATACAAGAGGATATAGTAGTATCTTTTGGAGGAGGAGATACTACAGCTCCATATTGTGCAGCTAAAACAGCATAATTAAATTCATCTATTAAGGAATGATGGGTAAAAGGACCTGTAACAGTACCGTTCAAATTTTCAACAGCATTAAATATATTTTCTATATCTTCTGAACGTGGGTCTATGGGTTTTATGAGATTATCCCCATTTTGTACGGCATTTTGATAAGTAGCAGCCAGATGAAAAGCGGCAGGCTCGGGTATCATAAACTCCAATATCATGCGTCTGCCGTAGTTCATTACCTGCACATCATATATTTTATCTACCCATCTGAAAGTACCTACTACATGCTTGCTTCCTTCACCTCGGTTGTCCAAGCCGTGTTTATTGGTTTCTTCATATTCCTCTATCATTTTTGAAATCCGTTCCTCACTTACGCGCTCTGTAATGCGTTCCACTGCTCTTTCAGTCACCTCCTTTGCCAATGTAGTAGCCTGCTGCATAGCTTGCTCCGAAGCTGTACTGCTTGCATAGTCGGCACTTGCAGATACATGAATCTTGCTCCAGCTAATATCAAGTCCTCCATGTACATTAAACTGTTTATTTTGTTGTAAAGCTAAAGAAGTTTCTTTTTGCAACTCGTTTCGGTCGGTGCTGGTGCTATCCTTTTCGCTTTCGCGGCTGCGCTCATTAGTGGTGGTGGTGGTGCTTTCGTTGCGCAACAAACGGCGAGTTACGCGCTCTTTGTATTCGCCCTGCAATATATTTTCAATATGGGCTACCTCCCCGGGTTTGTAGCAACACAGGGTTTGCTCCACGCGCATATAATCACCTACTCGGTAAAGCGGGGGTTTACAACAGTCTTGGGAATTATCTTTAGTAATATCAGTACAACAAGGAGTGCTACTACCGCCGCTGTTGTGCGAAAAAGTGGTATCTACAATATCAGGATTGAGCTCATTACCCCTTGCCCATAAAGCACCTCCTACTTGTACTATTTGTTGTTTCAAAGATACTTGGCTCCAAAGAGTATTCATCGCTTTTCTTTTCTGTTTTTTCAACAAACTGATAACAAAATCAAAGCTGTAAATTATTTCGGCTTTTACTTCAGCCAATGCCTTTTGCGTGGTTTCGCTATAAGTTTTAAAGTCCGATAACTTTATATCTCGGCTCAGATTCGTTCGCGTAGCACCATCTTTTGATGGTTCTGTCTGTGTATCATTAAAACGGTTTATCTCCACCTGACGAGCATAATCCTCCTCTAATTCCTCTATAGCAAGCGTAAACATATCAATACGGTTCAGCAAAGCTGCTATATCAATAGTTTTTGTAGATGTTACAGGGGTGCTGTCCGTAGCAACAATTTCAAACAATCTTTTTGGTAATGGAAATATTTCTTTCGGTAATATAACCTCTGCCTTTGCCCAATTCTTTAATGATTCTATAGTTGCTTTTTTAGCTGTCAGCAGATTATTTACTACATATTGAGCCTTTAATAAAGAAATAATAGAATAGGTGATTTCGTTGGCGTGTCCTTGTATTACAAAAGCAAATAATGTATCCCAAAGTTTAGCTTCTGTTTCTACACTCAGTAATTTTTCTTTTGACGGCATATTTGCCATTGTGTTTTCCAGTGTCAAGCTACTCCTGTTTATACTTAACCAATCTGAAAACGCGATTAACTCCGGTGAAACAATCCGTTTTATTGTTTCTTTTTCGCTGACGATTTCTCCTTTTTTAAATGCCTCTGTAATACGTTTACAAATCCTGTCTAACAAATCGGCAGAAGGCGTAACTTTATCTGCCACTAAATTAGCGAGTGCATCAAAAAAAGCAGTTTTTGCTGCTATATTATAGGATTTATTCGCAGTAGGTACGCTAAATTTTTTGGCGTTGCGAATTACTACAAACTTAAAAACAGTTTGTTTAATCTCGTTGGTCTGTGAGGCATTCAATAGTGTTGCCATAGTTTTTCAATTTTTTGTTTAATAAATAAAATAAATATAATTAAAACAGTCCTCCCCTGTCTAAAATGTTATGAGGCATCTTAGCAAGAAAATAGTAAATTTTCTATGTTTTTTTGTTAATATTTAAGAATTAGTCTTAGCGTAGTTTTTCGTATGTTAATGTTTCTTTACAGTGATAGCTTATACGAACAAATATAAACTAACGTTATGATACTTCAAAGTTTTTTTTAGATTTTAACATTTTATTTATCATTTTAATAATTTGGTAATTTCAAAAAAGTAGTATGTTCCGTTTAATGATTTATTAAACGATATGATTTATTTTTTATTTTTAAAATATTGTTTTTTTTATAAAAATCTTTGTACGATAGTACAAGAAATCAATAATAATTAAACTTGTTTTGAGGTATTTAATGCTGTATTATGATCATAAATGATTGATTTATAATAATAATAGAAAATAATAAAAACTCTGTAAAACTTAATCTTATGAAGAAAACTTTTTTTATCAAACCAACTATCTACCCAAAACGCAACAATAAAAATATACAGTATATCAATCTGTTATAAAAAATAATACACTGCTTTTTAGCAAAAATATACCAAAAAATAACAGCAGCCACGCAACGCCAACCTACCTTTTTCACGTTAGCTAAGTACGGTAAAGGGATTTTACAGGATTTTGCCGTCTGCCGAAAATAGAAATCCTGTATTTTTGTAACGAAAAATCACCCATAGTTCCATAGCTTTTGAATATTTGTATTGACATCGGCAATAGCCGCACCAAAATTGCCGTATTTGACGCTACCGATGTGTTGCAGCACCGAAGTATCATCAACGGTATCATCACTCCTGCCGAAATAGAGGCATATTTGCAGCAGTTTCCGGTACAATACGGCATTGTATCATCGGTGGCGCAACCGACTCCCGCTTTGGCGGCGTGGGTGGCACAGCAGCCGAATTTCATTTTTTTTACGCCCACCACTCCCCTGCCACTGACGCACCGCTACGCCACGCCCGAAACACTGGGGCGCGACCGTATGGCATTGGCGGTGGCATCGCATTATTTGTTTCCGCAGCGCAATGTGCTGGCTATCGACGGGGGCACTTGTCTCACCTACAATTTTACAGATGCCGCCGCTTGTTTTTGGGGTGGAGCTATTGCACCGGGTGTCAATATGCGCTACAAGGCTTTGCACCATTTTACGGCGCGTTTGCCGCTGGTGGCTATAGATGCGCCGCCGCCCGCCGACTTCATCGGCAACAGCACCCAACACGCTATTCAGAGCGGTGTTTTGTACGGAACAACCGCCGAAATAGAGCAAACCGTACATCGCTACCGACGGCGTTTTGGGGAGTGTCAGGTATTGCTCACAGGCGGCAGTGCGCCATTATTGGCTTCTTTATTAAAAATTCCCCTATTTTTGCAGCCGAATGCTGTATTGTTCGGCTTACATAAAATTTTACAATATCATTACACACCTATTGATAAACCCTAGCTTACGCTTTATTTTTTTGATGAAACCCATTTCTTTTATTTTTGCTGTTGGCTGTTTACTCGCCTGCTTACTCAAAGGACAAGCTCTTGTTGCCCAGCAAATAGACCCCAACATAGACCGCCCCACTTCTGTATATTCTTATTACGGATTGGGAGATATGGCGAACACAAAGTTTGCTTTCAGCCGCGCTATGGGCAATATAGGTGCTTCGTTGCGCACACCCTACAATATCAATTTTGATAATCCGGCATCTTATACAGCCCTTGCTTTTTCTACTTACGAAGTGGGCATCGGCGGGCATCGTACCAGTACCGAAAACGGCATCATATCCAATAAATCGGGCGATATGTCGGTAGGGTATTTAGCGTTGGCATTTCCGATTACCAAATTTTGGGGCAGTGCCGCCGGCATTATGCCATACAGCCGCACTTCTTACGATATTTTCAAAAACGACAGTTTAGCCGACATCGGCGAAGTAAAATACACCTACATCGGCGACGGCACTTTGTATCGTGTGTTTTGGGGCAATGGCTTTCGCTACAAAACATTTTCGGCGGGCGTAAATGTATCGTATTTGTTTGGCACTACCGACAAATCCATCACTGCCAATTATATCGGCTTGCGCGAAAATTTTGACAGCACAGGATATATTTTTGATACGCGCTTCAACGATATCAGCCAGCACAAAGGCTGGGTGGCGGGCGTGGGGCTGCAATGGCAACCGCAAATCAAAGAAGGCGACAAACCTTTGTATCTAACAGTAGGCTTATCAGCGGAGTTGGGGTCTTCTTTGCACATCAGCCGCGCTACTTATTGGCAGCGATTTTTGGCAGGTTCTCCTTGGGATACCGAATTGTACAACCGCTCTTATGGCAACACTTCGCAATCGTTGCCCGCCACTTACAAAGGCGGTGTGGGTTTGTTGGGAAAAAACTGGCGTTTGCATTTGGAGGCGCAGCAACGCCTAAACCACGTTTTTGGTACGCAGGGCGAGGCGGTTTGGAAAGACAACTGGCGCATCAGTTTTGGAGGCTCTACTTTTCCGGAAAAAAACAACAGTTCATTTTTCAAAAACATATCCTACCGCTTCGGCGGCTACTACGATCAGGGTGCTTTGCAAATCAGCGGGGTGGATTTGCCGGAATACGGCATTACATTTGGAGCAGGTATGCCCCTCAGCAAGCGCGGTGTATCTCAGTTGAATGTGGCTTTTGAAGGTGGGCAAAAAGGCAGTACAGAGAAAAATTTATACCAAGACAGCTTTTTCCGTTTTGCGATAGGTTTGACGCTCAACGACATTTGGTTTCTTAAACGCAAATATGATTAAAGCGGCTTACCATTGCTGATTTTTGTAAAAAATCACAATATTATTTTTTTTAAAAAAAGAGCAGATTGACAGAAAAAACACGCTGACATCTGCTCTTTTTGTGTATCAGGGGCAGATAGAAAAAGAAAAATTGACAATAAAATAAACTACTTCGCTCTGCTCGCTGTTGTTTTATTATTCAATCACCTGAAAAAAAGAAACAATTACTCCCCGTTTTTATTATCCTTTATATTTTTCTTTGAATTTTATGAAATGGAATTTTTCGTATAAAATTTATGGTTTATTTCTGTTATTTTGCCTGAGTGCGTGGCATTGTAACATCTTCAGAATACACCCCGAACATATAGAAATGCGCGATTTGGAGGGCAATGCGGTGCAATGGAGCGATGCACGGTTTAAAGACAAAACGATTTTATTGAATTTTTGGGCAACGTGGTGTCCGCCGTGTAATGAGGAGAAGCCGCTGTTGGAGGCAGCACGCCGCGAGTTAGAGCCTTTGGGGTATCAATTTGTGGTATTATCCGACGAAAAAACGGAAACACTCCAACACTATCGGCAACGCCACGATGACTATGGATTTTTGTATTGCCAGTCGCCCAAAAGCATCAAAATGTACGGCGTTTTGTATATTCCTCAAACATATATCATCAAAAACGGAAAAGTAGTAGCAAAGTTTGGCGGAGGGCAGCAATGGAACAGCCCCGAAATGCTGGCGGCTTTGAAGGCTTTTTTGTAAAGAAAAATATTTTTTACGGAATTTTAATGCGCCATATCGCGGCGGCGGGCATCTAAGCGCACCATCAAGAAGAGCAAAATCGTAAAACTGAGCAGCGAAGAACCGCCGTAGCTGATTAAAGGCAAAGGAATACCAATGATGGGTAAAATACCGATAGTCATTCCGATATTGACCAAAAAATGAAAAAAGAAAATAGAAGCCACGCCATAGCCGTAAATTCGGCTGAACTTGGACTTCTGTCGTTCGGCAACAAAAATAATTCTGATAAGAAAAGCCAAATACAGCAGAATAAAAATACTGCTGCCTGCAAAGCCCATTTCTTCGCCGATGGTACAAAAAATAAAATCAGTGCTGAGTTCGGGCACAAAATTTCCTTGGGTTTGCAGCCCTTGTAAATAACCTTTTCCCCACAAGCCACCCGCCCCGATAGCGATTTTTGATTGGTGGAGGTTATATCCCAAACCTTTGATGTCGTCCACTTTGCCGAGCAATACATCTATACGCCCTTTTTGGTGTGGTTTGAGCAATGAAGTATAAATATAACTGATAGAATGAACGTACAACATTGTCGCCAGCAACAAACTGATAACACCGAAAGAAGGACGATTGAGCTGATGGTACAACAAAAAAAACACTACCAAAGCACTACCCATCAATACCAATAAGGCAATTTCCCATTCTTGCCCTACCACAAAAGATAATACCAACAAAATAGCACTTGCTACAACAATGGTTATCCATTCGCGGCGTTTGTACCACAAAGCAGACACCGCAAATACATTAATAACGACAACTACAAACAGATTAACTAAGGCTTGTGAAAAAAACAAGGTACCAAAGAATAAAGCGATAAAAATAATACCCAATATCAAAAAAATAGAAGCCAGCCCTTCGCGATAAAGCGGCAATAGAAAGGCACTAAATACGAGGGCAGTACCCATATCGCCTTGTAAAATAATTAAAAACGCAGGGATAATAATGATAATGGCACTGATAATTTTGGGTTCTAAATAGCGGATATTTACGTTTAATCCGCTCAGATATTTAGCCAATGCCAAAGCGGTTGCCGTTTTTGCCAGTTCTGAGGGCTGAAAACGCCCAAATCCAAAATCAAACCACGAATGAGAACCCGCTATTTCTTTACCCAAAAACAATACAGCAACGAGCAGCAACAGCACCAAGCCATAAATCAGGTAAGCCGACAACGAAAAGAAACGATTATCGAACAGTTGAATTAAAAAAGCCACTATCACACTTCCCAAAGCCCAGGTAGTTTGCCTGCCTATACGCAAGTCCAGAAATTCCGACAAATTGAAGGTATCCCAAGACATAGGCTCGTAGTTGGCAGTAAGAATAGCTGCCAAGCCGAAACACACCAATAAAAAATATAATCCCACTAAAAGCCAGTCGGTGGCGGTAGAGGCTTCTAATGCTTGCTGACGGTTTGAATAAGCCATTATGAATGCTTACTTTTGCGGACAAAAGTAGTAAAAATACTTTGCATTTTAAGATTAACCACCTTTTGCCCGATTTATGAGTCCTGTTTTATCGGCCGCCGCCGTTTCTTTTAGTCCCTGGCTGCACGCTTTTCGTTTGCGCACCCTGCCACTTTCTTTGTCAAGCATATTTTTGGGCAGTTTTTTGGCAAAAAAAGAAGGGTGTTTCAGCAATAAAATTCTATTGTTGGCACTGCTGACTACGCTGTTGCTGCAAATTTTGTCCAATTTAGCCAACGACTATGGCGATAGTGTTTCGGGTGTAGATGCGCGGAGGAGTGTCGGACCTGCACGCGCCGTACAAAGTGGGGCAATAGCAGCGGCGGCGATGCTGCGAGCCATCATGGTGTGCGCTTTGTTGTGTTTGGTGTCGGGTATTGCGCTGATAGCGGCGGCAGGGCTGCCTCTGTTAAAGTCGCTACTGTTTTTGGGTTTGGGATTACTCGCCATTGCCGCCGCCATCAAATATACCGTGGGCAAACGTCCCTACGGCTACATCGGCTTGGGCGATATATCGGTATTTATATTTTTTGGCGTAGTGGGCGTATGCGGCACTTTCTATTTATTTTGTCATCATTGGGAGGCGGCACTGCTGCTACCCGCTACGGCGATAGGAGCTTTGAGCGTGGGCGTGCTGCATCTCAACAACATGCGCGACCGCACCGAAGATGCCCATAGCGGCAAAATAACAATGGCGGTGCGCTTGGGTGCGTATCGTTCCAAAATTTACCACACATTTTTACTATTGCTGCCCTTAATGAGTATGGCTGTGTATGTGTATCATTTCAACGAACCTGCCCAAATACAGCACTGGCTGTTTTTGCTCATTATTCCTTTGTTGTTCAGCAATTTGAATACCGTATGGCACACACAAGATCCCGCCGTTCTCAATCCTCTGCTCAAACAACTGGCACTCGGCACTTTTTTCTTTTCGCTGTTGGCTGGTATTTCTTTAAATATATAAACAACAGAAAACAACTCAGACAGAATAAAATATTTTTAATATTAAAAAAAAGTATGTACCTTTGCGGCAAAATTTAAATATTTAGGAGTAATTAAGCGTTACAAATTATTTAAGGTAATATTTTTATTGATATTTCTTTCATATCTGTTGTGTTGCTTTATTGTTCCTTTGTATTTCATTTTTTATCAAACACATAATTTTTAAAAAATGAGTATTAAAAAATCTTATTCTAAAAAACAAAGCACTTGCAAAGTGACTTTTTCATTGCCCAAAACTATTGAGGCTAAAAATATCGCATTGTTGGGCGATTTTAACAACTGGGACAGCAAGGCTACTCCGATGAGCTTGTCGCGCGGCAGCTACAAAGCTGAAGTAGAACTCGAAAAAGGCAGCGAATATCAATTTCGTTATTTGATTGACGGAACTCGCTGGGAAAATGACGAAGAAGCCGATAAATGGGTAGTTTCTCCGTTTGGCGCAGAAAATTCAGTAGTGACTATCTGATAAGTACAAGAGATTATTATTCAATGTAAAAAGGATTGTTTTGCAAGTCAAAACAATCCTTTTTTATTTTTGGCGTATTTCATTAAGAATACTGTAAGTTGATTATTTTTGTAGCCTAAAAATTATCACAACAACAAAAGTTTAATTTATTTTCTCTATCCCTTTTTAAATACACGCTCGGAAAGTTGAAAAACACCTATTACGACCTCATTAATCAAACCTATTATTTTCCTCAAACAGGTTTTGCATTAAACGACCACAGCTCTTTGCTTTTCAATGGTTTGGATTTAATGTCTGTGATTCGCGAATACGGCTCGCCATTGCGCATTTCTTTTTTGCCGAAAATCAGTTCACAAATTCAAAAAGCAAAGCGCATTTTCAACGACTCTATCAAAAAACTCCACTACAATGGACAATATTTTTATTGTTTTTGTACCAAAAGCTCTCATTTTTCTTTTGTATTAGATGAAGTGCTGAAAAATCAGGTGCATTTGGAGCTTTCAAGTGCGTATGATGTGGATTTGGTGCGCAAACTCTATGAGCGCGGCAGCCTGAATAAAGAGCAAATTATTATTTGCAATGGCTACAAACCCAAAGCCTATACCGACAATATTATCGCCTTGATACGGGACGGCTTCAAGAATGTAATTCCGGTGCTGGATAATTTAGACGAAATCAACGCTTATATAGAAGCCGGCGTGGAGTGCAGTTTGGGTATTCGTATTGCCGCCGACGAAGAACCTAATTTTGAGTTTTATACTTCGCGTTTGGGTATCCGCTACAGCGATATTGAACAGTTGTATTTAGAAAAAATAAAGCCTAATCCGAATTTGGAGCTTTCAATGTTGCATTTTTTCATCAACAAAGGCATACAGGATACGGTATATTATTGGAGCGAGTTGGCAAAAGTGTTGCGGGTATATTGCAGATTGCGCCAAATTAATCCCTATCTTACCAAACTCAATCTGGGCGGCGGCTTGCCTATTCAGTATTCCTTGGATTTTAATTATGATTATGAATATATGATAGAGGAGGTGGTGCGCCAAATACAACAAAAATGTCAAGATGAAAACGTACCCGTACCTGATTTATACACTGAATTTGGTAATTTTACGGTGGGAGAAAGCGGCGTAATAGTATTTAAAGTGTTGGGCGAAAAACTACAAAACGACAAAGAATTGTGGTATATGGTGGATAATTCGCTGATGACCACTATGCCGGATATTTATGGCATTTCACAAAAATTTATTGTATTGCCCATCAACCGGTGGAATCGCGAATATCGGCGAGTAAATATCGGTGGGCTAAGTTGCGACGGCAGCGACTACTACAACAGTGAAGTGAGCCAAAACCAAATTAACCTGCCGGTATATGATGCCAAAGAGCCTTTGTATGTGGGGTTTTTCATACGGGGCTTATCAGGAGTCTTTGTCGGGATTTGGTGGCACGAAGCACTGCCTCATTCCTTCCCCGAAATTGATATTGGTGGACGATGACGAACAAAACGGCGGTTTTACGAGCCGCGTATTTGCGCAGGAGCAAAAGCCGGAAGATATGTTGCGTATTTTGGGATATTAAAAAAAGACAAAGAGGCTGTTATTATTTTTAATAAAAAACAATAGCAGCTTCTTTTTTTTACCACAGTTCTTCTTTCAATTCCTCGTCATCTTGAATTTCTTCTTGCAGATGCTGATGTTGTAGGCGATAAGCTTGACGGGTTTGCATTTTTTGCATTTCTCGCTCAATAATAAGGTCGGCGAGTAAAAGAGGGGTAGCTTCTTCGCTGTGACTTACAAGCGTTTTTTTAATTTTTTCTTCGCTGATGTCCATAATGTAGAGCATCTGTAGGAGGCGTTCCATGTTGTTTTCTATGTGTTGCTGTACAACATCGGCTACATGAAGGCGCAAAGCGTCCAAATTATCAACAGGATGCTGCGCTAAGGCATCATCTTGGAGTTCTTTAGCAATTTGTTGTGCTAATTCTATTTGCACCATAGCGTTTTTTTGTATGTTTTGGAATTAGAAATAAGAATTATTTACCAGAAATACAATGAACTTTACTCCAAATATAACCTATATTTCATTGTTTTTTAAAAGCATTTTTAATAAGCGGCTTTAATTCTTCCAATATTTGCGGATTGGCGGCAATAATGCTTTTGCCAAATAAATAGTCATTACCGCCGCCGAAATCGGATATTTTTCCGCCGGCTTCTTTGACCAAACAAATGCCCGCCGCCACGTCCCACGCCTGCAAGCTGTATTCAAAAAAACCATCAAAACGCCCCGCCGCCACATAGCTCAAATCAACGGCTGCCGAGCCATGCCTCCTGATGCCGCGTGTGTGGCGCATCAGATGTTTCAGCACCGCCAAATAGCTGTCGCTGCCACTGTAATCGTAATACGGAAAACCCGTAGCCACCAAACTGTCGGCGAGCCGCCGACGAGCCGATACATTTATTTTTTTTCCGTTGCAAAATGCACCGCCGCCTTCCCACGCCGAAAACACTTCGCCTGATACCACTTCGTGTACTACTCCAATTACAGCTTCGTTCTTGTGCAATAGCGCAATACTCACCGAAAAAGGCGGTACGCCATGCACAAAATTGGTAGTACCGTCAAGCGGGTCAATTACCCACCGCCACTCCGCCTCCTGTTGAGCCACCGTATTTTCTTCGGTGATAAAAGCAGCTTCGGGAAAAGCCTTTTGCAAAGTTTGTACTATAATTTGCTCCGCCGTTCTGTCCACAAGCGACACCAACTGATTATGGCTTTTTTCTTCTACCTGCCATTGCTGACGGTTTTGGCTGTATTGCGAAATACACTTAGCCGCTTGCGCTGCCGCTTTAATGGCTTGTTTGCACAATTTTTCCAAAGGCGGCACAGACGGCGGTTTCATGTGTACCGTAGCAGAAGTGGCAGGTGCGGTGTTTACCGTTTTTTTGTTCTGGTTGCGCAACGCAATATCCATTGTGCGCCAATAAAAATCTTTAGAAACCCGCTGCCAAAAAGACGTATTTTTTCGTTGGAGCAATACTTCATAATGCCCCAAGTAATCGCAGTCCCAGTTGAGGGCAGTCCAATCGCTCATTGCATCTTTCATAGCATCGCGCAGGTCTAAAATTTCCATTTTATTCATACCATTTTCCTGCAACAAAGCGATGGTTTGCATTTGCTGTTCGGCAGAAGGAGTATGCTCCAAGAAAGGCTCATTGATAGCAGCCCAAATATCAAATCGTTGCACATCGGGCAGTTGGTGGGCGGCTGCAAAGGCAATTAGGGCGGCTGCATCGGTGGAGTTTAAGAAAATAACCTCATTGCGATTAATAATGATATGCGGCGGCTCGTTTTTGGTATTTACTTCCTGAATTTGCTCGGCAAAAATAAAAGGAGCTTTATGAACAGTAGCGGGCGCAAAAGGATAATCGCGTATTTCTATGGAATCGGAATGAAAAATGGTTTTCAAATATAAATCATCTTTTGTTTTTTAAATAAAAAATCAATTTTTCGGCGATAAATCAGTACGTTTTTGTTTTTTTGCTATAAAATATTTATTATCAAACATTTAAGTTTGTATAAAAAACCAATAAACAAAAAAAATAATATTTTAGGTTGAGTTGTGCTACAAATAAAACAAAAAATTTCGGCAAAATGTATTACCACCTGCCGAAATTTTTAATATTTTATTATTTATAAGCCTAAAGCCGCCATTGTTTCTTTATTCAAGTTACCGATAGGCAATTTATGATCTTGTTGGTATTTTACGAGTGCATTTTTTGTTTTGCTGCCCATAATACCGTCAATTGTGCCCACATCGTAGCCCTGTGCCTGTAATTTTTCCTGCAAATTTTTCACAAGTCCGTCACTCATATCTCTGGCACATACCACTTCGTACCAATTGGTATATCCGGCATTGTCAGCTACAATTTTGCTTTTGATAGTAGTATATTCCGCCGGAATTTCGATTTCGCGGGTGCGGGCGGGTTCTACTTCTACTTGTTTAGTGATGGTTTTGTATTCTGCCGGAATTTCTACTTCTTTGGTAGTGGCAGGCGTTTTGATGACCTGTTTTGTAACAGTTTTGTATTCTGCCGGAATTTCCACTTCTTTAGTCGTGGCAGGCGTTTTTGTTACTCTTTTGGTGATGGTTTTGTACTGTGCCGGCGTTTTTTCGTAGCACTGTACCATACAATCTTCGGGGTTCGCCGACAAGCAGGAAGGATCTACTTTTTTCTTCACCCAGCGACCGCTTTCGGGGCTTACCAAAATTTGCTCGCTGACATTTTCGTAAGTGGCGGGCACTTCGGTGAGTTTTTTCTCGGCGGGCTTCAGCAAAATTTGCTCGCTGACGGTTTCGTAAGTGGCAGGTACTACCACCAATTTACGGCTTGCTTCTTTTACCAATACCTGTTCGTTGCGCGTTTCGTAGCGTGCAGGTATAATTTCTACCCGTTTCGAAGCAGCTTTAGTCATTACGGATTCGGTAGTTTGTACTACACAATCGGGTATTTTACATTTGGCGTAGCATTTACCAAATTCGGGGTTGGGTGGCAAATCGTCTGAAACACCCTGAGCACTTGCCACCATAAAAGGAAGCACCCACAATAAGCTAAATAAATTTTTAATCATAATAAAAAAATAAATTATATGTATAAAATAGTATCTAATTTTTAATACAATAGTCCATATTAAACAACTACTTACAGAATATTGTCAATTGTTTTATTATACACAACAAATATATAAAAATAAATAATAAAGCAAAATAGACAAAGTACAGACAAAGTAGTAAGATAGTAAATCAAGGCAAAAGTTTATTGCAGGATTATTTTTTTTAAAAATTAATTTACAAAGCATTAAATAATAGCAATATTTCTATTTGATTATTAATAAAATATAGTTTTTCTTATTTTTGCTGCTGCTTATTTTATTTTTTACGACAACCATGAAAACAACCGGCGAACGGATTCGCTCAAAAATTTGGGACGAAGCCACTTTAATGCAGCACAGAGCTTTATGGCAAATTAAACCGCAAAAAGTGGTATTTACCAATGGCTGTTTTGATATAGTGCATAGCGGGCACTTGGATTATTTGCAAAAAGCTGCCGATATGGGCGATTTTTTGATAGTGGGCTTGAACAGCGATGCTTCGGTGCGCCGCCTCAAAGGAGTTGCACGCCCCATCAACGACGAAGCAGCACGCGCACTGCTGTTGGCATCGCTGGAATTTGTGGGGGCGGTGCTTATTTTTGAGGAAGACACCCCCTATCGCCTCATTCAACAAATACAGCCCGCCGTACTCGTAAAAGGCGGCGATTATGACTTGAAAGACATCATAGGAGCAGATGAGGTACAAGCGGCGGGCGGCATTGTGCAAACAATCCCGTTTATTCACTTCACTTCCACTACTCAAATGATAGAGCGACTTAAAAACGCCTAATTCACCGCTACAGTCGCTATTTGCTTCAAAAAGCCGTGCTACACGCAATTTTTATACTATCTTTGCCTTTTCAAAGCAAACAATTATCGTATTATTCCATTTAAAAACCGGTTTATGCAAATTACTTCAACCCTGATGATGATACGTCCGGTTCGTTTTGAGTTCAATGCTCAAACGGCGACATCTAATGCTTTTCAAGATGGCACGGCGCAAAACACAGCAGCGATTTCGCAGCAGCAGGCATTGACAGAGTTTGAAGCAATGGCGGCAATGTTGCGCTACAATGATATTGAAGTAGTCATTTTTGACGATACTCCGCAACCACATACACCCGACAGTATTTTTCCGAACAACTGGATTTCTTTTCACCGCAACGGCACTATTATATTGTATCCGATGGCAGCACCCAACCGGCGCGAAGAGCGGCGCAATGATATAGTAGCCGCTATGCAAGCACAATTTGGGTTTTCTTCCATAAAAGATTATTCCGGTTACGAGTCAAAAGAGATATTTTTGGAAGGAACCGGCAGTATGGTTCTCGACCGCGAAAATAAAATCGCCTATGCTTGTGTGTCGCCGCGCACCCATTTGTCGTTGCTGCAACAATGGTGCGCCGACCAAAACTACGCCTGCGAAGCCTTTACTGCCTTAGATGCGCAAGGCAAGGAAATTTATCATACCAACGTCATGATGTGCATCGGCGAAAAATTTGCGGTAGTGTGCTTGGAAAGTATCAGCGATTTGGGCGCACGCAACAACCTCGACAAGTCACTGGCGGCCACCGGTCACGAAGTAATCGCCATTACATTGGAGCAAATGAACCATTTTGCAGGCAATATGCTGCAAGTAAAAAATAAATACGACAAAGGATTTCTGGTGCTTTCTTCACAAGCCTACCACAGCCTCAACAACGAACAAGTGGAGCGCATCAGTCGCTATTGCGATATTCTGCACTCGCCCCTCCACACCATCGAAACACTCGGCGGCGGCAGTGCACGCTGTATGCTGGCAGAAGTATTTGCGCCCGATATTGCTTAATCTTTGTTAAAAAATTATTTAAAAAGCTGTTTTTATTGCTTTTTAAAAACAATATAATTTTTGCTTTGTCAATGCTTTACTGCAAAAACACATCATTTCAAATAAACACTAACAAAACATATCTTATCATTTTAAAATGGGTGGATTGATTTCGGCACTGCAACTGATATTAAGTTTATCGTTGCTGGTATTCATACACGAATTAGGACATTTTTTGGCGGCTCGCGCTTTCAATATACGAGTAGATAAATTTTTTATCTTTTTTGATGCCTGGGGCAAAAAACTATGGAGCAAAAAAGTAGGCGATACCGAATATGGCATCGGCTGGCTGCCTTTGGGCGGTTATGTAAAAATAGCAGGAATGGTAGATGAGTCAATGGATACCGAACAACTCAAACAAGAACCGCAACCCTGGGAATTTCGCAGCAAACCCGCCTGGCAACGCTTCATTGTGATGATTGGCGGTATTGTGATGAATATTTTGGCAGGTATCATCATTTTTGCTTTTTATTTAAAAAGTTACGAAAAAGAATATTTACCCGCTTCCGCACTCAAAAACGGCATTTACGCCTTTGAAGGGGGCGAAAAATTGGGTTTTCAAACAGGAGACAAACTCGTCGCCATCAACGGAAAATCGCGCGAACGCTACAAAGATTATACATCTATGGAAATGCTCTTCGGTGCTGATGTAGCGGTAGAGCGCAAAGGCGAAATCGTGCATATTCAACTGCCCGACACGCTTTTCCAAACCAAAGGCACAGATTATTTTGCGCCTTTTCATCACAAAATTCAGGTCGCCGCCGTTGCCGACAGTTCCAACGCTCAAAAAGCAGGTTTGAAAGACAGCGATTTTATTGTAGCTGTAAATGGTAAAATATTAGAGAATTACGGCGATTTGCGCACCGCTCTCCAAACCGCCAAAGACACCGTTGTGAGCTTGGACATTGAGCGCGAAGGCAAAATGCAAAGCCTCAACTGCTCCGTAGATACCGCCGGAAAAATCGGGTTTTATCCGTTTTTTGATTACAAAGCCGTCAATGCCACACACCCCTACGGTTTGGCAGAAAGTATGCGCTACGGCATCAAAGAAGGTTGGGACGCTATTTATTACAATGCCAAAGGATTTGCAATGATGTTTCAGGGAAAACTCAATCCGGCGACTTCGGTACAAAGCCCCATTGGTATGGCAAAATATTTCGGACCTAAATGGAACTGGCAACGCTTTTGGTATCTCACGGGTTTGTTGTCGTTTATTTTGGCATTTATGAACATTTTGCCCATTCCGGCTTTAGATGGCGGACACATGATGTTCATCGGTGTGGAGGCTATCACCGGTCGCCGCCTGAGCGATTCGTTTTTAGAAAAAGCACAAATGGTAGGTATGGCAATTTTGCTTCCTCTGATGCTGTTTGCAGTGGGTAAAGATTTATGGGAAATTATTTCCAATTTCTTATTCAAGTAGTTCTTTTTTATACACCTCATTATTTTTACACACGCCTTGTCATTTATTTATGACAAGGCGTGTGGCATTTTATGAGTAGAAATACAATAAAAATGACATTTTTTTGACAAAATATTATTTTTCCTCTTTAAAATAAGGTAATATTGTACTTTGCTTGTTTTTTTCCCCCTAAAAACTATACACTTGTATAACAAAGACAATGACAAATTTATTCACAACTACTTGTATCATTATGTTATGCGGTGCTGCCGCAAAAATATCAGCGCAAACGCCCTGTAGCGGAGGCAGTGCCGCCGGCTATCCCTGCAACAATGTTGATTATTACGCCCACCTGACACTACCACAAATGGGCGCACCCAGCCCTTTGGAAGGCAGCGGTTGCTGGGGTTGGACCAATACTTCCTCCGGCAGAGAGTATGCCCTGATGGGCTTAGAAAACGGTACTGCTTTCGTAGAAATTACCAATCCCGCCAATCCGGTACTAATAGGTAATTTGCCTACACAAACCGTTAATTCGGGTTGGCGCGAAATTAAAACCTATCAACATTATGCACTTATTGTAAGTGAAGCCAGCGGACACGGTCTGCAAATTTTTGATTTGAACCAATTGGATAACATCACCAATCCGCCCGTAAACTTTACGGCTTCGGCAGTATATACAGGTTTTGGCAAATGCCACAACATTGTAGTAAATGAAGCCAGCGGCTACGCTTATGGTGTGGGTACAAATACTTGCAGTGGCGGTTTGCATTTTGTCAATATCAACAATCCTTTGGCACCAGTCGGCGCAGGTTGTTTTTCCAGCGATGGCTATACCCACGATGCACAGTGTGTAATATACGAAGGACCTGATTGCGAGCATGTGGGTAAAGAAATTTGTATTTGCTCTAATAGCGACACCGAAACTATCGTTGATGTCACCAACAAAAGCGCACCCGTGATGATTTCGCGCACAGGTTATGCGGGCGAAGGTTATACGCATCAAGGGTGGCTTTCAGACGACCAACGCTATTTTGTAATGAATGATGAATACGATGAAATTCAGTTTGGACACAACACCAAAACTTACTTGTGGGATATGAGCGATTTAGATGCTCCCTTTGTTACCGAAACTTTATTGGCAAATACAGCGTGCATTGACCACAATGAATATTACAAAGGTGACCTCATTTATCAGGCAAATTATACCTGCGGACTTCGGATATTGCGCCACGCCGCCAATGCACCGCATTTGAGTCAGGTTGCTTATTTTGACGGCACTCCGGGCAGCAATGCGGCAACTTTCAATGCTACATGGAATGTTTATCCTTATTTTCCGAGCGGCAATGTTATTTTGGGAAATATTGAAGAGGGCTTGTATGTAGTACATCCCAATGTAACAGCCGGAGCTTTTCCTGCTGATGACGACCGCGACAATGACGGCTACGCCGCTTGTAATCCCGACTGTGATGATAATAACCCAAATGTGTGGACATCTTGCGCTACTTGTATAGACAACGACAATGACGGTTATTATGTCGGTTGCGATGCTTATATTACGGTGGACGGCCCTGATTGTGACGACACTACACCCTATGCCAACACCGACAGCGATAATGACGGTGTAGATAACTCCTGCGATATATGTGCAGGATTCAACGATTTATTAGATTTAGACAGCGACGGCATTCCCGATGGTTGCGATGCCATCAACAATTGCAATACGCAATATACCATCAACCAAAATTTTGTTTCCGGAGATAATGAATATATTTCTGCCGTAAATTATATCCAAGCTACCAACACAATAGAGAGCGGTGCGGTAATCATATATAATGCAGGAAATTACTGCGATTTATTACCCGAATTTTGGGCAAAATCCGGCTGCGATTTTCACGCATATATACAAGGCTGCACGCCTTCATTGCCGCCTGTTGCCGAAGATCCACTTCTTTTTGCTAAAGAAAATAATACAGCATCTTTGAATGTTCTTCTGCAAAAAGAAACAACTGCCGCCGCTTTGCAATTACAAATTTTTCCTAATCCCGCTGCTGCCGGAACTGCTGTCCGGGCGCAAGTTGTATCAGAAGCTGGAGGTTTTGTATTGAATGTGATGGATATACAAGGAAAAAAAGTAGCACAATGGGAAGTATTTCAAAGCGATGCGGGCGAAATATTTAGCTGGACATTGCCCTCTTTTTTACGGGCAGGAATATACATGGTGCAAGTGCAGGGGAAAAATAATGTTTGCAGCCGTAAATTTGTAGTGCAATAAAATTCAACAAAAAAGTGGAACTTGAAACTGTCACCCAAAAACGTTGGCGTTTGCTCTTGGGCAGCGATGCACAGGAAGCCTTGCCCTGCGATTTGAGCAACAACGAATTGGGAATTGATAAAAGTTTACAGGCTCTTTACGACAGCGACCGCAAAGGCGGTTTGGGGGCTTCTTCGCCACAGGTATCGCGTTGGTTGGGCGATATACGCACTTATTTCCCGAGCAGCGTGGTAAAGATTATCCAGCAAGATGCCCTCAAACGCCTCAATCTCACTGCCTTACTTACCGAACCCGAACTATTAGACGGTATCGTTCCCGATGTTCATTTGGTGGCAAATCTGATGAGTTTGAGTAAATTGATACCCGAAAAAACTAAAGCTACCGCCAAACAGGTCATCAAAAAAGTAGTAGATGAATTGATGCAGCGATTGTCGGCGAGTACTCAGCAGGCAATATCCGGCAGCCTGAACCGCGCTTTCCGCAATCGTCACCCAAAAATCAATGAAATCAACTGGAACGAAACCATTAAAGCCAACCTCAAACATTATCAGGCAGCCTATAAAACCATCGTTCCCGAAACACTCATCGGCTACGGCAGAAAAAGAAAATCGCTAAAAAATATTGTTTTGTGTATAGACCAAAGCGGTTCTATGGGTACTTCGGTGGTGTATTCGGGGATTTTTGGGGCGGTGATGGCATCTATCCCCGCCATTAAAACCAATATGGTGGTATTTGATACAGAAGTTGCCGACCTCAGCGAGCAACTCCAAGATCCGGTAGAATTGCTGTTTGGTGTGCAGTTGGGCGGCGGCACGGATATTGATAAAGCCCTGAGCTACTGCCAGCAAATCATCTCGCGCCCCAACGACACGATTTTGGTACTCATATCTGACCTGTACGAAGGCGGCAATGCGGCAGAAATGCGCAAACGCATCGCACAAATTGCTGCTTCGGGTGTGCAGATGTTGGTGCTGCTCGCGCTCAACGATGAAGGTGCGCCTTATTACGACCACGCCAACGCCGAATATTGTGCCGCTTTACAAATTCCCGTTTTTGCCTGTACCCCCGATTTATTTCCCGAACTGATGGCAAGTGCTATCAGCAAACAAGATATTCCCACTTGGGCGAGCAGCCAAAACATCAAAATAGCCTAAAATAATTGTCTGTTTTTTACAAAAAAAAACAATTATTTTTACAATAATTCCTTTATCAATATTTGTGCGGCGGGCAAATGCTGCCAATGACAAAGCACCAACTGACGCAACAATAAGCGTTTATAATCTGCCGTACCGCGTGCATCACTGATGGGTGCAATTTCTTCGTCAATGCGTATGAGGGCAGTTTTTCAATTTCCGGTATTGATGTTTTTTCCGCTTAAAAAATCGCAGGTTTGCCGTAAATATTTAGGAAAAGGGGCTACCCCACCCGCCGATAAATGCACTTGCTCAAAAGCATTGCCGTCCGGCGAAAGCGTAGCACTGAACGCCGAATTGACCGAAGCAATATCCAAATAAGTGCGTTTGCTCACTTTTTCAAAATTAAAAACACTGCGAGTCGGCGGCGGCACAAATTCAAAATGGGTAATCACTTCATCGGGAGTTTTATCTAAGGTTTTATAAGCCTTATAAAAATTTTTCAAAGCCACTTTACGTGCCTTACCTTCTTTATTTTTTAAATGTACATCGGTTTCCAACACCAACAAAAAAACCGACATATCGCCAATCGGCGAAGCATTCACCACATTGCCCGCCAGCGTAGCCATATTGCGAATGGGCGTTGAAGATACCATTTTTACATAGCGTTTCAAATCAGAGAAAAACGATTGTATCAATGGCGACTCCGACCATTCCGTCACTGTCACCGAAGCCCCCACTTCGCAATTGCTTTGTGCGTTGAGGCGGATTTGTTGAAAATCCTTGTGTTCGTACAACAATTCCAAAGGTGCGTGTTTTACGGCGTGGTGCTTTTGAACAATTAAATCTGTGCCGCCGCCGATATTTAAAAGAACGGACGACGAGGCAGTTGAATTTTTATTTTGTGCGGATAATTTTTCTTGCAAAGCCGCCAAACGCTGCGGAATTTCAACAAAATAATCAGGAATAAAATTATTTTGAGCCAGCCACTCCAAAGTTTGAGCAGCGGGTTTTTCCGCAATTTGCTCGCAAATAAGAGCCGCCGCCCGTTCAATGGATTTGTAGCCGGTGCAGCGACACACGTTACCATCTATGGAGGCGATGGCATTTTCGTAGTCTTTTTGGGTTGTATCCATCGCAAAACCCGTGAGCGACATCACAAAACCGATAGTACAAAAACCGCATTGTGTGCCCTGACACGCCACCATCGCCTCTTGCACAGGCGACAGATTTTCGCCGTTGATGCCCTCCACCGTCACAATATGTTTGCCGTGTGCATTGCCCAAAGGCATCAGGCAACTCGTCATAGAGCGATAGCGCAAGGTAGCGTTTTCAAAATCGCCAACCAATACGGTACAAGCACCGCAATCACCTTCGCGACAACCGATTTTAGTGCCGCGCAACCGCTTATGATAACGAACAAAATCCAACACCGTACTGCCCGCAGGCAAGTCGGTGCTGATATGCTGACGGTTGAGAATAAATTGTATCATTTAATAGCTGATTTTCTGTGTGCTTTCCGCCCATTTTTTAAAAGCCTCCAAAGCCTCATCGCGCATTATCTGCTGTGTGAAAATACTTCTTTTTTCCAAAGGTTTGGCGATTTCTTCGTAAATAAACTGGTCGTCAAAATCAATGGCGGCGGCATCGGCTTTTCCGTTGGCAAAATAGAGGCGGTCGGGGCGCGCCCAATAAATAGCTCCCAAACACATCGGGCAGGGTTCGCAGCTGCTGTAAATTTCGCAGCCCTCCAACTGAAAAGTCCCCAGTACGGCACAGGCATTGCGGATAGCCACCACTTCGGCGTGGGCGGTGGGGTCCTTGGCAGCCGTAACGCTGTTAGCCCCCCGCGCAATGATTTCGCCATTTTTTACCACCACAGCCCCAAAGGGACCACCACGCCCGCTTTCTACATTATCTATTGAAAGGCGTATGGCTTCTTGCATGAAAGTAGTGTTCATAAATCAAATAAAAGTATTTTTTAAATGAGGAGCTAAAGTACAATAAAAACAAAAACCCCGCTATCATTGAATACAAAAAATACTTTTCCGTTACTCATTTGCTTTGTTTTTCTTTTTAAACCATTGCTGAGGATTACCTAAATTTCTGCCGTAGTGAAATAAAATACCGCCATACCGTGCTTTGTTTTCTATATAACCGTGATAACCCTCTCCTGCTATCTTTGCGCTGTATGTATATTTTTTTAATACAGAAAGCCCGAAATTGTAGTATATCTCTGCATAGAAACGGTGTTTTTTATTTTGGAATGATATAAAAAACCATTGGAAACTACCAAATGTGGCGAAACACGATGTATTACTCTGACTCCCGTTCTATAAAAACTGATTTCACCGTTACTTCCTCCTGTCATGGGAGATGGAGAATGATATTGAATTTGATTTACTCCTAATCCACCGCCAATACAGTATTGAAATTTATTTTTTACTACACTAAGTTTTCTCTCATATAGAAGTCTATAATTATGTTCAAACATGCCTCCCTGATACTGCTTTTTTAAAATAGTGCTTGTTAATACACCCGCCGACACAGCGGGGGCATATTTTCCATATTTTAGGCGAAAGATATGTTTGGGGGTTTCATATACCACACCCAAAGCGCGCCCTACGGTAAAGGTCGGAAAAGACTGTAAGTAAGGTGTTGCAGGCTCTGAAGTTTGGTGCATTTTGTGCCAGCCCAAACTACCACCTAAAGAAATTTCGGCATAAAGTTGTTGCGCTACACAAAAATTTATTTGCAGCAACCAAAGGAAAGAGGCAGAAATGAAGAGAGAGAATTTCATAAATTTTAATATATAAAGGGTCTAAATATTAAACAGTAACAGGAATTTATGAAAACTCCCGTTACTATTGATTCGTTTTTTTATAACGATACTATTGACCTACTATTTCTTCTGTTTCTCTATATTCAGGCAGCAAAGTACAAACATTCGTAAAACCCACCCAAGTTTTTAATTTAAAAACAGATAGGCATCTTGTACCCTGATAGTGCATGTGTTCCCAAGAGGTGCCCCAATCTGCGAATTGTCCACAATCTAATATATCGGTAGCTGGAGGAGCATCCAAACAAACAACAGGTTTATAGCCCGCTCCCGCATTTTTACATCTTTTCTTCCATTCCGTATTATATCCGACACTAAAAGAAGTAGCATCATCAATACCCCAACAACTTATGCCGGAACTACATTTATGCTTAAATTTAGATTGTAGTTTGCGCCATACGCCATAACTGTTATAAATACTTTTCAATCTTATTTGGTAAGTATTTCCACTATTTTTCATTGTACAATATTCTTCTTTTTCCGTACCATCCTCTTTTTCTTGCTTACAAGTTTCACCACAGCCAAATATTCCTTTTTCCAAACCTTCAAACACATCATCATTAAAGCTATATATTTGTTCATTAGTTAAATTATTTGCTCTGTAATTAACCAAACTATATACCTTTATTTCTTTGCTACTCGGGAAAAATTTAAAATACCATTCCCCAATAATAATTTCATGATTAGCATTAATTGTTGATAATAATTTTTTGTCGTCAATATTAAATTGTTCTATTTTTTCATCTATCGCATTTGGATCTGTAGCTCCTGCAATAACCGTTTTATACAGACTGCTAAAGCCCGTCATAGCTTGTAGGCTCTTCAATTTAGTAGAGTCATCCAAAGATACCATATATTCTTCAAAATGTGCTTCATTTTTGAAATTTAAAATACCTTTTTCTATGGTAGGATTACCATAATCAACAGTTTGATCTACTCGTAAATTTTCATTCTCGTTTAAGTTATCCTTTTGGCAAGACCATAAAGAAAAGACGAATAAGACCAAAAATAATTGTGTAATTTTCATAAATATTTTTTAAAATTTGCCTACACTAACGCTTTCGGCATTTGCACCTTTTACTCTATTTGGTGGGTTTTCAAAGGTAACTTCTCCCCACTACAAATTTTGTGTCACCATTGCAATAAAAAAATATCTGTACACCTAATTTATCGGTAATACAAAGTTATCTGTTTTATAAAATAGCGTATATAACTAAAAATTCTAAAATAGAACCTGTAGTTCTAATTTAGAATTGATTAATTTTTGTTAAAAATAAGAAAAAATTTTTATTTAACAAGATAAAGCATATATTTGGAGTGATTAACTATAACTAATAAACTCTGCTATAAAAATTACTATGAATAATTTAGGAAAAAACATTCGTCATTTACGCGAGTTACGCAATTATACACAAGCGTATGTAGCAAGCCAATTGGGTATTTCTCAACGTGCTTATAGTAAAATAGAGCAATGTGCCGATAATATCTCTATGAAACGTCTGCAACATATTGCACAAATACTAAGTGTATCCGTAAAAGACATTATAGATTTTGAAGATAAATTATCTCGTATCCTAACGATTCCTACAGAAAATATATTGAAACTTCTGTAAAAACATACAATAAAAAACCTCTCCCCTACCGCCGTTCAAATTCCTGATGGCATTGCTTGATGGTATAAAGCAAATCGTAGGCAATGGCATTTAAAATAAAATCTTCGGGTAAATTGCAATAGCGCATCAGGGCTTCTAATTCGGCGGGGTCTTTGATGCCGGTGAGGAGCGATACCATTTCGGGGTTGTATTTTTTGGCAATGATACGCTTGCGTTCTTCGGCAGCAAAAATGCGCTCGCGTCGCCGTTCAAATTTACCTTCGCGGCTCACCATTTTATACAAATGCGTAAAAAGCCCCGTCACCGCCACACCATTTCCGCTGGAGGAGGGACCATAAGTAACATCATTGTTGCCGCCTAAGAGTGGCTTGGCGGTATTTTTGATTTCGGGCAAATTCAGAGGAAGTTCCTCTTTGGGCAGTTCCATTGCGATAGCGGCTTGCTTGAGGTCGTAGTAGGTTTTCCAAGGCACAATGATAACGGGTTTAAGAATATAGTCGCGGGGAGTCATAAAAATAGTGGGCATCAGTTGTTCGTAGTTGATGCTTTCATTGACGACCAAAGTGTCCATATCGTAGCCTAATGCCGAAAAAACAATCTGGTCGCCATCAACGCCGCCTACTACAAATTCTCCGTTTTCTCCGGTATAAGTAAACTGATTGCGCTGTACGTTGGCAATACTCGTATATTCCAAAGGGCTTTTGTCGTGTTCGGCAAGCACATGCCCCCGAATAATAATCCATCGCTTCAGCTCCTGCGCTTTTATATTGTTATTATTTATCAAAAAAGCACAGCAAGCCACAAGCCCTGCAATGATGTATCGTACAAAGTTTTTAATTGGCACCGGTTAGTTTTTTAAAAATGTCTTCCAAATTGCTTTGCTCTTTTTGAAGGGTAAGCAAAGTAAACCCGTTGGCTACGGAAAAACGATAGATGGCGGCGCGTAAATCCTCGTTGGAGGCACTGCTGAAATGCCAAATCTGAGGTGTGTCGCCCTGCCTTATAGTGGCTTCGCCGAAATATTGCCGGAGGCGTTCCGAAGAAATTATTTCGGCAAATTCTGCCAAAAAAGATACCTGCCCCGCCACCCGCGCCATAATTCGGTCGGTGGGGTCATCTGCCACTATTTTTCCTTGATTGATGATGATGATACGGTCGCAAACAGCCTGTACTTCTTGCAAAATATGTGTGCTAAACAAGACCGTTTTTTCTTTTCCCAAATTGCGAATGAGCTGGCGAATATCGTGCAGTTGGTTGGGGTCTAAGCCGGAGGTGGGTTCGTCCAAAATCAATACGGGCGGGTTGTGCAGAATCGCCTGCGCCAAGCCCACGCGCTGACGATAGCCTTTTGACAACTGCCCGATTTTTTTGTTGCTTTCCGGCGACAAACCGGTGGTAGCAATGACTTCTTCAATGCGGGTGCGTGCTTGCGGAAGGCGATAAATAGCTGCCACCGATTGCAAATATTCCCGCACATACATTTCCAAATACAAAGGATTGTGCTCGGGCAAATAACCGATGTGGCGACGTGCCTGTATGGGTTGTCGGGCAGCATCTATGCCATTTATCTGAATATCGCCGCTATCTGCCTGCAAATAGCCGCTTATCATACGCAAGGTGCTGCTCTTTCCTGCCCCGTTGGGTCCCAAAAAACCTACTACTTCCCCGTTTCGCAACGAAAAACTTACATTGCTCACAGCTTGTTGTTGTCCGAAGCGTTTATTTAATCCTTGTACTTCAACTGCCATATTTGAAAATTAAGTAAGCAAATTTGCTATATTTTACGCCGAAATCATCTGCTTTATTCCAAGCAGCACAGCATTTTTATCATTCTTTAACACAGAAAATTTTTCCTTTTCTTTACTGCAATATTTTAAACCACTGTGTGGCAACATTTTTTATTCGCCGCCGCTTTCGTCCATTTCCAATTCTTTGGTTTTGTCGCCGCTATCCAATTTAGAGTTAGAGCGCAATTTGGCTTCTGCTTTTTGGAGTTTTTCGCGGGCTTCTGCCATCAAATCGGGATCGCCGGTATAGTTGTCGGCAACGCTCTGATAAGTGGCTTTAGCTTGATAGAAGTCGTTCTTTTTTTCATAAATATCCCCTAACAAAACAAAAGCTTTGGCTACCCAATATACAAATCCGGGAGTTTCTCTGTCCACACGATAACAGGCATCTTTAGATTTATCGAGTTCATTTTGTTTAAAAGCAATATAAGCCAGCCAATAACGGGCTTCTGCGCCCATCTCGTTCGTATTGGCTTTGGCAACTTGTTCCATTTTACTTTTGGCATCGCTCCATTTGCTTTGCTCTATATACATTTTTCCTAAATAATAATGTGCTTCGGCGGCGTGTTCGTGGCTTACGTCATTGCTTGCCAGCAGTTGTTTGCCGTAAGTTTCAAGCTCGCTGAATTTGCGCAGTTCGTAGCAGGTGCGCACCATACCGCGCAATGCTTCCGCTTGTGTTTCTTTGTTGCTGCTGTTGTTTTTGAGAATCTGTTTGTAATAATCATACGCCGAAGCATAGTTTTTATTGATATAAAAAGCGATACGCGCTGCTTTATCCATTGCTTTTTCGCGAAATAAATTGCTGTTGCTTTGCAATACATAATCGTAGTCGGGCTGGGCATCGGTGTATTGTTTGTTGGCATACAGGCACTCGCCGCGATAAAAATGCGCATACAGTGCATTAGAGCCGTAAGGATAGCTATTGATATATTTAGTAAAATCGCGGATAGCAACAGTACAGTCGCCGCGCTCAAAAGCTACTTCGGCAAACTGATACAAATCTTTTTCCTGCTGCGAGGCGGTACTCTGCACCTGAACGGGAGCGCGTTTGAGAAAATCAAAATATTCATCGCTTTTGCCTAATGACAAATACACATCGCGTATATTCGTGAGGGCTTCTTTGGCTTCGGGCAAATCGGGCTGCTCGCTGATGAGGCGTTGGTAGGCTTGCAATGCTTCATTAAACATACCCAAATTGTAATATGCCAAACCTATTTCGTTGAGGGCGGTAGCATAGTATTTGCTGTCGGGATACGATTCTATCAACTGGCGGTAGGAAGCAATGGCACTGCGGTGGTCTTCCTGCAAAGCGTAGGTCACTGCCGTTTGATACACGGCATCATCTGCAAAATCGGAGTTGGTGTAGTTGCTTTTTACTTTTTGGAGTGTATTTATTTTTTGTGTATAATTTTTATTCAATCCGAAAATCATACCCGTTTGATACAGCGCATAATCCGCGCCGCTGCCACCGCGCTGCACCACTTCGTCGTAGCGTTGCTGGGCTTTTGGATAATTTTTTTGCATAAAATAGCAGTCGCCGCTACGCAAAATAGCATCGGCGAGGAGGCGTTCGCGGTTGCTCTGCTGCAATCCGGTGGCGGAGCGGTCGAAGTAGTCGCCTGCCTGTGCAAAATTTCGCTGTTTAAAATAGCAGTAGCCAATAGAATAATTGGCAGTTCCTACGTTGGCATCGGTATAGGTGAGCGACGAAGGGTTGGAGGTGATATAATTGCTGTATGCAGTAATGGCATCGGAAAAGCGGTTGTTTTTGAATAAAATTTCGGCTTTCCAAAAATTTGCCAAAGCATTCAGGTTGCGGTCTTGCGAATATTGCAGCGATTTATCAAAATTAATCAAAGCATTGTCATAATCGCGGCTATTGAACAAATCCACACCTCTATTGAAAGTGACGCGCTGATATGCCACCTGCAAAGCGGAAGTTTTATTGGGTATTTTTTCAATAATTTCAATGGCTTCGACGTAATTTTTGGAAGTATCAAAAAGTTTGCCGAGCAAATCCTGTGCTTCGCCAGAGTAGCGCGAATTAGGATAAGCAAAAATAAAATCTTTTAGGGTGTTGATAGCTTTTGAATATTGTTGGAGTTCATAAGCTACTTTTCCGGTGTTAAAAATCGCCGCTTCCTTGATTTCGGCATCAAAAGAAAGACGTGCGGCACTTTCAAAAGAAGCCAAGGCTTTTTCTTTTTCGTTGGTTTTTAAATAACAATCTGCCAAATGATACATAGCATTTTGCCCGATGCTATCCTGCAAAGTGTTGAGTTCCAAAAAGTTGGCAATGGCTTTATCATACAAACCAAATTGATATTGCGTAAATCCGAGAATATATAAATCTTCTTTGCTCACTTTGGCTGATTTTTCTACATAATACTGCAAATGCGGCAATGCTTTCTGATAGTTTTGCTGTTCATAATACACCTGCCCCACCATTTTGCGCAGTTCGCGCTCGTATTTCAGCCCTTTGTTGCTGAGTTTCGGCTCGGCATAGCTGATAACGCCGCCGTAATCTTTTTTCTGAAACATAATGAGCGTGATGTAATATGGCATCGCCGCCTGATATTTCTTTTCCTGCTCGGCGGCTCTGAAATACTGCAGAGCCTTGTCGTATTCTTTTTTATCGTATTCAATAAATCCGAGATAATAATTGGCATCGCCGCCATATTCGCCTTTGCCCGCTATTTTTTCAAAACGTTCTTTGGCTTTGTCAAAATTTTTGGAAACCAAATAGCCGTAAGCCACCATAAAATGCAGTTGGTTGCTTTCTTTGCTCGTCAAATCCTGCGGGTATGTTTGGTTTTCGAGGGCGATGATGCCGGCAAATTCTTTCTTTTTGAAAAAAATTTGTACCAACTCGTAGTTAGCGCGGCTGAGGTATTGGCGGTTGTTGCCGTAGTTGCGCGTAAATTCGGTGAGTAGATGCACCGTGTTGGGGTGGCGCAGTTTTTTGGCACAAATCGCCGCTTTGAAGGCAGCAGCAATGCGGTCGTCGTGGTCGGTGATATGGGTGGCAGCGTTGGCGGGCAATGCCAAAAACTCCTCAAATTTCTGTTGTGCGAGGCTGTAATTTTCGCGCTCAAAGGCTTCGCTGCCCTGCCGGTAGAGGCTGTTGCCCTCCTGATAAACGGCGGTATATTGAGCAAAAAGCGAAACGTGAGCAGCTATCAACAAGCAAAAGGCGATAAAATGGCGGCTATTCATGAAGATGTATTGCTGTAAATAAAAAAAAGATACTGACAATGAGCCAAACGAAATAATCAGGATAAAATTACGCCATTTTTTGAATGAATAGGCTCAAAATTTCAAAAAAACGACCTATAAAAATGCTCTTTTATCCAAGCGATATTGCGAAAGAAAAAGAAAAAAGAATATAAATGATGCAAAATACACCATATCGCGGCTGTCCACCACTCCGCGACTGATGCTTTCGTAGTGCGAATAAATGCCGAAATTCTGCAACCAATAATCTACATTTGCCAAAGACGGCAACTTACTGAAAGCATCAAAACCCTGATAAAAGAAAAAGCACAAAAATACGGCAATAATAAAAGCTACTACCTGATTGCTGCTCAACGAAGATGCAAACACGCCCAAAGCCGCAAAAGCACCCGCCAACAAAAGCAAGCCCATATACGAGCCGTTGGTCGCTCCCACATCAATATTTCCAGCCGGATTACCCAAATTATAAACACTGTAGTAGTAAATAAAAGTAGGAACAATGGCAAAAGCAATGAGCAACCACGCCGCCAAAAATTTTCCGCCCACGATTTGCGCACTCGTAAGCGGGCGCGTGATGAGCAGCTCCAAAGTACCGCTTTTGATTTCCTCCGCAAACAAACGCATCGTGACGGCAGGAATAAGAAACATCAAAATCCAGGGCGTGATGTTGAAAAAATAATCTAAAGAAGCATTCTGATAATCCAACAAATTTGTATCGGGAAAAACCCACAACAGCAAGCCATTTACCAACAAAAAAATACCCACACTCAAATAAGCAGTGAGCGAGCCGAAATAAGTATGTAATTCTTTGGCGAAAATGCTGAACATAACCGAATTATAATGTAGATGTGCAAATTTGCAGAATAATTTTCATAAAATGTAATGAAGATATATTCATCTTTTGTTGTAAAGATAAAAACGACAGGGCGAATACAAATATTATGGCAGGTTTTTCAGCAAAAAGCAAACCGCAAAGTTCTATCATAAAAAAATAATAAAATGAATTTTCTTATGGATATTTGCCTTTCCAAACTGCTGAAATGAAGGAGTTGATATTTGTATTTTTACGAAATATATCGTTAGCAATAATAGTATTGCTTATCTCGGAGTATGATGCAAAATTATACGCTCAATACGCCGCCCCTTTCCGAAATATCGCCGCCGATACCAACCAACTGCTTACAAAAGCCACTGCCACCGACACACTTCCGGCGGCTGTAAAACGCAAACGCCTCCTCGCCCTCAACAGTGCCGCCGCCGTATCGTATAGCGGTATGATGCTCGCCCTCAACGAAGCGTGGTACAGCCAATATGCCCGCAGTGCTTTACATTTTTACAACGACAACGGCGAGTGGAATCAAGTGGATAAAATAGGGCATACTTGGACAGCCTACTCCGAAGCACTTACACTGATGCACCTGTATCAATGGGCGGGAATGTCGCGGCGCAAAGCTGCTTTCTGGGGCGCATCGCTGGCTTGGTTGTTTCAGGGTAGCATTGAAGTATTAGATGGTTTTTCGGAAAAATGGGGCGCGTCCGGCGGAGATATTATAGCCAATACAAGCGGTTCATTGCTGATGTGGGCACAAGAAACGGCTTGGCAGGAGCAGCGATTTCATCTGAAGTTTTCATCGCATCGGGTAAACTATTCTCATTTTTCGGGGCAAGTGGCGGAGCGGGCACGCGATTTATACGGCAATACGGCGGCGGAGTTGGTGCTGAAAGATTACAACGGACAAACCTACTGGCTTACTTTTCACCCTTTGCGGGTGGCAGCACCACAAACTACGCTATTGCCCAAATGGTTGAATATAGCCATAGGCTACGGAGCAGAAAATATGCTGGGCGGCTACGCCAATGAATGGAAAGATGCCAACGGCGAAATAATAACACGCTACGATATTCCGCGATTGCGGCAGTATTATCTTTCGGTAGATGTGGATTTGAGCAAAATAAAAACACGCTCCAAATGGTTGCGAACTTTTTTATATGCCGCCAATATGATTAAAATTCCCGCACCTGCCTTAGAAATCAATTCGCAAGGAAAATTCACTTTTCACCCACTTTATTTCTGATATTTCTTTTTCGTCATGATAAAATCATTCATAAAAAAACCCTGCCCGATATCAAAGTCGGCGACCTGCTCTATCACAAACCCGTTTTTGAAATAAAAATTGATGGCTTTGTAATTTTGGCGATTTACCTGCAAACGAAATATGTCGGCTTGCGGAAATATATTTTCCAAACTTTGCAAAGTACGCCCTCCGATGCCGCCGCGTTGTTGTGTATGACGTACATACAACTTATTGATAAAACACTCCTGCGGCTGCGGAAAACTCACTGCCACAAATCCTTCTGTTGTATTGTTTTCTTCCACAAAATAAAATAACTGCTCGCCTGCTTCAAAAGTGTGTTGCAGCGAGGCTTCGGAATAAAGTGTTGCCAGCATATAGTCCACCTGCTGCTGTCCGATAACGGCGGGATAATGCGCTTGCCAGATGTCGTGAGCAAGGCGGCTGAGTTGTGGTATTTCGTGCAGAGCGATGGGACGGAGCAAAGTGTTTTTTATTATTTCCATAAAAAAAAAGAAAAATACAAAAGCCACCTTTGACGGCTCTGTTGTACAAAGGTGGCTTTTCTGAAAAAAATTTTAATGAGAAAAAAAGAAATTCTAAACGCTCAAAATCTCTTTGTCTTTGGCATCAACCAATTTATCTATTTTAACAATATAATCATCAGTCATTTTTTGAATCTCGGTTTCTAATTTCTTTTCATTATCCTCGGCTAAACCATCTTTAGTAAGGCGTTTAGCTACTTCGTTGGCATGTTTACGCACATTGCGCACGGCAACTTTGGCGTGTTCGCCTTCGTTTTTCACACGTTTTACCAATTCTTTGCGGCGTTCTTCGGTGAGCGGCGGAATATTGAGGCGTATCAAGTCACCGTCATTTTGAGGCGTAAGCCCTATATTGGAGGCAAAAATGGCTTTTTCAATCGGGTGCAACATGTTTTTCTCCCAGGGTTTGATGAGAATCGTGCGGGCATCGCCAGCACTCACATTTGCCACTTGCGGCAGCGGTGTGGGATTGCCATAGTAATCCACCATTACCTGATTTACCATAGAAGGGCTTGCTTTGCCGGCTCGTATAGCAGTGAGGGCAGTTTCCAAATGATGAATAGCACCATCCATATCGTGCTGTGCCTTATTTTTTATCTTGGCTACTTCTTCTGAAACGTTAATCATAAAAAATTTTTTCTGGAAAATATTAAAGTACGTTGGCTAAAAATAAAAAAACAAAAATAGATTGATTTGCTTTGTACATTACAAATATAAAACACAAAATAAAAGTTCCGTACATTTTTTTATTGGACGGAAATTATTTTTTTGAAGCCATAAAATTAAATAATAGTTTCGTTAATTATTTATCATCGCAACAATAACATAAAATTTTATCAATTTATGACTTTATCTATCCTGTATGAACGTATTCAGCGGCTGCAAGCGGATATTTTGAAAGAGCCGCCCATCAGTGAAATAAACCAACGCAGATTAGAGAAAAAAATTCGTTTGGAGTTCAATTACAACAGTAATCATTTAGAGGGCAATACGCTCACTTACGGCGAAACCGAACTGTTGTTGTACCGCGATAAATCGGGCAACACTGCCCACGATATGCGCGAATTAGAAGAAATGAAAGCACACGACCTCGCTTATCATCTTATTCAGGATTGGGCAAAAGAAAAAAATCGTCCGCTTATTGAAAATGATATAAAAAGCCTGCATAAAACTATTTTAGTACGGTCTTTTTGGAAAAACGCCACCACGCCCACAGGCGAAGCTACACGAAAATTAATTCAGGCAGGCACTTATAAAGAAACTCCAAATTCTGTATTGTTGCCCAATGGTGAAATGTTTGAATATACAAGCCCCTTAGATACGCCATTGGAAATGCAGCGTTTGATAAGTTGGTATCACGAAGAAGAGTACAAATCCGAACTGCCACCGATAGTATTAGCTGCTTTGCTGCATTATAAATTTGTGCGTATTCACCCTTTTGACGATGGCAACGGGCGTATGGCTCGCTTGCTGATGAATTATGTATTACTCAAACACGATTTACCGCCCGTCATTATCAAATCCGCAGAAAAAAAACAATATTTAAACGCTCTCAACCAAGCCGACACCGGAAATATAGAGGCTTTTACGGAATATATTGCTACCCAACTGCTGTGGAGTTTGGAATTGATGCTCAAAGCCACACGCAGCGAAGATATAGAAGAAGCCGATGATTTGGGCAAAGAAATTGAATTGCTCAAAAGAGATTTAAAAGAAAAAGAGGCAATAGAATTTATTAAAGACAAAGCGCAAATAAAGCAGCACTTAATTGAAATAATGGTTTCTCTTTTTGGAAAAGCCGATGCTGAACTAAAAACTTTTGATGAGTTGTTTTCTGAGGCCTTTTCTAAAATTTATATAGATAATGATGCGGTTAGAAACAGAGGTATATCCTTTCGTGATGCTGATTATTCTAAGGAACTACAAAGTTCTTTTGTATATCCAGAAGGCACAAGATACATCAGCTATATCAGAACGTTAAAAGATTTTAGGTATAATAGAGAAAATATTTTTTCAATAGACGTACAAATCATAATATTTTTTGATGCGTATAAATACATAATTAAATACGGAAAAGATGAAATATCCTTGCTTAATTATGAAAGTATCTCCGAGCAACAAGAAAATGAAATAGTAAGCAGCACGGTGCGCTCTGTATTGGAGCAAATAGAAAAAATGAAATAATGAACAGTTGGGTAGTCCCTAAAAAGTGTTGATAAAAAAGACTAAGCAATTGATGCTATGTATTTTTGTAGTATCAAAACATGAAAAAACAAAAAACATACCGCTTCGGCTTCTATTTTCCTATATTTCGCTATTCTATCGCCAAAAAAATAAAAATCGTTCTCATAGTTTTAGTGTTTTGTAAAGTGATGAATATAGTTTCTTCCTTGAATTTGCGCTTTTACAAAATAGCTGCCGCTCGCCAAGTGCCGCACATCTATTTGATTATCAATGCCTTTTTGCGCCAATCGCAAGCGACCCGCCGCATCGTAAATCTCTACGCTTTCTATTGTTTCACTGCTGTTGAGCGTGATAAAATCGCTGGCGGGATTGGGAAATACTACAAAAAAGTCTTCGCTGTGGGCATCGTACAATACCAACATCTGCGAAAAATCATCTGTGCCATCTCTGTTTTGCTGCCGCAAACGATAATAATTCAAGCCCGACAAAGGCTGTGCATCGCTGAAAGTGTAGCTATGTGCCTTGCCCGCCGCCGCCACTTTACCAATCACCGACCAACTCCGACCGTCTGCGCTGCGCTGTACCTCAAAAAAATCACTCGCATACTCCGCCGCCGTCGCCCACTCCAAAACATTTGCCGCAGTTGTACATTTGCCTCTGAAATACAGATAATCCACCGACAAAGGTGATAGTTCTATCACGGCAGTTTCGGTGGTATTCGTTACAATCGGGAAATTGTAGTCAAAATAAATTTCGGCGGTATTTTTGAGGTTGCTGCCTATCACCACACTGTCGGCGGCTTTGATTTTGAATGCCACAAATCCGTGACTTTCCGGCTCGTTGGTAGTGCTGTCCGGCAGATTGATGTTCTCAAAAAACACTTCCAAGGTGCGGTTTTCCAAGCGCAGACGATAATCGTGGCTCGCCGCTACCATTTGGAAAGTAGAAATATCCAAATTATCCGCCAACTCATCTTTCACCACCACCTGTATTGCCTCCGCGCTGCCCGTGTTTTGAAAGCGAATGACGTAATGCAAATAATCATCTATATTTTTTACCTCAATTTGCGAGCCTTGCAAGCAGGTTTTGTCGTTGGGGTCGAATGAATTAACAACAGTTTGGCGCAAAGCGGAGCTATTGTCTTCGGGCGTTTCGTCTGTTTGCGGATAATTGATGTATGCCAGAAAAGTAATTTCATCGCCGCCATTCAGAGGTGGTGTTTCTTGTGGCGTGTTCAGGTTGAGTGTAACATTAATACTGCGGCTCTCAAAAGGTTGCAAATCGGCGAAACTCCAAGTGAGGAGGCTGTCGCTTTGGGCAAGTGTGGGCGAAGCCGACACAAAATCCAATACGCTGTCGTCAAATTGAAGGTGAATACTGCCGCTTTCTTTTTGGTTGCCTTTGTTTTTGTAGGTAATTTGGTAGTTGGCATTAAAGCCCGGGCGGGCGGGATTTAGCGGAAGGAGCGTAATTTCCAAATCGTGGTGCGTGCCATTGGGCGCGATGCAGAAATTTTGGGTAACAGAGATATTATCGTCCTCTGTAAAGTTGAAAGTAGCCGCATTTACCGAAAAATAAGGATTTTCTAAGAAAGGCTGTAAGGTATAAGTACCCGCATTACAATATAGCTCATATTTTCCCAAATTATCTGAAACGGTATAGCCGCCTTCCGCATCATCTTCAACTTGTATAATTTGATAGCTCAAAGGCGCATCATTTTCATCACAACCATTATTTTCATTATCAAAAATGATATTACCCGAAATGGTATTGTAATTGCCGCCCGGCTCAAAAAAGCAATAGGTATTTACTTGGCAGTTGATTAAGCCATTTTGTATTGCTTTATTTTTTACACTTGCTAACTGACTTACATCACAACAGATATAAGCAAGGTTGGGGTTATTAGAAAAATTTAAAACACCTTCATTACTGCCATTTTTTATCAATAAGCTGCTCAGTTGATTTTCATAACAATATAAAGTTTTCAAATTGGGTAAATTAGAAACATCTAAACTCGTTAGTTGATTATCAGAACACCATAAATATTTCAAATTGGGTAAATTAGAAACATCTAAACTCGTCAGTTGATTAGAATGACACTGCAAATTTTTCAAATTGGATAAACCAGCTACATCTAAACTCGTCAGTTGATTTTCATAACAATATAAAGCTGTCAAATTGGGTAAATCAGCTACATCTAAACTCGTCAGTTGATTATCAGGACAACCCAAATGTTTCAAATTGACTAAACCAGATACATCTAAACTACTCAGTTGATTATCAGAACAAGATAAATATTCCAAATTGACTAAATCAGATACATCTAAACTCGTCAGTTGATTATCAGAACAAGATAAATATTCCAAATTGACTAAATCAGATACATCTAAACTCGTCAGTTGATTAACCTCACAACTTAAAAATTTTAAATTGGGTAAATCAGATACATCTAAACTCGTCAAACCATTCCACCCACAGCCTAAATTTTGCAAATTGGATAAATCAGCGACTTCCAAACTAGTCAGTTGATTATTAGAACAATATAAACTTTGCAAATTGGGTAAATTAGAAATCTCTAAACCTAAACTCGTAAGTTGATTTCTACTACAATCTAAAGTTTGCAAATTAGGTAAATTAGAAACCTCTAAACCTAAACTCGTCAGTTGATTTCTACTACAATCTAAAGTTTGCAAATTGGGTAAATCAGCTAACTCTAAATTATTCAGTTGATTAGAAGCACAATCTAAATATTGCAAATTGGGCAAATTAGCTAACTCTAAACCCGTTAATTGATTACCATTGCAATTTAAACCTTGCAAATTGATAAATGCCTCAATGCCTGTTAAATCTGAAATACTTTTATTGTATAAATACAAAGTATCCACCGCCTCCGCCTCTGCCACCTGTATTTCGCCATCGCTGTTGGTGTCAATTTTCGGGTAGTAATTCAAAAGGGCGTTTTTGAAATTTGGGTCGGGGATATTCACAATTTGGGCGGTGGCAAAATGTGTGTAGCAGATCGCCAAAAAAATAAAAATCGTTCTCATAGTTTTAGTGTTTTGTGAAATGATGGATATAATTTCTTCCCTGAATTTGCGCTTTTACAAAATAACTTCCACTCGCAAAACTCCGCACATCTATCTGATTACCAATGCCTTTTTGTGCCAATCGCAAGCGTCCCGCCGCATCGTAAATTTCTACGCCCTCTATTATCTCGCTGCTGTTGAGCGTGATGAAATCACTTGCCGGATTGGGCGAAATAAAAATGTTTATATCCGCCGCATCGCCGCCTATCGCCAACATCTGCGAAAAATCATCTGTGCCATCTCTGTTTTGTTGCCGCAAACGATAGTAATTCAAGCCCGACAAAGGCTGCGCATCGCTGAAAGTGTAGCTATGCGCCTTGCCCGCCGCCGCCACTTTGCCCAGCACCGACCAACTCCGACCGTCTGCGCTGCGCTGTACCTCAAAAAAATCACTCGCATACTCCGCCGCCGTTGCCCACTCCAAAATATTTTCCGCCACTGCACGCTTGCCCCTGAAATATAACCAATCCACCGACAAAGGTGACAGTTCTATCACGGCGGTTTCGGTGGTATTCGTTACAATCGGGAAATTGTAGTCAAAATAAATTTCGGCGGTATTTTTCAGGTTGCTGCCTATTGTCACACTGTCGGCGGCTTTGATTTTGAACGCCACAAATCCGTGACTTTCCGGCTCGTTGGTGGTGCTGTCGGGCAGATTGATGTTCTCAAAAAACACTTCCAAGGTGCGGTTTTCCAAGCGCAGACGATAATCGTGGCTCGCTGCTACCATCTGAAAAGTGGAAATATCCAAATTATCCGCCAACTCATCTTTCACCACCACTTGAATGGCTTCCGCACTGCCCGTATTTTGAAAACGAATGACGTAATGCAGGTAATCGTCTATGTTTTTTACCTCAATTTGTGAGCCTTGCAAGCAAGTTTTGTCGTTGGGGTCGTAAGAATTGACGACTGTTTGGCGCAAAGCGGAGCTATTGTCTTCGGGCGTTTCGTCTGTTTGCGGATAATTGATGTATGCCAAAAAAGTAATTTCATCGCCGCCGTTCAGAGGCGGTGTTTCTTGCGGCGTGTTCAGGTTAAGTGTAACATTAATACTGCGGCTTTCAAAAGGCTGCAAGTCGGCGAAACTCCAAGTGAGGAGGCTGTCGCTTTGGGCGGCAAGTGTGGGCGAAGCCGACACAAAATCCAATACGCTGTCGTCAAATTGCAGGTGAATACTGCCGCTTTCGGTTTGTGTGCCTTTGTTTTTATAGGTAATTTGGTATTGAGCATTAAAACCCGGGCGGGCGGGATTTAGCGGAAGGAGCGTAATTTCCAAATCGTGGTGTGTGCCGTTGGGCGCGATGCAGAAATTTTGAGTAACAGAGATATTATCGTCCTCCGTAAAGTTGAAAGTAGCAGAACTTACCGAAAAATAAAGATTTTCTAAGAAAGGCTGTAATGTATATGTACCCGCATTACAATAAAATTTATAATCTCCCGAATTATCACAAACCGTATAACCGCCTTCCGCATCATCTTCAACTTGTATAATTTGATAATTCAAAGGCACATCATTTTCATCACAACCATTATTTTCATCATCAAAAATAACATTGCCTAAAATGGTATTGTAGTTACCGCCTAATTCAAAAGAGCAATAAGTATTGATTAGACAGTTGTTTAATCCGTTTGCTGTTGCTTTATTTCTTACATATTCTAATTGGCTTTCATCGCAGCAGATATAAGCGAGATTGGGGTTATTTGAAAAATATAAACCTTGGTTTGTATTACCACCATTTTCATTAATTCCATTTTTTATAAACAAACTCGTCAGTTGATTAAAAGAACAAATTAAATATTGCAAATTGATTAAATTAGATACATCTAACTTACTTAGTTGATTACCATAACAAAATAAATATTGTAAATTGGTTAAATTATTTATTTCTAAACTACTCAGTTGATTAAAAGAACAATGTAAATATTGTAAATTGGTTAAATTATTTATTTCTAAACTACTCAGTTGATTATCACTACAATCTAAAGTTTGCAAATTGACTAAATTGGAAATGTCTAAACTACTCAGTTGATTATCACCACAATCTAAATATTCTAAATTAACTAAATCAGATACTTCTAAAACCGTTAGTTCATTTCCAGAACAATTCAAGTGTTGTAAATTTAAAAAGCCTTAATACCCGTTAAATCTGTAATATTCTTATTAAATAAATACAACGAATCCACCGCCTCCGCCTCTGCCACCTGTATTTCGCCATCGTTGTTGGTGTCAATGATAGGGCTGTGGTTCAAAAGGGCGTTTTTGAAATTTGGGTCGGGGATATTTACAATTTGGGCGGTGGCAAAATGGGTGTAACAGATTGCCAAAAAAATAAAAATCGTTCTCATAGTTTTAGTGTTTTGTAAAGTGATGGATATAGTTTCTTCCCTGAATTTGTGCTTTTACAAAATAACTGCCACTCGCAAAATTCCGCACATCTATTTGATGACCAATGCCTTTTTGCGCCAATCGCAAACGACCCGCCGCATCATAAATCTCTACACTCTCTATTATCTCGCTGCTGTTGAGCGTGATGAAATCGCTGGCGGGGTTGGGAAATACTGCAAAAAGTCTTCGCTGTGGGCATCGTACAATACCAACATCTGCGAAAATCATCTGGCATCTCTGTTTTGCTGCCGCAAACGATAATATCAGCCCGACAGGCTGGCATCTGAAAGTGTACATCGCGCCGCCGCCACTTTGCCCAGCACCGACCAACCCGACCGTCTGCGCTGCGCTGTACCCAAAAAATCACTCGCATACTCCGCCGCCGTCGCCCACTCCAAAACATTTGCCGCAGTTGTACATTTGCCTCTGAAATACAGATAATCCACCGACAAAGGTGACAGTTCTATCACGGCGGTTTCGGTGGTGTTCGTTACAATCGGGAAATTGTAGTCAAAATAAATTTCGGCGGTGTTTTTGAGTTGGCTGCCTATTGCCACACTGTCGGCGGCTTTGATTTTGAACGCCACAAAACCGTGACTTTCCGGCTCGTTGGCGGTGCTGTCCGGCAAATTGATGTTCTCAAAAAATACTTCCAAGATGCGGTTTTCCAAGCGGAGGCGATAATCGTGGCTCGCCGCCACCATCTGGAAAGTAGAAATATCCAAATTATCCACCAACTCATCTTTCACCACCACCTGTATTGCCTCCGCACTGCCTGTATTTTGAAAACGAATGACGTAATGCAGGTAATCGTCTATATTTTTTACATCAATTTGAGAACCTTGCAAGCAAGTTTTGTTGTTGGGGTCGTAAGAATCGACGACTGTTTGATTAAATGTAGAATTATTGTCGTTGGGGTTTCGTCTGTTTGTGGATAATCGCTGTATGCCAGAAAATTCAAAACATCTCCGATGTTCAGAGGCGGTGTTTCTTGCGGCGAATTGAGGTTGAGTGTGAGGTTAATACTGCGGCTTTCAAAGGGCTGTAAGTTGGCGAAACTCAAGTGAGGAGGCTGTCGCTTTGGGCGGCAAGGGCGGGCGAAGCCGACACAAAATCCAATACGCTGTCGTCAAATTGAAGGTAAATACTACCGCTTTCTTTTTGGTTGCCTTTGTTTCTGCAGATAATTTTATACTTTGCATCAAAACCCGGGCGGGCAGAATTTAGCGGATGGAACGTAATTTCCAAATCGTGGTGCGTGCCGTTGGCGGTGATGCAGAAATTTTGGGTGGTGGTGAGATTTGTTTCGGTAAAGTTAAAAGTAGCAGCATTTACAGAAAAATAAGGATTTTCTACAAAAGGTAGTAATGTATAAGTTCCTTTACCACAATATAATTTATAGCTTCCTGAATTATCAGAATTAATATAACTGCCTTCTGCACCGTCTTCAACTTGTATAAGTTGATTCGCTAATGGCACATCATTTTCATCACAACTATTATTTTCATTATCAAAGATGATGTTACCTGAAATAGTATTGTAATTACCGCCCGGCTCAAACGAACAATAGGTATTAACTTGGCAGTTGTTTAATCCAAATTCTACTGCTTTGTTTTTTACAAATTCCAATTGATCCGTATCACAGCAGATATAAGCAAGATTGGGGTTACTCCCAAAATAAAATACTGTTCCAAAATTATTACTTCCGTTTTTTAAAATTAGTATCTCCAATAAATTATTTCCACAAGCAAAAGAATAAAGTGCCTTGCATTTGCTAACATCTAAATAGGTTAATTTGTTACCGTTACAATCAAAATATTTTAGACTTATAAGGTCATCAACATTTAATGAAGTTAATAAGTTTTGATAAGAATCTAATCCAGCAATTTTTGTTGAACCAGAAACATTTAGGTAGGTAAGTTGGTTGTTAAAACAGACTACTCCGTATAAATTTTTGAGTTCATGAACATCTAAACTATCTATAAAATTATTGGAATAGTCTAACATAGACAAATCCTTTAAATTTTGTACATTCAATTTTGCTAATGAGTTTTGATTACAATACAAATTTTTTAAATGTATCAAATTGCTGACATCTAATACACTTATATTATTTTGTGAACATCTAAAAAATTCAAGATTTACAAACACTTCAATCCCTGTTAAATCTGAAATACTTTTATTATTCAAATCTAGAGTACCCACTGCCTCCGCCTCTGCCACTTGTATTTCGTCATCGTTGTTGGTGTCAATGGCGGGGTTGTGGCTCAAAAGGGCGTATTTGAAATTCGGGTCGGGGATATTCACAATTTGGGCGGTGGCAAAAAAAGTACCCAACAAAACCGCGCCCAAGAGTAGCCCGCCTTTGCCAAATAATGTCGTAAAGATGTGTTTCATAGCATCTATGTTTTTTTTATAGGGTTAATGGATAAAAATCAAAGAGCAAAAAAAAGCGGGTTTGCAATAGGGGTTTGCAAGTGCTTTTTTTCTTCAACTACTATTTTGCTGATTTAGCCCTTTTGGGTGCTTATTTCGGCTGAACGCCGCGCTCCGCCGGAGGCTAAATCAACAGATATAGCAACATAGTAAATAGTGGATAGGCTGATGATGAGCAAGAAAACACACCGTATCAAATGCTGTTCGGTGCTTTGCCTACTTATCACGCAACAAAATTGTAGGGAATTTGCATAGCTACAAAAATCAAAAAACACAAAAAATATTTTTTATTTAAAACGTTTTTCATATAGTTTTAAAAATAATACAGTTCATAAAAAATTAATAATCAATAATTTACAATTAAAAATTTAAAAGATTTATTTTATTAAAAAAATGTTGAAAATTTTTTAAAAAAATACTGTTTTTTTGTGTTTTAAATATTATTCCTTTGCACCGATGCACCAGAGCAAGGTATTTTCTTATCTCAAAACTTTCAGCGAAAAGGAATGGAAATCCTTTGAAAAATTTGTGCAGTCGCCTTATTTCGGCGGCTCGGAGTCTTTGCTGCATTTGTTGCAATATATCCGCAAATGGTCGCAAAAAGATTGGCAACACCGCCGCCTGCACCGCGAAGCCGCCTACCGATTTTTGTTTCCGAAAGATGCCGATATTCAGATTATCAAATTGCAGCAACTGATGAGCCTGCTCACCGCTTGCATTGAGCAATTTTGGGTGCAGCAACGCCTGACGGTGGAGGAAGATATGTATCAAATACAACTGGCGCACAGCCTCCAAATGCGCGGTTTGAAAGCGCATTGCGAAAGCAGCCGACACAAAACCCGCCAATTGTTGCAGCAGCAAGCCCTTCGTGCCGATGTCACTTTGTATCGCTACTACGAGTTGGCGGTGCAGCAACATCAGATGGTGGAGGCGGAGGCGGTGCGCAATGTAGAGCCTTGCTTGCAGGAAGTGATGGACAGCCTTGATGTTTTTTATTGTACCAATAAATTGAGGTATTATTGCAAAGCCTTGAATTTCAAACGATTAAAACAACAACAACATTATAATTTCGGCTTCACTGAGCCGCTGCTCGATTTTGTAAAACAAGCGCGTTTTCTGCAATCTTCCCTCATTGAAATGTACTACTGCATTGCGCAAACGCTCTTGGCAGTGCCCGACAGCGAAGTTTTTTACAGGCAGTTCAAAGCGATTTTGCTCCAAAACGACCCCCTCATCAGCCGCGAAGAAAAACAACATCTTTTTATTTTTGCCATCAATTTTTGTATCGCCGAAATCAATGCGGGCAAGCGCGAATACTGGAACGAAGTTTTTCATATTTACCAAACCGAAATAGATTTTGATTTGCTTTTGGTGCAGGGTATTGTTCCGGCAGCGAGCTACCGCAATATTTTTGTGGTAGCCGAAATTTTGGGCGAGTTGGCGTGGTTAGATGATTTTTTGCTGAAGCACAAAGACAGAGTGGAGGCGGCGGCGTATCGCCTCAATGTGGCAAAACTGCGCTTTTTGCAGCAGCGGCATCGCACCGTTTTGCAGGAGTTGGAGCAACTCACCCCCGACGATAAACAAATGTTGCTCACTGCTAAATGCTTACAAATCAAGGCTTTGTATGAATTATATTGTCAAGATGAAAAAACGCTCCAGTACGAAGATGCTTTGAGTGCGCATTTGGTGAATTTTACGAATTATTTGCACCGCAATAAAAGCATTTTGCCCACCAATTATGTGTATTATCTCAATTTTTGCAAGTATCTGCACCGCATTATAGTATGGGCAGATATGCCGCAGCGTAATAGCAAAGAAAGGCAGCTTTTAGCCGATAAAATACAGAAAACCACCGAAATTACCGAAAAAAAATGGCTGCTTGACGTGTTGTCGCGCTTTTGACAACATAGGGTTTTTGTATTTTTAATACGGAATTTGTTTGTCGTGCGGGTCGTATTTCGGATATTCCAATAATTTTTCCAACTCGCGCTCCAATTCCGGCGTGAGGGCGTGCTCGATGGCTTCGGCGGTTTCGTGCAGGTGGTCGGGGGGCAATTTGAGGTAGCGTTGCATATACAATTCCCACAAACGGTGCAGCCGCACAATGCGTTTGCCTTGTTGCATACCCTCCTGCGACAATCGCCAGTTGTTGTTTTTTTGTAATACGGAATTTTTTTCGTTCTAAATATTTCAAGCCCGCTTGTAGTTCGGTTTGTGTGAAACTATGTAAATTTTTGAGCGATTCCAAAGACTGAAAACTCGAAAAATCATTGCTGCGCTCGCCTGCCATATAGAGGGTTTTGAGGATATTTTCGGTGAGCATTTTGTGCTGATACTGCCGTTTTTCGCGGTTTTTAAACAACCAGCCTTTTTTGGGAGCTATCAACACCGAAGTCCACAGCAGCAGCGTTAATATCACCACTATCCAAGGACCGGTGGGCATATCGGGCAGCAAATACGACACAAAAGCACCCAAAACACTCGCCACCGCCCCCACTATCGCCGACAGCAGCACCAAAGTAGGCAGGTGGTCTGTCCAATAACGCGCCGCTACGGTGGGTATTATCAAAAGTGCCGCCATCAGTACCACGCCCACCGCTTGTATGCCCGCCACAATGGTGAGTACGCTTGCCGCCGACAATACAATATTATAAAAACGAAGCGGAAGACCTAACGTTTGTGCATATTGCGCATCAAAAGCAATGAGCGAAAAGGGTTTGAAAAACAACAATAACACTAACAGCACCAAAGCGCACACCACCATATACAATTGCAGGTCGGAGGGCAGCAAGGAGGCAGCTTTGCCAAACAAAAAACGGTCTAATCCGCTTTGTGCGGCGTTGCCGCTGTGCTGTATGTAGGTGAGGAGCATCATTCCGCCCCCAAAAAAAAACGACAGCACTATCCCCAAAGCGGTATCGCTTTTGATGCGGCTGCGACTTGTGATAATATTAACGGCAGCCACCGCTAACCAGCCCGTAGCCAAAGCACCCACCAGCAGTGCCAGCGTGTTTTTCTCGCCCGTTGCCAAAAAAGCAATACAAATACCCGGCAATACGGCGTGTGCCACCACATCGCCCACTAAGGCTTGGCGGCGCAATACCATAAAACTCCCCACCATTCCCGAACAAATACCAATCAGTATCAAGCCCAGCACCACAAAACGCACGTTGGGGTCGCTGAAATTGAAAAACTGAACGAGTATATCAAAAAAATTGCTCACAGGCAGTACCGTTAAAAAAAGTTCAATAATGTACAAAAATAATCACCCTGAAGATAATAAAATTATATTTTTTAAAAAAGCAGCCTGTAGTATTGTATTTCAGGAAGTAAAAGTATGGTGTGTATTTTTCGTAAAACACATTTAGCATTTTTATCATAAGACGAAAATTGATTGTTATTTTTTAAAAAAAACGACACTTTTGTATAGACCGAATTGATAGCTTTTTGTCGTTGTTAAACATTTTTTCCGGCAGCCGCGAATATATGAGGCACTCAACCAAAATTAGGGTTGTATTTTTGGTTGGGTTTATCTGCTCCATTAGGATAAGTTCCTTTTTTAGATTTTTAAAAGAGCCATATACTTAAAAAAAGCCCCTTACTCTGCACGGTGGAGCAGCTCATCATTTTTATCAAACTATCATTTTTATTGCATCTATGCTATATTTTAGGCTCAGAGGTGCATCGTTTACGTCTGCCACCGTGAACGTTTACGTCAGGAACGTGAAATTTAGCGTCAGGAACGTGAAAATTTACGTCTGCCACCGTGAAATTTTACGCCCGATACCGTGAAATTTCACGTCAGGAACGTGAAAATTGGCGTAAAGAACGTAAATGATACACCTCCGAAAGTTTACGCCCTCCACCGTGAACGTTTACGTCAGGAACGTGAAATTTTACGCCCTCCACCGTGAAATTTTACGTCTGGAACGTGAAAGTTTACGTCCTCCACCGTGAACGTTTACGTCTGGAACGTGAAATTTTACGCCTGCCACCGTGAACGTTTACGTCTGGAACGTGAAAGTTTACGTCCTCCACCGTGAACGTTTACGTCTGGAACGTGAAATTTTACGCCTGCCACCGTGAACGTTTACGTCTGGAACGTGAAATTTTACGCCTGCCACTGTGAACGTTTACGTCTGGAACATGAAAGTTTACGCCCTCCACCGTGAACGTTTACGTCTGGAACATTGTATTTGGGGGTTGGACGATGAACATTTTTAAGATTTTTAAAAAAAGTAATATGCTTTTAAAAAAACTCCTTGCTCTGCACGATTGCCAGCTTTTTTTCTTTTAATGTCGTTTTAATTTTTAGTATCCCAAAAATTATACTTTTTTTGGGGTATTACTTATAGATATTTTTTAGTCGGCTTATGAAAACGTCATCATACTATTTGTTCCGTACATTCCTGACACTTGTTGGGTGGGGCAGCTTTCTGCTGTTGTTTGGCAGTGTGCGCGCTCAACAGCCTTTATATTACAGCTATCAAAATCCTCCGGTATTCAAAAACAACGACACCCTTGATTTGGCGTGGCTCGGCGGCTTGAACAACCCTCAGTTTTCAAACCCCGACCTCAATCACGATACCCACGAAGACCTGCTCCTTTTTGACCGCAGCGACAGCCGCTGGCTCGCTTTTATCTATAATTTTTCTGATGCCGCTTTTCCTTACTCTTTTCAGGAAGCCTATACCCGCCATTTGCCGCCGATACAACATTGGGCGCGTTTTGCCGACCTCAACTGCGACCAAACCCCCGACTTAATCGCCTATAACAACAGCGAAGGTGCAGCGGTTTTTTGGGGTATTTATCAAAACGACACCCTCACCTTTGCCGCTACGCCCGCCGCTACTTTGACGGACAGCGACAACAACAGTATTATTATTTCTTCTGACGACCTGCCCGACTTCGCCGATATAGACCAAGACGGAAAAACGGATTTGCTCACTTTTAATCCCGATGGCGGTTTTGTGTTTTGGTATAAAAACGAAGCCTGCAACGCCTCTTTTGTGCTTGCAGACCCTTGCTGGGGCGATTTTTACGAAACCGGCGGCAGCACCGCCTTAGATTTGCAAGCACCTTGCTTTGCTGCCAAAACACCCCCACCTTCGCGCCACCCGGGTTCTACGTTGCTGGCGTGGGATTTGGACTTTGACCAAGACCAAGAGCTTTTTTTGGGCGACATCAGTTTTGATGCGCTCACGCTTGCCTACAATAACGGCACTGCCAACGATGCAAATGTTTTGGAACAAGATGCCAATTTTCCGTCTTACGATGTGCCCGTCAATCTGCGCACTTTTCCGGCGGCTTTCCGCATTGATGTCAATAAAGACCAACGCTACGATTTGCTCGCTGTACCCAATGCGCCGCTCGGCTCTTTGCAACGCAATTGTGTGTGGCTGTACAATAATGTTGGCAACCCTGCTGCCGAAATTTTTGCTTTTGAAAAAAACAACTTTTTGCAAGATGAAATGATAGAACTCAGCCGCAGCACGCACCCCGCTTTTTTTGATGTCAATGGCGATGGCTTATTAGATATTGTAAGCGGCAACTATGCCTACAATGATACGCTCGGAAAGTTTATACCCGCTTTGGCGTATTTTCAGAACAGCGGCACGGCAGATATGCCCGCTTTTGAATGGGTGAGCAGCGATTTTGCACAAGTGTCGGCGCAGTTTGCCGAGCCGCACTACGGCTTGCGCCCCACCTTCGGCGATACAGACGGCGATGGCGACAGCGATATGGTATTGGGTGATTTTTCGGGCAATGTGCATTTGTTTGAAAATACCGCCGCCGCCAACAGCAGCGCACAATTTGTATTGAAACACGAAAACTGGCAAAATATACACGTTTCTTTGCTGGCTGCACCGCATTTGGCAGACCTCAACAATGACGGATTGCAGGATTTGCTCATAGGCACGGCTAACGGCACTGTGGAATACTGGAAAAATACGGGAACACCGCAAAATGCGGCTTTTGAGCTGATGAATAATTTTTTGGGGGAAATAGATGTGCGCAAAGACGGTGAATTTACGGGAAATGCCGTACCGTTTGCCTACAAAAATGCCACTAATCAATGGCAATTGGCAGTGGGGGCTTTGTCGGGAAAATTGTGGGTATATGGCGATATTGAAAATAATATGGACAGTGGCGACAGTTTTGAGCTGCTCGGCAATGAGTCGTTGCCCTTTGGCGGGCGCGAGTTGAGCATCGCTATTGCCGATGTGGAAAATGACGGCTGGCGAGAGGTGCTCTGTGGCACTGTGCGCGGCGGTTTGTTGTGGGCAAGCGAGCACGAAATCATCAGTGGCGGCGGCGATGCTCTCCTATATGGCGCACAGCAAAATGGCGGCTTTTATATTTCCTCAGCCCGCTTTGCCCCGCGAAAATGTTTTTTTATACAACCCGCAGCAAGTATTGATTGAAGATATAGAAATGTATGATGTGCAGGGAAAAAGATGCGCCCATTGGAATATACATACCGATAATACACAAATAACATTGTCGCCGCCTGTTGCAACACTGCCAAACGGCTTGTATTTTATTCGTATTATTGTGGCAGGTAGAAATTATGTTATAAAGTGGAGATATTGAAAAAAACTACTGACAAACGGTAGCTTTTGCTATTTGTACAAAATCAGGACGCTCGGCAATATGGTGATACACATATTTTTTGAGTATTTGATTGCGATAAATCAAAAACACACCCGGCATTTGAAAGCGGTCGCCTAAAAATTCCATAGAAGGGCGTTTTCCCTGTAAGTATATTCTGGCAGATGAGATTAATACATTTAAACCAAATAACTGCTCTAAAGTGGCACGTTTGAGGCTGAATTTTTTATATAAAATACTTTCTTCATCACTCACACAATCTAAGTCTTCCAAGTTGTATTTTTTCAGTATATCAAGTGTAACCTCACTGCTCGCCATGTGCACCAATACAATGCGCACACCGTAGCTTTCTATGAGTTTGCGTTTTTGTTGCAAATCCTGTAACGTTTCCATACAAAATAAACAGCCGAAATGCCTCAAAAATACCAGCATTATGGGGGAGTTTTCACAAAGTTCAGCGAGTGTTTCGTCGTGGTTGGTTTCAAAGGCGGAGAGGGTGAGGTGTTGGTCTTGCGAAAAAATAGAAATTAATTTGGCATCTTGCTCAAATTGCTGAAGATAAACTTTTTGTATGATTTTGAAAAACAGAAACCCGAAAAACACCCAAAAAGCAATCGGCCACCAAACAAAAACACCCACATAACCATAATAATACAAAGTGAAAAAATAAAGACTGAATACAATATTAAATAACAAACTTATCAAAGATGTTTGCCAATAACGCAAAGGCTGAATGCTCGCAAACAAATGCCCGATTCCCAAAACAACAGTACTGATACCCACAATATGTACCGCCATCAGTTCGTGCAAATCCAAACCGACAAAAACGCAAAAAAATGAGGCTCTCAACAATAAATATACTCCTCCCAAGCAGTAGCAGAGTGCTGCAACATATAACCACTTGCGTACATTGTCGTAAATTTCTTCAGATGCTTTCATTTCTAAAAATTAAAAAACACACGATCAGGCTGCCATAAAAAACAACTGCTCCAAAAAGCAAACCTATATGATTGTTTACCAATACTTTTGCCCTTCAGTAAATAAAAAAATACAAGTATTTATAGAACCGTTTTTAGTATTCTATTTGTTTGTATCAGATGCACTATATTCACAAATAAAGCATAAAAAAGTTTTAAGGAACATTGAAAAATATGCCTATTCATTATATTTTATAGCCATAAACTGTGTTTTTTTTATTTTTACCCAAAATTGTTCTATGTCAGCTATCCGACCCAATAATTTTACTTACTTACCGGAGATTACCAAAAATTTGTTGATAATCAATGTCATATTATTTATTGCAAAATATTATTTTGATACACAAACGGATATTGATCTCGCCAAACTATTGGGTTTGCATTATTGGAATGCTGCCGATTATCGCCCGTATCAGTGGGTGACGTATATGTTTATGCACGGCAATTTTGCACATCTGTTTTTCAATATGTTTGCATTGTGGATGTTTGGTGCTATCTTGGAAAATGTGTGGGGTGCTAAACGCTTTTTATTTTATTATTTGTTTTGCGGCTTGGGGGCTGCTCTGTTTCATTACGGCATTTTTCATTACCAAACACAGAATACTTTTGAACCCGTAGAGCATTTTTTGGAGTCGCCTACTGCCGATAATTTTAAGAATATACAGGATAATTTTACCTTTCAGTTTTGGGAACGCGATGCCGGCAGCCCTTTGTTGCAGTCGTATTATGCTTTTGAACATAGCGACCCTTCGGCTTTTGCTGCCGACCCGCAACTGCGTTTGCAGAGTGCAAAATTTTTGGAAGAATATCGCCGCTATTATTACAACAACTCGGTAGTGGTGGGTGCGTCGGGTGCTATTTTCGGTATTTTGCTGGCATTTGGTGTGTTGTTTCCGAATGCACTTTTGTATGTTTATTTTTTCGTTCCTATCAAAGCAAAATATTTTGTCGTCATTTACGGACTCTTGGAACTCGTCATGGGTTTGGGCTATTTCGGAATCAGCGATAATGTAGCGCATTTTGCGCATTTGGGCGGTATGTTGTTTGGAGGTATTTTATTGTTATTTTGGCGGAAAAATAATATGAGAAAAATGTTAGATTAAAAAATAAATATGATGAAATGTTTGAAATATGTTTTATATTTGAATTATTCAAGTATAAAATATTGTTTCACAATACTTTTAGCGTGTTTTTATTTTTTAAAAAAATATATATTATGAAAAACACCTATCCATTATTTCTCTATGCGGCATTTTTATTGCTTTTGCCTGCATTCTCTTTGCAAGCCGTCAATTTTAGCGGTACTTTTACTTTAAATCAAAACGGGGTAGTTATTACTTTAAGCGGCGAACAAAAAGACTCCGACTATAAGGGCACTTTGGTATCGGGGCAGGATTATGCAACGGTGACGGGCGTGGTAGGTGACGATGAAATGATGTCGGGCGTGGTTGCCGAAGGTGACGGTTCTGCCAGCTATTTGTTCAGTGCTGTCCTGCACGGCGAAACGCTGATATTCAGTATGTACTTGGGTTTAGTGCCGGTGGAATTGTCTTTGCAGCGCAGCACTGCCGCCGCTACAAGCGTGCCGCCTGCCGCAAGTAATGTAACCCTTCCCAACAACAATACTGCTCCTCCCAATAAAACAGCCGCCAATATTGACGACAACCGCCTCGTGGGTTTGTGGCGATACACCGATGTAATGTCAAGCGGAGGTTTTGGCGATTATATGTCGTGGGCAACAGATTATTTTTTGCTGCTCAATGCTGATGGCACTTTTGAATATACTCAAGGCAGCAGTGCCGGCGGCGGCTCTTATGGTGCTTACGAGGCGGGCGGCAGCGTTATTGCCAAAGGAACTTGGAGTTCTGCCGACAAAAATTTGATGCTGTATTACGATGGTCAAACAGAGCAAATTCCATACAGTTGCGATGGCAACAATATGATGCACAAAACCAACAAACGCATTTGGGAGCGTGTACGCTAAACAGTTTCGGCTTCTATTTTTACCCAATAACCGCTATGCTTGCGGATATTCAGGCATTTTCCGCTTTCAAATATAAAATATTGCGCCTTGATGCCCATCAAACGCTCCTCAATCTGTGGTGTTTTTTCTAAATCTATGCTGCTCACCGCAGTCGGATACGCCAACACCGGATAATGAAAAGTATAAATGGTGTCGGTATCAACCGTGTAAGATTGCCACTCGGCGGGCAAAGATGCGGCGATGCGTTTTTTTTCTTCCGCTATATTCAGCGTATTATCCGCCACGTTTTTGAGCATTTTTTGCCAATTCGTTTTGTCGCTGATATTTTTTTTCAGCCACATCTCTATTTCGCCTGCCAGCCGCCGATAGGGTACTTCGGCTAAAATAAGTGCCTTCCACGCACCTTGGTCGAGCCAGCGAGCCGGAATGTGGGTGTTGCGCGTGATGCCCACTTTCAGTGCCGAACTCAAAGCCAAATACAGGCTGTGCGGTTGCAGATGATGAGATATTTCCCACGCCACATCGCGCCCCCGATGGAGGTGGGCTTCGCAGAGTTCGGGGCGCAAGATGCAGGGCGCAGCTTCGGGAACTTTGATAAAACAGGGATAGCAGAAACCTTCACCCCACGATTTTTTTGTTTTTTTGCCGCAATTAACACAATAAATCGCACCTGAAAATTGCAACGACAAACGCTTACCTATCCAATCATTGACAGGTAAAAAAGCATTGCCCACAAAAAAATCATATTGTACCGGCTCTTGCCAAGTGGCACGCATTTTATCTAAAATTCCTTCAAAAAGCAACATTCTCTTTTTTTATTTTGCTTTAAAATTCCAACACTGCTTCGCGCTGTTGGCGGTGCAAAGAAACACTTTTTTCGTGTCCGCCGATATTCGCCTGAATAATATTGCTTTGCTGTGCAAATATTTCTGTCAATAAAGTGTTTTTTATATACAAGTGCTTCGGTGCTTGCGGCAATGAGGGTATTTCGGCATAGCACCACACTTCATCGTGGTCTATTTCAAAACCCAAATATTGCAGCACTGCCGCTTGTTGTTGGCTGTCGGGCAGCAGCTTAAAATTTTGCTCTATATATGCCCGCAACAGCGAGTCGGCACTGTGGAAGTCTTGTAAGGGCTTCCACGAAATGGCTGCATTTTTTTCAATGGCTTTTTCTACATCATCACCAAATAATTGAATACTGACTTGCAAAGCCTGTGTGGTGCTGTCGTAATAAATTTGTGTAATGCTGACATGATAGTCGTGCGGAGGCACAAAAGCAGTGAATATCCAATAAGAACAGAATAAAATTATTATTTTTTTCATCTAAAAATACAAATAATAAAAAGATAGATAGAACTTTGCGCCTTTAAAACAAATTATCAACTGATAAAGTTACAAGGAAAAATATCAACGCACATGAGCAATTCCAATAATTATGTAGCGATTATGGCAGGTGGCATCGGCAGTCGCTTTTGGCCCTCCAGCCGCCAAAACCGCCCCAAACAATTTTTAGATGTGTTGGGTACGGGCGAAACGCTTCTCAAAGCCACCTTCGACCGTTTTGCCAAAATAGTACCCACCGAAAATATTTATATTGTTACCAATGCCCAGTACATAGATTTGGTACAGGAGAGCATTCCGGGAATAACCGAAGAACAAATACTCGCCGAACCCGACCGCCGCAATACCGCCCCTTGTATTGCTTATTTTTCGTATAAAATATTGAACAAAAATCCGCGTGCCAATTTGGTGGTAGCTCCTTCCGACCATTTAATCGTGGATAATATGGCTTTTGCCGCCGACATCAACAAAGGCTTGCAATATACTCAAAACCACGACGAATTGCTCACACTCGGCATACGTCCCAGCCGCCCCGATACTAATTACGGCTATATTCAGTTTTTGGAAAATGAATTAGAAAAAGATATTTATCGCGTAAAAACCTTCACCGAAAAACCCAACGCAGAGTTGGCACAACATTTTTTGGAAAGCGGCGATTATCTTTGGAATTCGGGTATTTTTATATGGAGTGCCCGCAGCATTGTGTCGGCATTGCGCGCCCACTTGCAGGAAATAGCCGATGTTTTTGAAAGCGGTAAAGATTTTTTCAATACGCCCTCCGAAACGTTTTTTATCGAGCAAGCCTATTCCCAATGCACCAATATTTCTATTGATTACGGTGTGATGGAAAAGGCAGAAAACGTGGCTGTCATTCCTTCGGATTTCGGGTGGTGTGACTTGGGCACTTGGAATTCGCTTTGGGACCAAAAAGAAAAAGATACGCATCAAAACGCACTCATCAGCAAAAACGTACTTATGTATCAGTCTTCGGATAATATTGTTGCGACAAATCCCGACAAATTGGTTGTGTTGCAGGGTTTGGAAGGCTATTGTATCGTAGATACTGATGATGTATTGATGATATGCCGCAAAGACAGTGAAGGAATGATTAAAGATTTTATGCGCGATTTAAAATCGCAACAACAAGATAAATATTTATAGAAAAAAGCTGCGGAATACCCGAAATTCATGATAAAAATAAAATCTGTCATAGATTTTTTACAAACCATAGCACCTCCGGTGTATCAGGAAAGCTACGACAATGCTACGCTCATTTGCGGCAGCAGCGATTGGGAATGTAGCGGCGTATTGCTGTGCTTAGATGCTTTGGAAGAGGTAGTTGATGAAGCCTTAGCACGGCAGTGCAATTTGATAGTGGCGCACCACCCGATAGTATTTAAAGGATTGCGCAGCATTACCGGCAGGCACTATGTGGAGCGTGTTCTTATCAAAGCTATCAAAAACGACATCGCCATTTATGCTTCTCATACCAATTTGGACAATGTGCGGCAGGGCGTAAATGCGAAAATAGCCGAAATATTGGGTTTGACAGACACACAAATTTTAGCTCCCAAATCTGATACGCTTCGCAAATTATACACTTTTTGCCCGCAAGCGCAGGCAGCCCAAGTGCGTGCAGCTCTTTTTGCCGCCGGAGCAGGACATATCGGCAACTACGGCGAGTGCAGTTTTAATGCCGAAGGCTACGGCACTTTTACCGCCAACGATGCCGCCAAGCCTTTTGTGGGCGAGGCGGGCAAAGCGCACCAAGAGCCGGAAACTAAAATTGAAGTCGTTTTTCCCAAGCACCTCGAAACATCTTTGCTGCAAGCCCTCCAAGCGGCTCACCCCTACGAAGAGGTCGCCTACGATATAGTGGCTCTGCAAAACGAAAATCCACAGATAGGGTCGGGTATGGTGGGCTATCTACCAAAACCTTTGCCGGAAAACGATTTTTTGGATTTGCTCAAAACCGCCTTTCGTGTGCCTTGTGTGCGTCACACAGCACTGCGCGGGGCAGTGGTACACAAAGTGGCACTTTGCGGTGGGGCAGGGAGTTTTTTGCTGCCCAAAGCACGAACACAGGCAGCAGACGCTTTTGTAACCGCCGATTACAAGTATCACGAGTTTTTTGATGCCGAACAACAAATATTAATTGCCGACATCGGACACTACGAAAGCGAACAATTTACCATAGATTTGTTTTATCATTTATTGACAAATAAATTTTCTAACTTTGCCGTTCTGAAAACCGACGTTTGTACCAATCCGGTGCATTACCATTTTTAAAACGCAACAAACAATAAATATTCTATTTTTCCTTATGGCAAATCCACAAGACTTGACGGTAGAAGAAAAACTTAAAGCATTATACCAACTACAAAAAATTGATTCCAAAATCAATGAAATCAATACTATGCGCGGCGAATTGCCGATGGAAGTAAAAGATTTGGAAGACGAAATGCACGGTATCAATACTCGTATTAGTAATCTTATCAGCGAAATAGACGAGTATAAAAAACGTGTCAGCGACAACCAAGCTGCTATCAAAGAAGGTAAAACATTGATTGACCGCTACGAAAAGCAAAAAAACAATGTAAAAAATAGTCGCGAATTTGATGCCTTGAACAAAGAAATTGAATTGCAAACCTTAGAAATTCAGTTGGCAGAGAAAAAAATACGCGATGCCAATAACGAAATTACCAGCAAACAAAGCTATTTGGAGCAATCTAAATTGTTGATAGAGCGTTTGGAAAAAGATTTGGTTCTGAAAAAAGAGGAACTTACACGTATCAGTGCCGAAACCGAAAAAGAAGAAGCTGATTTGCGTGTTAAATCCGAAAAAGCTGCCAAAAATATAGAAGAACGCCTGCTCAAGGCTTATTATCGTATTCGTAATACCTACAAAAACGGCATGGCTGTGGTGATGATTGACCGCGAAGCCTGCGGCGGTTGCTTTGCCAAAGTACCCCCTCAACGCCAAATGATCGTAAAACAGCGCAAAAAAGTAATCGTATGCGAACACTGCGGCAGAATTTTGGTAGATGCTGATATTGATGCGTAGAGTTTTTGGGGTATCATAATAAATTATTCTTCTACTCGTTTATAAAAGGACTTTACGGCGGTAGCTTCACTTTTTTTTGGTAATGCTGTTTTTTTTAAAAAAACAGTTTTCTACAAAATCTTTATCATATCAATAAAGTGGTTATGCTGTTGTAATGTCCTTTTTGTGTATAAAAAAGACAAAACAACTTTAACCAGATATTTCATAGTATTTGCATGGAACTTTTCATAGATATTTTAAAAATTACTATTCCTGCCGTTTTGGTGCTTTTGGCTGCCGTTGTAGTATTGCGTCAAGAAGCAGAAAAATCTTTTCGCCTCCAGCACATACGGCAGCAGGGCGAGCGCAATAAGCAAACTTTGCCTCTGCGCCTGCAAGCCTACGAGCGTTTGGTGCTGCTCATGGAACGCCTCGAACCCGCCGCCCTTATTCAAAGAGTGCGCGATGAAGAGATGACCATTCCTGAATTGCAATACGCTCTCATTACCTCTATTCGAGGAGAGATGGAACACAACCTGAGTCAGCAGATATATGTGGGCGACAGCACTTGGCTCATCATCAAGTCGGGGGTAGAAGAACTCATCAGTACCATCAACGGCATTGCCGCCGAAATGCCCGCCGCTGCCGCCAATGCCGACTATGCGCGTGCCATTTTGCAGCATTTTGTCCAACAATCCAAAATAAGTCCCACACAACTCGCTATTCATCATCTCAAGCGCGAAGCAGCAGATTTGTTGGGGTAGATGAATTGTTTATTGTTCCTGTTTCTCTATTTGCTCGGCTATCTCTCTATTATTTACAATTGTTAAAAAAAATGCGCCCGCATTTCTACAATTAACCACAAGAAACCTGTATGTAACGAAAGTAACGTTATAACATTTAATAAAGCAGTAATTTTGCTTCGTTAAAAAATCTGTTTCATTCATTTATAATTAGCAACAAATCATGTTTGAACTTTTTAAAAATTTATTTTCTGCCGATAATCAGGGCTTGAGCGAAATAATAAAATCAGGTGCTTTTTTGGTAGATGTACGCACACCTGCCGAATTTGCCTCAGGTAGCGCGAAGGGTGCGGTCAATATTCCTTTAGATGTATTGAGCAGCCAGTTGTCAAAGTTTAAAAATCAGCAGCATATTGTAGTTTTTTGCAGAAGCGGCAACCGCAGCGGGCAAGCCAAAAGTATTTTAGAGCGCAACGGTTTCACCAATGTCACCAACGGCGGCACTTGGCAGCAGGTAAATGCCTGTATTCAGCAGTAAACAATTTGTGTATTTGAACAAATACAACGTTTTGGGTATTATATGTTGTATATTTGATTTCATCGTTTTATCGTCATTTTTTTTTGTGATAAAATACTGATTTTCAATCAAAAAGTTTGTTGTGTTTCAGTACAACTAAAAAACTATTCATTTACTTATGATACACGCCATAGAAGTAGAAAATATTAAATGCGGCGGCTGTATGAACAGCATCAAACACGCTTTGTTGAAAATACAAGGCATCAATACGGTGTCTGTTCAGGAAGAAACAGTGACCGTAGAAGCAGAAATTGCAGTAGAGCGCGACACACTGATTAAAACTTTGGAGCAGATGGGCTATCCCGAAAAAGGCAACAACGATTTGTTCAAAAAAGCTAAGTCGTATGTAAGTTGTATGGTAGGCAGAATACAAGATGAAGCCTGATTTCAATGGTCGGCATCATAATTGCGTTCCTTACTATCCACCGTCTTTTTTCCTTCATATTTTATTACCTTTCAACGCTTGCATATTAAAACAAAGTAAGCGTAAAAGGTATTTTTTTTCATAACTTTGTGCTTTCAATATACATTTCAGCATGACAACAATTTCCTTAGATTTTTTAAAAAAATTAAAATTAAAATCCACTAATGAAGGCACTTCTACCGGTGCAGAGTGGCTCAAAAGCAACGGTAAATTTTTAGAATCTTACTCGCCCGTTGATGGAACGCTCATCGGCAAAGTGCGCAGCAGCACCCGCACCGAATACGATGCCCTTATTGCCAAAGCCGAAAGTGCTTTTGTTCAGTGGCGTGCCGTACCCGCTCCCAAACGCGGCGAAATCGTGCGGCAAATTGGCGAAGCTCTGCGCCGCTACAAAGAGCCTTTGGGCAAATTGGTGAGCTACGAAATGGGCAAAAGTTTGCAGGAAGGTTTGGGCGAGGTACAGGAAATGATAGATATTTGCGATTTTGCAGTAGGATTATCGCGCCAACTCTACGGCTTATCCATGCACTCCGAGCGTCCTTTGCACCGTATGTATGAGCAATGGCACCCTTTGGGTATTGTGGGTATTATTTCGGCATTCAATTTTCCGGTGGCTGTGTGGAGCTGGAACGCCGCCATCGCTTGGGTATGCGGTGATGTGTGCGTATGGAAACCTTCCGAAAAAGCTCCTTTGTGCGGCGTAGCTTGTCAGTATATTATACAAGAAGTTTTTGCCCAAAATGGCGTTCCCGAAGGTGTGAGCTGCCTGATAAACGGCGACTACAAAGTCGGAGAGTGGCTCTCCACCGATGAGCGTATTCCGCTGATTTCCGCTACCGGCTCTACACGCATGGGCAAAGCCGTAGGCAGTGCGGTGGCGCAGCGTATGGGGCGTTCCTTGCTCGAATTAGGCGGCAACAATGCCATTATCTTCACGCCGCACGCCGATTTGGATATGAGCATCATTGGTGCGGTATTCGGTGCGGTGGGCACTGCCGGACAACGCTGTACTTCTACCCGCCGTCTCATTATCCACGAAAGCATCTACGAGCAGGTAAAACAACGCCTGCAAAAAGCATATTCTCAACTCCGCATCGGCAATCCATTGGACAGCAACAACCATGTGGGTCCTTTGATTGATAAAGCAGCAGTAGATATGTTTCAAAAGGCTCTCGCCCAACTGAAAGCCGAAGGCGGTAAAATACTCGTAGGAGGCAAAGTGCTGGAAGGTGTGGGTTATGAAAGCGGCTGCTATGTGCAACCCGCCATTTGCGAAGCCGAAAATCACTATCAGATTGTGCAGCACGAAACCTTTGCTCCAATTTTGTACCTTATCAAATACAAAACTTTAGATGAAGCCATCGCTTTGCAAAACGGCGTAAAGCAAGGCTTGTCGTCAGCAATTATGACCACCAACCTGCGCGAAGCCGAACAATTTTTGTCGGCGGGCGGCAGCGATTGCGGCATTGCCAACGTAAACATCGGTACGAGCGGCGCGGAAATAGGCGGTGCTTTTGGAGGTGAAAAAGAAACAGGCGGCGGCAGAGAAAGCGGCTCCGATGCTTGGAAAATCTATATGCGCCGTCAGACCAATACCATCAACTATGGCACACAATTGCCACTGGCACAAGGTATTCAATTTGATTTATAAAAAAATATTGTCTTAAAAATAATCACATTTTTTGGCAAAATCCTCTTGATATGTAACACACTGTCAAGGGGATTTTTTTTATAAAAGACACAGTTTTGTCATTTATATTGCGGAAGTATGTAGCAATAAACAATACGATGTATCTTTGCTTAAGTGAAAATATTTTGCTTGGGTGAAAAATCGTTTCAATATATTTTTATGCTGCTTGCTGCTGCTGTTGTTATGGCTGCAAACAGGTGGTTTTTTGGCGGTTTGCACCCTTCAATTAGGCTTCGTTCATTATGAAATGCGTGAAAAAATCAAACATTTTGGCACCAACAGCGAAGCCGCCGAATGTATTACGATGAGCCTCGCCCAACTGGAAAAGCACAAAATCAACGATTACGAAATACGATGGCATCATCAAATGTATGATTTTAAAATCATCAACATACACGAAGGGCAAGTAGAAATACAGGCAATCCGCGACCACTACGAAGAAAACCTCTTGAAGCGTATCAAGCACTTTTTTGAAAAAACTGAAAATAACACTCAAAAAACTTCGGCTAAAATTGTACAGCAATTGCTGTCGCTTTTATACACCGATATTTTTTCAACTCCTTTTTCTTTTTATTCTTCCTTATTTCACACCTTACAACACATAGCCTTGCCCGCACAAACTTTGTACTTGCAATGCTATTTGCACATTCACGCTCCACCGCCCAATCTGCCGTTTTCTATATAAATTCTTTTAAGCAATATCATTTGTGCCTTACTTGCAATTGTAAGTAAGGCAATGGTGGTTTGTATTGCACATAGCCCCACAAAAGTTATGTGTATATAGATATTTTTTATTTATAATTATAAAAAATTTATATGAAAAACATTATATTCCAATATATTATTTTATTTTTTTCGTTTTATAACATTATATTTGTTCAGGCGCAGGAAGCAGACAGCAGTGTATATGATTTGGAAGAAATTGTAATTTCGGCAAACAAATTCGCCGAAAACAAACGAGATGTGGCGCAGCAGATACAAAGTATCAGTCAAAAAAAAATACAAATGGCGCAGGCGCAAAATACCGCCGATTTGCTCACAAATGCAGGGGTCGTTTTTGTTCAGAAAAGTCAGCAAGGGGGCGGCTCTCCGGTATTGCGCGGCTTTGAAGCCAGTCGGGTGCTGCTCTATATTGATGGCGTGCGCCTCAATAATCTCATCTATCGCTCCGGACATTTGCAAAATATCATCACCTTAGACAACAATGCGCTGCGCCGTGTAGAAATTCTCTATGGCTCGGCATCTACCGTATATGGCAGTGATGCTCTGGGCGGGGTGGTTCATTTATACACCAAAAATCCGACTTTTAGCAACGAAGCAGACAAAATGCTTGTCAAAAGCGAAGGTTTGGTGCGCTACGGCAGCGTAAATCAGGAACGTGCTCTTAGCGGCAACATTTCCGTTGCCAAACATCGGTGGGGCTCTTTTACATCGGTGAGCTACTCTGAATTCGGTGATTTGAAAAGCGGCAAAAACAAAAATCCTTTTTATGACGACTCTTATAAAAAAAGAAATTTCTATGCTGCCTACATCAACGGCAAAGATACCTTGATGCGCAATGAAGATCCTTTTTTGCAAAAAAATTCGGGCTATTCGCAAATAAATGTATTGCAAAAAATAGTGTTCAGCCCACAAGCACACACACGCCATAGTCTCAATATCCAATACGCCAACTCCTCTGATGTGCCGCGCTACGACCGCCTCACCGACCCCAAAAGTGACGGAACACTCAAATCTGCCGAATGGTATTATGGTCCCCAACAACTGTTGCTGGCAGCCTATCAGTACAATCGTCATTTAGAGGGTTCGTTTTTTCAGCAGGTGCAGGCAACACTCAGTACACAACAGGTAGAAGAAAGCCGCCACAACCGCGATTTCGGAAAAACATTTCGCAACAGCCGCATAGAAAAAGTGCAGGTATGGGGAGGCAATATAGATGTAGCACACGAAAGCGAAAATCAGGAAGTGCGCTTGGGTATTGATATGCAATGGAGTAGTGTTGTTTCAACAGCATACAAAACGGACATCAACACCGATACTACCGCTGCTCTCAGCACACGCTATCCGAATGGCGACAATAATATGCTGCATATCGCTGCTTATGCTACGCATACTTGGAGAATTAAGCCAAAATGGGTACTCAACGATGGTATCCGCTTGGGCTATAGCTCTTTATCTTCTACGCTTCGCAACGATACTTTTTTTGATTTTCCTTTCAACAACATCAATCAAAAAACACCCGTATATTCCGGCAATGCAGCCATTATTTATACCCCCGACCATACATGGAAATGCTCTGCGATGTTGTCCAGTGCATTCAGAGTACCCAATATTGATGATTTGAGTAAAATATTTGATTCCTCGCCCGGTTTGGTGGTGGTGCCCAACGAAAACCTAAAACCCGAAAAAACCCTCAACGCCGAATTGGGAATTTCAAAAACCTTCGCCGATGAAAAAGTAGCTTGGGAAAATGTAGTGTATTATACGCGCTTTTTTGATGCGGTAATGAGTGCACCCTTTACATTCAATGGGGCTGACTCTATAGAATACGATGGTGTAATGAGTGCTGTTTTTGCCAATCAAAATAAACAGAAAGCCTATATAGCCGGATTTTCTACACAACTTGCCGTATATTGGACAAAAGCATGGCAAAGCCGCCTGACAATGCAATATATCAAAGGAGAAGTAATAAGCGACCGTGAAAACACACCACTTGACCACATACCGCCTTTACTCGGAAAATTTCAAACGCAGTACAACAACGACCAATGGAACATGGAGTTTTTGGTATTGTGGAATGGTGCAAAAAAACTAAAGGATTACAGCAACAGTGGCGAAGATAATTTGGTGTATGCCACTGCCGATGGTATGCCCGCTTGGATTACCGCAAATATACGCGCCGCCTACAATATCAATACACATTTTCAGGTACAAGCGGGTATTGACAACATATTAGATACGCAATATCGTGTATTTGCAAGCGGTATTAATGCGGCAGGCAGAAATATATTTGGAGCATTGCGCTGGAAATTTTAATAAACTACATAGTTTTTTTATGATAAAATATTAATTTTCAGACAAGAAAACGTACCTTGTGCTAAGGTTTTTAAAATCGGGGTTGCCGGAGTACGCAATTCCGATTTTAATTGTTTTTTTTCTACATTCTAAAATGAATTTCAGATATGCAAAAAAAATGCTTTATCTTCTCGCTATTGATGATTTTATGCGTCCAAAATTTATATGCGGGCGGTTATCAGGTAATGTTGCAGGGTAATCGTCAAACCGCAATTGGACTTAACGGGGCAGCCATTACTCGCGATGCCTCCTCTATTTTTTGGAACCCGGGCAGTATGACCTGGTCAAAAAACAGTTTACAATTAGGCGTAAGCCCTATTTTTGCCAATATTCTGTACGCCGATACCGAAACTTCCAACGGCAATTATACCGCACGCACCAATAATCTCATCAACTACCCTTTCCATGTATATGCCGTTTATGGTAAAAACAAATGGAAAGCCGGACTGGGTATTTATACACCTTTCGGCTCGCGGGCAGAGTGGGAAGATACATGGAAAGGGCGTTTTATATTAAAATCCATTGACCTGAAAGCCATTTATTTTCAACCTACATTCAGCTATCGTCTGACGGACAAAATAGGTATCGGTGCAGGTTTGGTATATGCGATGGGCAGCGTAAAATTATCCAAAGCTATTCCTATACAAACCAATGACGGAACAGAATCCGAAGTAAACCTAAACGGTACTACCAGTGGTTTGGGTTATAATATCGGTATTCAATTTCAGCCGACCGAAAAACTTTCTATCGGAGTCAATTATCGCTCTTTAATCAATGCCGAAGTAGAAGGCGGCAATGCGGAGTTTAATGTTCCTTTTTATTTATTGGGAACTTCATTTCCTACCGATAATACATTTTCGGCATCTTTGCCGCTGCCGGCAAATTTGTTGGTGGGTTTGGGTTGGCAAATACACCCGCGCTGGCTCGTAGCTGCCGAAGCCAATTTTGTACAATGGAGTGCTTATAAATCTTTAAAAATAGATTTTGAAAAAAACAGCGACCAACTTCAAGATTTAGATTCGCCGCGCAATTACAAAAATTCGGTATTGATGAAATTAGGTGCAGAATACACTGCCACCGATAAATTAGATTTGCGAATGGGTATCTACTACGACCCCTCCCCTGCCGACAAAGGCTACATTACTCCCGAAACTCCCAACTCCAACCGTATCAACCTTACCGGAGGTTTCGGTTATGATTTTAACGAAAAAGCCACTTTGGATATGTCCTTGTTGGTGGTATTGGGAGCAAAAACATCTCAATCTACACAAGATTTGCTCAATGCAGGTACTTTAAATCCCGCCAAGGGTTCTCAGGAAGCCTTAGCAGGCTCTTACAAATTCAACGCCATTATACCCGGCGTTTCATTTCATTACAATTTTTAGATAAGTACAAACTAAAAAATCATACCCAATACCAAAAAAATATTTTTTTTAACAGAAGTTTTAAACGCCCCTATTTGCTGCAAGTCTGATATTCTACAAATAATTAAGCAATAACAGGAGCTATATATAATATATATATGTATCTTTGCGGCTTAAATTATAAAAATAATTTTTTATTTATCTAAATTTTTAAGAAAAACAATGAAAAAAATTTTTGTTTCTTCTCTTATAGTATTGGGTGCATTGGCAGGAGCTACGGGTTGTGGTATGAAACCCGCCGAAGTAGAGGCTAAAATTGCACAAAAAGTAAGTGCAGCCATTGATTCGGTAAAAACTGCCGATGAAGCCGATTGCTTGAAACGAATTGAAGAAGAAAGAACAGCAGCACAAACAGCTTTGCAAACTTTGCGCGATTCTGTTGCTACCGCAAAAACCAGCAAAGGTGTAGCCGCCACTACCAAACCGGCTGCTGCTAAACCGGCTGCTAAACCAACTACTGCTCCGGCAACACCTCCGCCAACTTCTACGACTGCTCCGGCAACACCTCCGGCTCCTAAAAAAGTAGATGTGACCAAACGCCCCGGTGCTAAGTAATAAGTAAGATTATTGTTTGCTTTTGCAAGCATCATAAAAGCGGCTTTTCCTGCATAATGGGAATGAGCCGCTTTTATTTTTATAAAGAAAGTTAAAAAACAAACAAATTCCACAACAATATACGAACTTTGTACATTGGTGCGTTTGTTTTATATTGTTGTTGGTTTTGAATATTGATTTTTAATTAAACACTACCATATTTACATAAAAAATTATGACTCGTTTGCTCACCCCTTTGGAATTAAAAGTGATGAATTTACTTTGGAAAATGAAAGAAGCCTTTGTAAAACAGTTAGTAGAAAAATGGCAGGAAAGCGAAAAACCCGCTTATAATACCGTTTCTACTACGGTGCGTATTTTGGAGGAAAAAGGTTTTATTCAGCATAAGACGGTAGGTAGAGGCTTTATTTATTTTCCTACTATCAGCAAAGTAGCTTATCAAAAAATGCACGTTGCCAATGTATTGGAAAATCTTTTTGCTGGTTCGCGCAGCGGTTTTATATCAGCATTGATGGGCAACGATGAAAAATTATCGGCAGAAGAAATATCTACTTTGCGCCGTATGATAGATGGTCAGGAAGCGGCGGAGCAAAATACCACTGTTTCATCAACAAAATGACGATATACTTTTCAGGTATGTATATTTTTTAAAACTGCTCTCTCTTTGTATCAGTTTTATGCTTAGTTATCTGCTTCTGTCTTATATTACGCTGCTTATCGGAACGGCACTGTATCTTTTGCTGATACGCCGCCGTTTTTCGGCACTATTGTGCAAAAGAGCTGTTTTGATGCTACTCGCTATATCGGTAGTGATGCCTTTGTATTGCGTATATCAGTATCGCATCAATCCCGAACCACAAGTAATAGTTCAGCACCAAATAGCCCTTACCAACGATATTTGCAACGAATACTGCTTTGCCGACCCTGCCTCCGTTGATTCCTGTTGGTCTTTGGCTATCAGTCAGGCACAGTTTTGTCATTGCGCTCATATAGAAAAGAAAAACATTATCGTATATCACAACAACAACTGGTATAGTTTTTTATCCAAACAGGAGAATACTTTTGCTTCGCTGATTATAGGTGCGGGGGTGTTGTTGGTCGTTTCTTTTACGCTGCAAATTATTTGGTTGCTCTATATTATTGCCACTTCAAAACAAGAAACACTGTATATCGCTGGAAAAAAAATCATTTTATTGCGTCCGCGAAAAAAAATGCCGATAGGCTCTTTTTATTTATGGAATAAATATATGATTTGGCAAGATAGTAAGCAGGAACTGAATGCACAAGAGCGCGAAGCGATTTTGATGCACGAATATTCTCATATCTGCCAAAAAGACACCTGGATAAAAATGTTTATTCATTTGGCACAAGTGCTGTGGTGTGTGCATCCAGCATATTATTTTCTTCGCCGCGAGTTGTTGCGCCTCAGCGAGCACATCGCCGATGAAGTGGCAGCCCTGCATTTGGGCAATGTGCGCCAATATGCGTATTTACTGCTGAAAATGGAAAGCCGCGAACCACTCCCCGCCGCGCTGTCGGCGTTTAGCAATAATAGTTTGCTGCACGAGCGCATACAATATCTGCTCAATCCGCAGTTGCATCATCATCGCTTACCCACTGCCACGCGCTATTGGAGCAGTATCGTTATCGCCGCCATAGCAATAGTGATGAGTTTCACTTCGCAAAGGATTTTTCCTTACATCACCCAACAAACCGACCGTTTGCAAGTATATGAAGCCTTGCATCGCGAATACGAAACCTGCGGTAAAACCATTTTTTGCGCCCATTGCTTGGCAAAAAGTATTTATGACAAAGATATAGCCGACAAATCTGTTATTGTTGAGTAAATTTGCAGCACTTTTTGTGGGTAGCCGTATATTTTTTTCAACCACTTTTTTGCAGTATCTTTTTTACCCTAAAAATCTCTGAATTTTTTTTCAAAGGAAATCACAAAATACAATAAATAAAATATTATGAGCTTAGAAAATACCATAAACGAAGCTATCAAACAGGCTATGAAAGCAAAAAATGCCGGTGAATTGCGTGCTTTGCGTGCAATTAAGTCGGCGATATTATTGGCAAAAACCGCCGAAAACGCCAACGATGTATTGAGTACCGATGACGAAATTAAATTGCTCACAAAACTGAGCAAACAACGCCAAGATGCGATACAAATTTACAAAACACAGCAGCGCGAGGATTTGGCAGAAAAAGAAATAGAAGAATTGGAGGTAATTATGCAATTTTTGCCCAAACAACTCACCCGCGACGAACTGATTCAGGAGGTGCGCAACATCATTGCCGAAACAGGTGCTGCTTCGCCCAAGGATATGGGAAAAGTAATGGCAATTGCCAGCAAAGCCTTAGCCGGAAAAGCCGAAGGCAGTGCCGTATCGGCGGTAGTAAAAGAACTGCTGAATAATACAACAGGAGCATAAATAACCAATGCTCTGTCTTTTATATCAAATTTATCCTTTTTATTTTTTGTGAATACAGATGTTTCTGTGGCTGCTATCAATGAAATAATAGCAATGCGCCGTTCCGTAAAGCCGGAAGATTTTGATACAACACGCAAAGTGCCGCGTGAAGTTGTAGAAAATATGCTCGCCAATGCCAACTGGGCTCCTACACATGCCTACACCGAGCCTTGGCGGTTTAAAGTATTTGCCAGTCCAGAGTCGCTAAAAGACTTAGGGCTTTTTGAAGCCGAATACTACAAAAGCCAAAGTAGTGCTGACACTTTCAATAACAAAAAATATGAAAAAGCGCAGCAGCGACCTTTGTATGCTTCGTATGTGATTGCGATATGCTGGAAACGGCAAGCCAACGAAGCTGCCAAAATTATTCCCGAAACAGAAGAAATAGCAGCAGTGGCGTGTGCGGTGATGAATATGTGGCTCACAGCAACGGCTTATGGAGTGTCGTGTTTTTGGGGAACAGGCGGCAGCACCTATTCCAACGCTTTACGCAATTTTTTGGCGTTGCAGCACAATGAGCAATGTTTGGGATTTTTGTATGTAGGTTATGCCGCCGCAGATGCAGCAATGAAGGCAGGAAGGAGATTGACAGCGATAACAGAAAAAGCCGTGTGGTTATAAAAAAAAACGACCGATGCCTCTCGGCGTCGGTCGCAGCATAGCTCACATCAAAAAGTTAAACCTTCAAAACCTATCATATAGACTGTTTTTTTTAATAAAGTCACAAAAAAACAGTCATAAATATTTAAAATGTTGTTTATTTTAAATAAAACAAATAACAAACCGCCGTCACCGGGATAGCTTTTTGTTTATTTTCTGCCCAAAGTAGCCGACAAATTGATTTCGGCACTAATGCCTATAAAGGGTTTTAGTTTGATTTCTTTGTCTTTGCTGAGGTTATCTTTATTTTGTTCAATAAAAGTTGCTCCTGCATTGATGCGTACAAATTGCAAAGCACGATACCCCAGTGCCAAATAAAAAGGTCGTTTGATAAAAGGGCCACTCATGACCTGATTATTGTCGTCTTTGAGGTCGGTGATGAAAACACCTGTGGAGATGGCAGTATTTTTGAAAAATGCCGGAGCCAATGCAGACCCCGAAAAAGGTATAGATACGCCCACAAAAGGAGCCGAAGCAGTAGAAACATCAGTGCCGTCATTATTGAGATATATTCCACCATAGCCTACATTTACTGCCAAATAGTTGCGCGTGGACTCTACGGGATAACTGGCAATATCGCTGCTACCCTGAAAAGCATACAAATCATTTTTGAGATAAGAGCCGAGTTCTTCGTTGAGGATTTTGTTCAACTCTTCCACCTGCTGATTAGCTCCCAATAATTTTTCGGTGCTTTTTTTCATGTTTTTATCTTCTTTCTGCTCTTTATCCTTGATATCCAACTTAAAATCAATAGCTTGTTCGGATTTACTAATCTGACGCAACTTTTGCGAAATTATGGTAGAGTAGCCATCAAACGGCATATCATACATACTCTTGTGATTAGACAATCCTTTTTTTGTTATTGTGTTCAGTTCGCGCAATACTGTTTTGCGGTTTTTATTCATACGCAAATGGTTGCCTTTTGCCACAAAGGTAGATTGCAGGTATTTATTCATAGACTGCACAATTTCTTTGCGGGCAGCCTCTTTGTTTTTATTGTCAGCAACTTTATAATTACTGAGTTTAAAATCATAATTATTGCTGCTACGCAATTTATAGTTCACAGGGATTTCAAATTGGTTGCCTTTATTGGTAACACTGCGTGTCCAACGGTTGATGTATAAAGGACTGCGATGCTTGCCGGCTTTAAAAATTTCAATTTGCACCATGTCCGTTGTTTGGGTTATTTCGCCATTTACAATAAAGTTGGTTTCGGCGGGCAATTCGTTTCCTTTATTAAATAAATTGCGTTCGCGGTCGTACAAAATGGTTTCGTATTGTGCTTGCAGCCCCCAAGAAAACAAGAAGAGAGCCAATAAGGTCAAAAATGATTTTCTGATACTCATAATAAAAAATAATTAGTTTTAGATGAAGTAAAATAAAGAATTATAAATAAAATATACACAGCTCCTATATATAGAACAATCTTTTTATCTAAATATTTAAAACTCAAAACATACGCATAAATTCAAATATAGCGGTGTTTAAAAGTATCGTTGTTGTTATAAAAAAACGATTAGGTAATAATGATGAAGTAATTTGTCGAAAAAAAAAACATTTCAACAATGCTGTATAGTGGCAAAAATAACATTTGACACAAAAGCAAATGGGGGTGGGCAATCGGGGAATAATATTAATCGGTCGGAGGGTCATTATCCGAAGAGCGTTCACCGGCAGATTTATCGTTTTTATACATATCCCGTAGCATATTTTTGTAAGAAAGTGCCTGCTTAATAGTAAACAAGTCCACCACTTCAGTTACATATTTCAGTAACGAAATGGAGTGCATCACTTGTTTTTTCAGCGATTCGGGGGCTTTTATTTCCGCGTCTAACTGTTCAAAAATATTAGGTCTGGTTTGCATGGCGATTCTTTGGTTAAAATGAGACACATAAAGAAGAAGTTAAGTTTCATTTTCGGATAATTTTTTAAAAAATATTTAAGTCTTTATCCTTTTGAAATAACTCATAAATACGATTTCTGGCTCTCAATAGCCGCATTTTTACGGCACTTTGTGATACATTAATGGTATCTGCTATGTCTTTCACACCTAAATCATCTTGATACTTCATCAACAGAACGGCTCTTTCCTCCGGTGTTATTTGCTGCAGGTACTCTCGTAATTTGGAAATTTTTATATCGTATAAAATTTGCTTTTCTATATCCAAATTAGATTTATCCTCTATATCATCGGTTATTTCTTCTTCTTCTAAAACGGATACAAGCTGGCGGCTTTTCTTTTTTAAAAAATTAATACTTTCGTTATAAGTAATGCGATAAATCCAAGTAGCAAAAGAGGCTTGTTGTTTAAATGCGGATAAACTGGTAAATATTTTTATAAAAATATTATGCGACAAATCTTTGGCATCTTCCTCATTTTGTGTCATAGAATGTGTTTTCCTGTAAATTTTATCTGCATATCTATTATACAACTCTTCAAAGCAGTCAGATTGCTTATCCTCCACTATGAGTTTTATAATATCTTCATCGGATAATTTTTTTAAATCTCTACGGAACGACATTCAATGAAAGGGTCTAAACTTTTATTGTACTTTTTAGATAACTGAAACAAAAATGGTCACTGATTTGTGAACAAAAATCCTTGATTATTATTTAAAAAAGAGAGCGGTATTTCTTTGTCTAAATGTTTGTATGCCATCTCGGTGGCTTCTCTGCCGCGCGGTGTGCGCTTCAGGTAGCCCTCCTTTATCAAAAATGGCTCATAGACTTCTTCCAGTGTACCGGCTTCTTCGCTTACGGCAGTGGCTATGGTAGTGATACCAACCGGGCCACCGCCGAACTTATCAATGATAGTGGACAAAATACGGTTGTCCATTTCATCTAATCCGTGCTCATCTACATTGAGTGCTTCAAGGGATATGCGAGCGATGGATAAATCTATGTTTCCGTTTCCTTTTATTTGGGCAAAGTCGCGCACACGGCGCAGCAAGGCATTGGCAATACGCGGAGTGCCGCGGCTACGTCTTGCTATTTCATACGCGCCCTCTGTTTCGATGGGAGTTTGGAGTAAATATGCCGAGCGGTTTACGATTTTTATCAGCGTATCTACGTCGTAGTATTCCATACGGCAGGTGATACCGAAGCGCGAGCGCATAGGTGCCGACAATAAGCCGGAGCGTGTGGTAGCTCCTACTAATGTAAACGGATTGAGGTTGATTTGAATGGAGCGAGCATTGGGACCGCTGTCAATCATAATATCAATTGTAAAATCCTCCATTGCCGCATACAAGTATTCTTCTATTACTTTTCCCAAACGGTGTATTTCATCTATAAACAACACATCGTTGGGCTGTAAATTGGTAAGTAAACCAGCTAAATCACCGGGTTTTTCGAGTACGGGACCCGATGTGATTTTGATACCGACTCCCAACTCGTTGGCAACAATATGAGAGAGGGTGGTTTTTCCTAATCCGGGTGGCCCGTGAAGCAACACATGGTCAAGGGCTTCGCCGCGCCGTTTGGCTGCTTCTATAAAAATTTTAAGGTTATCCACCATTTTTTCCTGCCCTGTAAAATCAAGAAATTGTTTAGGACGCAAGGCACGCTCTAATTCCTGCTCTTCGGAGCTGAGTGTATTATTTTTTTGATGAAACGGAGATGTACTCATAGGTATTTCAGGTCGCAAAAAATGAATTTGCTGTCATTGAATTCACTAAAAACGATAACAAATATATGTTATACCATCAACAAATTTAAATAAATTTGACTTTTATTTTGGCAAAATCCTAAAAATCAATATAATTAATTTATTATCAGTTATTTGTAAATAATTTTCAAAAGAAATAATATTGATACGATATAAACATATTTTAGGCATTTTTTTTGCTTGTATCAGAAAATAAATTATCTTTGTGCTATTCTTCAGCTAATACGGCGCATTTTTTATTAAAACATTGCCGTTATTTTCAGTGTTATTTTTTTACGATAGACATTATAATTGTGTATATTTTGTAGATAGATTCCATAACTATACTTCAAAATCTTACTAAATTCAACCATATAAATTCAGCTTTTGTATTATTTTCAGTTACTCAAATTCAATTTATTTTTGACTATCTTTGTATAAGTTCTGTACAACAGATTGTGTTTTTATTTACTGAAATATAATTATTTACATATTTTAATAAAAATACATATAAAAAAAACACAACAACTTGTATTTTTAAAAGTATTTAGATTTGGTGTTATCTTTTTTATGTATAAAATAATCAGGCAGGAAAGCATCACAGCTATTCAGTAAGCTACAAAACAATAATACAAAAAATTTAAACCAAATATGCAGTGTGATATTCTTATACACTCATAAAAAATTATTTTTCGTTCATTTTCATAATCATACACAAGGCGGATAATATTTTATTCCTTACCATTCATCTGATTATTTACATCATTTTTTTACATTTTTTTTTAAAAAGTATATTATTAAACAAAAACATATTCGGTAAAAAATTATTACCGATTTGGGAGTTGCTACTATAATACACCTTTTTTATACTGATACCATATTTTATTCATCCAATCATTTATCACAATTTAATTTCTTTTTATGTACGACATCTTGCAACTAAATGACATGTTGCTGCCAGAGCTTCAAGAGATAGCAGAAAGTTTAGAAGTGAAAAATCCGAACAAACTTGAAAAACAAGACCTTATTTTTGAAATATTAGATCGTCAAGCTGTTAATCCGGAAGCTATCGAAAAAATAAAAAATAAAAAACAACAACAACAAAATAGTAATAAACATCTTAAACCTGCCGCTCCGGACCATAATAATAAAAAGAACCCGACAAAAGAGCGTGCTGCCGCTCCGCCTCCTCATAACAACGACAAAGGCAAGAAACAACATTCGCCTTCGCCTCAGGAGATGCCGACAACAACAATGGAAATTTTTGCCGAATCTACCCCACCAACCGAAAAAGAATCTGCAACTCCTGCTGCTCAAAAACAGCGCAAACATATACCTCGTAAGCCACAGGGTGCGGAATCGATGCAATTAGAACAATCTCGTCAAAAACCGCTGCCGCCTATTTTCAAGCAGGACATAAACTTCGTATCGCCGCCTGCCACCACAGAAAGCACGCCGCCACCTCCTACACCACCACCTGCCAATACAGCAGAAAATTCGCCTGCATCAACTCCGGAAACTCCGCCTGCCGTTGCCAAAACCGATAAAAAAAACAAAGAGTTTATCAACGCATCTAAACTAATGCAAGAGCCGATAGCTTTAGGAGGCTCTAAATCTACACCACCTACGCCGCCTACTGCCACCAATATCGTAGCACTCATTGAACCCGAACAACGCAAAGTGCAGCCGCAACAACCGGCAGGCAATCATCGCCAACAGCAACAAAACCAACAGCAAAATCAGCAGCCCAGACAACAGCAACAACAAAATCAGCAGCAGCAACAAAAAAACAACAAAAAAGAGTCTATTTTTGATGTAGAGTTTGATGGCGTAATTAAAGCAAGCGGTGTGCTGGAAATGATGGCAGAAAATTACGGATTTTTGCGCTCGGTGGACTATAACTACCTCTCTTCGCCCGATGATGTGTATGTGTCGGCTTCGCAGGTAAAGTTATTCGGATTAAAAACAGGAGATACAGTGCAGGGTTCGGTGCGCCCACCCAAAGACGGCGAACGCTACTTTGCTTTGCTGCGCGTGGACAGCATCAACGGCAGAAGCCCTGAAGAAGTACGCGACCGTGTTACATTTGATTATCTCACACCTTTGTTTCCACAAGAAAAATTTCGCTTGGAAACTACTGCCGACAAAATACCAACTCGTGTAATTGATCTGTTTTCGCCCATCGGCAAAGGACAGCGCGGCTTGATAGTGGCGCAACCCAAAACCGGAAAAACATTTTTGCTCAAAGATGTAGCCAATGCCATTGCTACTAACCACCCCGAAGCCTATCTGATTGTATTGCTCATTGACGAACGCCCCGAAGAGGTGACAGATATGCAGCGCAGCGTACACGCCGAAGTGGTAGCTTCTACCTTCGATGAACCCGCCGAAAAACATGTAAAAGTGGCAGAAATTGTGTTAAAAAAAGCAAAACGTTTGGTAGAGTGTGGGCAAGATGTAGTGATTTTGCTGGATTCTATCACGCGCTTGGCACGCGCCTACAATACGGTAGCACCGGCATCGGGCAAGGTATTGTCGGGCGGTGTAGAAGCCAATGCGCTCCACAAACCAAAGCAGTTTTTCGGAGCAGCCCGCAATATCGAAGGCGGCGGCTCACTCACCATTTTAGCCACCGCCCTCATTGATACCGGCTCGCGTATGGACGAGGTAATCTTTGAGGAATTTAAAGGAACGGGTAATATGGAATTGCAACTCGACCGCCGTTTATCCAACCGCCGTATTTATCCGGCAGTGAATTTGATAGCCTCCGGCACGCGCCGCGAAGACCTATTGCTGGAGCGCGATGTATTGCAAAAAATGTGGGTTTTGCGCAATCACCTCTCGGATATGACCACCGAAGAAGCGATGGATTTTGTGTACAAACGCCTCAAAGATACACGCTCCAACGCCGAGTTTTTATTTTCTATGAATGGCTAAATTTAAATTAAAAGGATTTTTTTAATAAAAAAATTGCTTATTCAAGAGCAAAAGCCTATCTTTGCCGACCTTTTGGCACAAAAGGAAATAGAAACAACAATATTGTATAAAAAATTAATAAATAGTTTGAAGCGATGAAACGGACTTATCAACCCTCGCGTAGAAAGAGAACCAACAAACACGGTTTCAGAAAACGTATGGCAAGCAAAAATGGTCGCCGTGTGTTGGCAGCACGCCGTGCCAAAGGCAGACACAAATTGACGGTTTCTGACGAAAGACGTTTGAAATAATCACTGCTGCTCACTGAGCTTATATTTTTTATCCAGACTTTCGCTTGACGGCTTAGTTGATAAACAAAAAAGGGAGTGTTTTTTTGACAAGCATCTCCATACATTTTTGTTTATCCATTGTTTAAGTTGCTTCAAGCGAAAGTCTTGTTTTTTTACTATCTCACAAAAAAAATTATCACCAATACAATAATTGTCATTTTTTGGTGTTTTTTTTCTGTATCATTTTTTTATACCTTATACCTTTCCCTTTGTTTAAAAATTTACTTAGACAAGGGAGTGATTTTATTGTTGATATTTTTGTATAAAAAATATGAAAACTGCTGCCTCACCTTCCTATCGCTTGCCGCGCCATAGCAAACTCAAAAGCCGCTACATACTGCAAGCTCTTTTTCAACAAAAACAAAAAGGGAAAAATTTTTATCCGCTTCGTGTGGTGTGGTACGCTCAAAGCAATTAAACAGCACAGGTGCAAATAGTAGTTTCTGTTTCAAAAAGACTATATCCCCTCGCTACGGCTCGCAACCGTTTCAAACGCCAACTCCGCGAAGCCTATCGCTTGCAACAATACCTTTTACAAGATACACTTACGCTCAAAAAGCCTCATTCATTGGCTTTGATGTTGCTGTATATCGGCAAAGAGGAAGCACCTTTTTCTCTTATTTACCGCCAAACAAATGTTGCTTTGCAGCACATTTGCCAACAACTGAATTATCAACTACCCAATGCTACAACAACATTATACTAAATCTTGGGCGGTGCGCATGGTGCAATGTTGTATTCGTTGGTATCAGAAATTTATATCGCCGCTCTCGCCGCCTTCTTGTCGTTATATGCCCACCTGCTCGCAGTATGCTTGGGAAGCCGTCGAAAAGCACGGCTTTTGGAAAGGTATTAAATTGAGCGTCAAACGCTTGGCTTCGTGCCACCCCTGGGGCGGCAGCGGCTACGACCCCGTTCCTTAATGCTCCCAAAAACTATATCATCGGCGAACGCTCGAAAGGTCGGGAGCGATCGAACCAATAGCGGTAGGTGTGGTGTGTTTTTACTAAATCACAATCCAAATGCTTAGGAATAGTAAGCATTTTGCTATTAAAATCTCCAACCCAGTTCATTTCTATATAGTCGTATATTTTATCTTTTTTTATTACTTGCACGGCTTTGTGCATCATACCGCTTTCAATGCCTTTGCCCTGCTGCGAAGGAATAATACCAAAAGCAATGCCCAGCAATTTGCCGTTGCTGCCTTGTGTTTTTTGATAATACAAAAATTTTAATTTGCCCCACCAATTCAAATTACCGTTTAAGTGTTTAGCAATTTCGTTGAGTTCGGGCAAAGAGAGAAAGAAAGAAATTGGTTCGTCTTTATAATACGCAAAAAATACTACTCTTTTATCAACCACCTGCTCCATTGATTTAAAAAGAGCGCGTGCTTTTTCGCGGCTCATAGGTTTAAAATTATCGTGATTTTTTCCCCACGCCAAATTATAAATATAGCAAAAATCATCGGCATATTCCGCAAAGTTTTTTTGACGTGCATCTTCAAAACGATATTCAGGATTATTGATAATGGCTGCCATTCTTTTTTCGTATCGCTCAGGAATCGGAATATCAATCAGGCGACCAAAGGTGTATTGTTTAAAATAGAGTTGAAAACCGTAATCTTCAAAAAAATTTTGATAATAAGGCGGGTTATAGGGCATACAAAATACGGGGGAGTGGTCGAAGCCCTCGACCAAAAGTCCCCACCAACGCTCGCGCTCGCCAAAATTGACGGGTCCGTCCATTCCTTCTAATCCGCGTTGTTGCAACCATTCTTTGCAGGCATCTAAGAGCATAAAAGCCGCTTGCCGATCGTTGATACATTCAAAAAAACCCATACCGCCAACGGGAGCGTTTTTGTCGTAGGAGCGTTCGGGGTTGTAAAAAGCGGCTACTCGTCCGATGCTTTTGCCCTGCGCATCAAGTAGCACCCAGCGTATCGCTTCGCCGCCGTGGAGGAGTTTGTTGTTTTGAGGCGAAAATACTTTTTCTACCTCCTGACGCAGCGGGCGCACCCAATTCGGATATGGCGGACGATAAATAGACAAGGGCATTTCATCAAATAATTGCACACTGCGTGTATCAGCGACAGATAGTAATTGCATCATTCATTATTTAAGTTGCGAAAAAAAGAAAAATGCGCTTATTTGGTAAGTCCCGGAATAGGTGTGCCAATGGCGGCATTCGGCTCCATCAGGTGCAGAAAATTGGCTAAAGTGGGGGCAATGTCGGTAATCCATACGGGGCGTGCCGACTCGCCCGCTTTGATGCGCCAGCCATACCACAACAAAGGAATGTGGGTATCGTAATTGTAGCCGGAGCCGTGCGTAGTGCCGCCTTTAACAGCATATTCTCCCTCAAACCAAGCGGGTTCGAGCATAAAAACAATATCACCGGAGCGTTTTTGATGAAAACCTTTTCGAAAACGCTCTACCTGCATATTATTGGGCAAAGCAGTGCGCAAAGTGCGGCGGTCAAAAGCATAGACAATGCCCTCTATTTTTTCCAATAAATCAACAGTCATTGCTTCTAAATTTTCTATACCCACTCCGGCAGCCTGAGCTAATGCATGGTTGAAATAAACATTTTGATTAATCACTGCACTCACCCACTGTAAAGAATCGGGAGTACGATAAAAATGGTTGAAATATTCATTGAGTTCGGTTTGCAATTGTGTTTCGGATATAACACCGGCAGGAATACGCAAACTTTGCATGTGGGCGGGGGTTTCAGCACCGCCATGGTCGGCAGTCAAAAACACGAGTACATTTTTTTTACCAATATATTTATCCAAAAATTTCAAAAATCGTTCTATATCCCTGTCCAAACGCACATAGCAATCTTCTACTTCTATAGAGCGCACGCCAAATTGATGTCCGATATAGTCGGGTGAGGAAAAACTCAAAGCCAAAAAATCGGTATAGTCGCCTCTGCCCATTTTTTCGGCTTGCAGAGCTTCTATGGCAAAATCAACCGTAAATGTATTGCCATAAGGTGTGGCGCGTATGAGGTCGTTGTTGTAAAGACCCCGTGCTTTGATGGTATCTAAGGTATAAGGGAAATGGGCTTCGGGAGCGTTTTTAAAAGGATTTTTGAACTGTTGCGTATCAGAAAGGCTTTCGTAGTAGTCGGTGATGGGGAGATAAGTATCCCAGATATTGTGTAAATAATTTGTGGCAAATTGTTTTTCGTTAAAATTTTGTACCCAAGCGGGGAGCTGCTGCATATAGTAAGTGCTGCTAATCCAATTACCCGTAGCACCATCAAACCAATAGGCGGCATTCGGGATATGTCCGGCGGGCAGAATAGAGCCTCTGTCTTTGAGGCAGATGCCAATGACTTTGGAGCGCATATTTGACCACAGACGCAACTCATCGGTGATGGTGGTTGCCAATAACAAATTTGGCGACATCAGCCCCGCCAGAGAGGTGCTACCGACAGTTTGTACGGTTGTATCTTCACAGGTATAAATCGTAGATTCCCTTTCGCGCACATACCAGTTGTTGCCTACAATGCCGTGCCATTCGGGGGTAGTGCCGGTGTAGATAGAAGCGTGACCGGGACCGGTGTAAGTGGGCACATAATTATATTGTGTATTTTGGCAATTAAAACCCTCGCGCAAGAGCCGTTTGAAACCGCCATCGCCATATTTATCCCAGTAGCGATACAAATAGTCGTAGCGCATTTGGTCAATGACAATACCGATGACCAATTTGGGGTGATTATCGGGCGAAGTAGTGACAAGGTGAGATTTCTGTGCCAAAGCCGCAGTATGGCAAATGCCACAGTACAGCATCAACGATATAATATGTTTGTAAAAAAAGGAATACATATACAGCAAAAAGATGATTGGTTATTAATTGCTAAAAACAACGCTTATTTCCAGCCCAAATCTACCCATACAGGCAAATGGTCGGATATGTTGCGGGCTTTTTCATAGTCTTTAAAGTTTTTCACAAAATCAATAACTCCGCTACGCAGGGCTTTCATGATTTGTTTTTCGTAAAAAATATTATCATAGGGTTCGGATAAATAATCATTTTCGGCGTATTTGCTTTTGAGGCTTGTTTTTTGTCCGAGTAAAGCAGGCGAAAATTCATTATGTATTTGCGTAAAAGCATCGTGATGAGCATCTAAATTAAAATCACCCAAAAACACGACATTATCGACGGGATAGGTTTCTTGAATACGATACAACTGCATTATTTCATTTTCGGGCTGTTTTTCGGGCGGTACGGCATGAAAGTTAATCAGCAACAAATCTTTACTACCCACCTGAAAACGCGCCATATAAGGTTCGCGGGCAATGGTGCGCTCAAAAGGCTTCACGAGCATCGCTTTATTGTATAGCTTTACCTTGGATTGTTTCCATATATAAGCATACCGCTCCGAAGTTCCTTTACCTTCGGTGGGGTCGCTGATGGTATAATCCCAATCGCCGCCTTTATTGTTGAGGGCTTCTGCCAAACGCGCCACGCCCTGCGCTCCGTCGCTGCTCACATTAATCTCCTGTAATGCTATTATATCATACGATTTCAGCAAACTCGCCATAAAATCAATTTCGGCATCGTCTTTACTTTTTCCAAAATTACACACATTCCACGACACCAAATTAAATGCTTTTTTAACGGGCTTTTGTTCGGCAGGAATGGGGTCGCTGCTTTCAGAAGAAGAAGTTACGGGCGCATTTCTGTAATCGTCAATAAAAGTTCTGATATTTTGAAGCAGTTGGCGAATCTCTTGAGGTAAAAATGCGGGAGGCTCGGTAGCAAGTGCCACAATGACCAACAATACAGGTGTTAAAAATACCAACGAAAGCAGCCAACGGCGTAATTTAGTTATCATCTATAAAAAAATAAGATAAAAATATTTGAGGTTGCTAAGTTAAAGAACTTGTAGCAAGTTTTTCAAAAAAAGGCACTCACAAGTTTATAAATCATTTAAAATGAATCAATTAGATTACAGAAAAGATTTTAACAAACTATAATAAATGATATATATGTCGCTAAAAAAATTAGTATGATATTATATTTTTGCGCAACTTTACGGCTTATAAAAAAAATTATACCAACACACCATGAAAGCAATTACTATTCTTCGCATTGCAGCAATAATGGGTGCACTGGCAGTTATTTTTGGAGCTTTTGGTGCACACGCCCTCAAAGCACGGCTGAGTCCCGACCGCTTATTATCGTATCAAACGGCAGTCACCTACCAATTTTATCATACATTGGCACTGTTGGCAATCGGTATTTGGTGGCAGCAGCAAAGTTCGGCTACTTTTTTAAGTACAGTGGCTTGGTGCTGGCTGGCTGGAGTCATGCTGTTTTCGGGTTCTATCTATTTATTAAGCACACAGGAAATTACACAGATATCCTTCGGATTTTTAGGACCTGTCACGCCACTCGGAGGTCTGTGTTTTATTGCGGGCTGGTTGCTGTTATTTTGGAATTTACTCAAATATCCCACCACATAAGTCAATTATATACTTTTTAATACGAATGGAATAATAGAGCGACTTTGTCGTTTAGTATCGTTATAAACCCATTTTTAGGCATTATTTTTGTTTGTGTATTTTTTTATAATTTTCTTTAAAAGAAGTCGCCGTTGCCTTTATTCAATCGTAATATAATATGGAGAGAGTTTTATTATATTGTATAGCATTCATTGTCATTTTATCTTACAACACCAAGAGCTATGCTCAAATTACGTCCGAAGAACAAGCCGAAATTGATTCTTTGGCGGTGTTGTATATTAATCAGTATCAGCAATATGCGATTTCAGAGATGTATCGCACCGGAATTCCCGCCAGTATAAAATTGGCACAGGCACTCCACGAAACCAACTATGGCAGAAGCCGTTTGGCTGTTTTAGCAAATAATCATTTCGGTGCCAAATGCCACAATACTTGGTTTGGTGCTACTATTTCATACACTGACGACCGACCCAATGAGTGTTTCAGAAAGTATGAAAGCGTATATGAATCATATATTAATCATGCTAAAATATTAGAAAAAGACCGTTATAAATTTTTATTTCGCTTAGACCGTTCCGATTATAAAGGCTGGTGCTTTGGTTTAAAAACCGCTGGCTATGCCACCGACCCGCGCTATGCCGGAAAACTTATCAATATCATTGAACGCTACCGTCTGCATTTATACGATTTTGCACAAAATGGTGAATATATTGCTGCCTATTCGCCTACACAATCTTCTTTTGTACAAACCGCAGATGCTATAGTTGCCCACACACAGCAGCCCGTTCCGCGCGAACAATATGTATTATCTGCACTACAAACACAAAATACCCCTACTATTCCTGCTGCCGCTATTGTTGCGCAGCCGCACGCCATACCCAAATATTTAGGCTATCGCCCTATTCAATATATCAATGGAGCAGAAGTTGTCACTTATCGTCATCCTGTATATCCTGCACAAATCGCAGAAAAATACAATTGTGATTTAGATAAACTCTTAGATTGGAACGACATACAAACCAACGACACCATCGCTGCCAATACGCCCATTTATTTGGCAGAACGCCGCAGCAAAAGTGATAAAAAATATAAAAAACACGAAGTACAAAAAGGTGAAACCATAGAACAAGTTGCACTGAAATACGGCGTAAAAACAGGGGCTTTGCGCGAGCGCAACCATTTGGAGGCGGGCGAAGAACTTGCCGCAGGTACGGTGCTGTATTTGCGCAAAAAAGCCCCGCATATCACTGAAATTACGAAAGAAACAGCTCCTGCCTCAACAACAGCCATCGCCCCAAAAAAGGAAGATACCCAAAACCAATCTGAACAACAGCAGGTGCACGGCACTCGCCAAAATTCCGTTGTGCCGCCACTTCCCAAACAAAGCGGTACGCCCACCACCTCCACAAAAATAAATCCTGCAACAACAGATACACCTCGCAAACTCGCCATCAGCTATCCGCCGCAAGGCACTAAAATTATCATTCGCGAAAACACCATCGCCTACCACGATGCTCAAAGTGATATTTCAGGTCCAGCAGTTACCGCCCACAATTTTCCGGCAAATACTACTCCGGCAGCTGCTCCTGTTGTTGATGCACCCGCAGCAACTCCCGCTGGCGTTCCTATGAACGAGCGTCTTTATCACAAAGTAACCGCCGGCGACACCTTGTTCAGCCTCGCCAAACGCTACCAATGCAGTATTGATTATATTTGTAGTATGAACAGCAGTATCAAAAAAAATAAAATAGTAGCAGGTTCTTTGTTGCGTGTGCGCTAAAAAAATACATGTTGTTAAAAATCAACTTTTAAAAAAAAACATAAACAATCCGTTTACGACATCATTTCTATAAAAAAACACTGCCTTGCTCTTACAGCAGGGCATTTTTGTTTTTATTTGCAACATTAAAAAAACAGCGCGACAACATTTATTATTTATGAATACCTCTTTACGACAACTGTTTTTGCAACATGTAGCCCAAACCAGCGATGCGCCTTTGCAGTTGGAAATTAACCGCGCCGAAGGTATGTATTTATACAGTCCCGACGGGCAACGCTATATGGATTTAATAGCCGGTATCGGTGTGAGCAATGTAGGGCATTGTCACCCGCACGTTGTTCAAGCTGTGCAGGAGCAAGCCGCCCGCTACATGCACCTGATGGTGTATGGCGAATATATTTATTATCCGCAAGTACAATTATCCAAATTGCTGTGCGCACAACTGCCGCCTTCCTTGAACAATGTGTATCTTACCAACTCGGGGGCAGAGGCTGTAGAAGGTGCTATGAAACTCGCTAAACGCTACACCGAGCGACCTGAAATAATTTCTTTTAAAAACGCCTATCACGGCAGCACGCAAGGAGCATTGAGCATTATGGGCGATGAACTTCTCAAAAATAAAGTGCGCCCACTGCTTCCTGCCACGCGCACCCTGCACTACAATGTAAAAGAAGATATAGCAGCCATCACTACACAAACGGCGGCAGTGGTGGCGGAGGTGGTGCAAGCCGAAGCGGGAGTTATTGCCGCCGATGCCGAATTTTTACAAGCCCTGCGGAAGCATTGCACCGAACAGGGAGTATTGCTTATTTTTGATGAAATACAAAGCGGTTTCGGACGGTGCGGCACGCTGTTTGCCTTTGAGCAATACGGCGTAGTACCGGATATACTGCTGCTCGCCAAAGGAATGGGCGGCGGCTTACCGATTGGAGCCTTCATCGCCGATAAAAAAATAATGAGCAGTTTGAGCCACGACCCCGTTTTAGGACACATCACTACTTTTGGTGGCAATGCAGTATGTGCGGCGGCGGCACTGGCAACTTTGGAAGTGCTGTTGCAAAATAACCTGATGGCAGAGGTAAAAGAAAAAGAGCAATGTTTTTTACAATATTTACAACACCCGCGCATCAAAGCAGTGCGCAGCAAAGGTTTGATGATAGCTGTAGAATTGGACAGTTTTGATACCGTGCTGCAAAGCGTACAATATTGCATAAAAAACGGCATCATCGTAGATTGGTTTTTATTTGCGCCCCACTGCCTGCGCATTGCACCGCCTTTATTGATTACGCCCGAAGAAATACAAACCGCCTGCACGATTATCACGAAAAGTTTGGATTAAAAAATATATTTCCTGTTATATTTCATTAAATATGCTTTATTTTGCCTTCTCGTATGATGACAATACAACAAATACAAGAAAGTGCAGCTTATTTGCGCTCGCGCGGCTTTGAAGCGGCTACCGCCGGTATTATTTTAGGTTCGGGTTTGGGAAAATTAGTGCATCAGGTAGAAGATACCATTATTATACCTTATTCCGAAATTCCACACTTTCCGCTTTCTACGGTTACTTTTCACGAGGGCAACCTGATTTTTGGCACTATTGCCGGAAAAAAAGTGATATTGATGCAAGGGCGGTTTCACTTGTACGAAGGCTACGCCGCCTGGCAAATCACCTATCCTTTGCGTGTAATGCACGCAATCGGTATCGAAAATTTGTTGGTGAGCAATGCCGCCGGCGCACTCAATCCGGCACTGAACAAAGGTGATATTATGCTCATTGAAGACCATATCAATATGATGGGCGACTCGCCACTCAATTTGCCGAATATCAACGATTTCGGGGAGCGTTTTGTGGATATGTACGAGCCTTACAGTGTTGCTTTGCGCCAGCAACTCAGCCACATCGCCGAACAAAAAAATATTCATCTGCCTTCGGGGGTGTATGTAGCTTTGTTGGGACCACAGTTAGAAACCAAAGCCGAATACCGCTTTTTGCGCCTTATCGGTGCTGATGCCGTAGGTATGAGCACTGTTCCCGAAGCCATTGTTGCCAAACAATTACAGATTCCTTGTTTGGCGGTTTCGGTGCTCACCGATGAATGTGACGAAGCGCGCCTCAAGCCGGTAAATGATATTCAGGAAATAATAGATATTGCCAATGCCGCCGACAAACAATTGGTGGTGTTGTTCAAGGAGTTGCTGCAGGTGTTGTAAAAAAAAACGGATACCTCTTAAAATAGCAAAACTCTCAACGATTTTATTGCTCTTTCAGCATACCCACCTGCCGGAAACGCTCAAAAACCTGCTCGCTGTGGGGTGCATCGCGGAGTTCTTCGCTCAAATCCTGCCCTGCCCAGTGTTCATAATGTGTGCCGGTATGCCACAAGCGGCTTGCACTTACATCGTAGATAATGCCCTTATAAGCCACCCATACTTCGGGGCGGTCTTGTCCGTTGCGCAGTGCCAACTGAGTGCGTGTGTAGAAGGGTAAAGAGTGCATTTTTGCAAAATCGCAACAAAATTATACCTTTATCGCTGCATTTTACAACCCTTTTGCGCTTTCGTACATCTTTTTCCAAAAGCCTCTTTATTTTTGTTCCATGCTATTTTCTCGTTTTTTAAAATTTTGGTGTGTGTGGTCTTGTTTTCTGCTGCCTTTGGTGGCACAACAGGATTTTCCTTTGGGTACTTGGCGCAATCATCTGCCTTATAATGAACCCACCTGCATCGCACAAGCCGGCAATCGTTATTATTGCGGCACTAATAATTCGGGTGTGTTTTATTACGATGCCGATGACAATGAATTGCGTGGGCTTTCCACTATCGAAGGGCTTTCGGAAATCGGTGTGCAGCAACTCGCCTACTCCGACAGCCGCCAACTGTTGTTCATCGCCTATCAAAACTCCAACATAGATATTTTGCTGCAAAACGGTGCTGTAAAAAATGTGAGCGACCTGAAAGAAGAGTCTATGAGCGGCGATAAAAATATTTATGATATAATGCTCACCGACTCGCTGGCATATTTAGCAACGGGTTTTGGTATTGTAGTGATGGATTTGGAAGATTTTTTAATCCGCGATACTTACTACATTGGTAACAACAACAGCACTTTGCGCTGCTATGCCCTTGCCCAAGATGCCAACCTGCTGATGGCTGCCACCGAAAACGGCGTGTATTATGCGCCGAGCAATGCCGAATTGCTGTTTAGTTCAGAAACGTGGAGCCGCTTTGACGAAACAGAGGGCTTGCCCACTGACAATGTACGGCATTTGGTGTATATCAATCAAACATTTTATGCCGCCGATGATACGAAAATATATCGCTACAACGACAATAGTTGGGAAAATTTTTATGCCCTGCCCGCCACTTGGAGCATACAAAATATGAGTGCTAACGGCGAAAAACTGATGGTGTGCGAAAATCATGCTCCCGACAACGAGAATATTACCGAAGCCCGCATCGCTTATTTTGATGCGGTTACTTCATTTCAAAGCCCTTTGTATTTACAAGCACCCACTATTTACCGCCCCCGCGAAGTTGTTTTTTCTGCCAGTACACAAACCTTTTGGATAGCCGATTTTTATGCCGCCCTCACCCAAGCCTCTGCTACTCAGGTATTGGGGCAATACAGCATCAATGCGCCGGGCAGCAATGTACTGCGTATGGCTGTAAAAAAACGGCAAGTGTATGTAGCCCCGGGCGGCGTAGCTTCCAACGGCGCGGCTCTTTACAATCGCGATGGTTTTTATCGCTACAACACCGAAAATTATTGGGAAAATTATAACATCTACAATACCTCTTTTATCAACGACAACGGCTTGTACGATTTTATCCGCATCACAAATCACCCTACCCAAGATATTACTTATTTCGGAATGAACGGCAAAGGACTATTGGAATGGAAACCGGAAGGATTTACGCTCTACAACGCCTCCAACAGTGCGCTGCGTGCCGCCACTGGCGATCCCAACGCCACAAAAGTATGCGGATTGGAGTGGGATAAAAGCCAAAACTTGTGGATAGCCAACTACGGCGCAGAAAAACCCATAGTGGTAAAAACAGCAGCAGGTGAATGGCTTTCTTTCGATAATGGAAATGTATTCAGTACCGAAAACAGCTTTTTTGATGTGGCGATAGATGGCTACAACAACAAATGGTTTTTGGTGCGCACCAATGGAATAGTGGTATATGACAGTGGTGATGATATTGCCGATGATAATGACGACCGTTATCGCTGGCTCACAACCACCTCCGCCGATATGCCCACCAACGACATTTTGTGTATGCAAACCGACCGCGAAGGCGAAGTATGGATAGGTACTGCCGATGGCGTAGTGGTTTTTTATTGTGGGTATGATATTTTTAATACCGCCTGCAAAGCTGAACAACCCATTGTGGACATCAACGGAAAATTGGCGCGGCTCTTAGACGGCGAGCGCGTGTTGAGCATTGCCGTAGATGGTGCCAACCGCAAGTGGATAGGCTCTGAATCGGGGCTGTATTTAATATCTGCAGACGGGCGGGAGCAGTTGGCGGCATTTAACCGCAGCAACAGCCCTTTGCCTTCCAATATCATCAAAACACTCGCCATTGACCACGAAAGCGGCGAGTTATTTATAGGTACGGATAAAGGAATCGTTTCTTACAAAGCCGATGCTACACAGGGCGCGCGCAATTTTGACAATATTTTAGTATATCCCAATCGGTGCGCCCCGATTACGAAGGTGATATAGCCATAAAAGGTTTAGTAGAAGATGCACAGGTAAAAATCACCGACATCAGTGGTCGTTTGGTGTATGAAACCACCGCTTTGGGCGGGCAGGCAATATGGAACGGCAAAACCTACGAGGGCAAGCGCGTACAAACAGGTGTATATTTAGTACTCGCCACCAATACCGATGGCAGCGAAGCGGCAGTAGCAAAAATATTTATGATACACTGATAAAGCAGGATACTTTGAAGCAGGTAGGTACTTCGGAAGTACTCCCCTGCTTCAGAACTTCCCCCATTTAGTTTTGCTTAATTTTCGTAAAGTTCTGATAAAAACTTCCTTCCTTCAAAAAGAAGGAATTGAGAGAGGTACATTTTTTTATGTTCTTTACGCTAAATTTCACGTTCTCGACGTAAAAATTTACGGTAGCAGACGTAAACGATGCACCTTTGAACCTAAAATATAGCATAGATGCAATAGAAGTATTCTTTTGATAAATGTATGGCTGCTTCATTGAGGGTTTATTTTGGCTAAGTACCTGTGATTGCTTAAATTCGGAAATAAAACGGAAAGATTGCCTTTTTTGATAAAAAATATACATTCAGGTAAGTTTTTTTAGCATTATTTTTGCCACACAATATACTCATTGACTTCGCTGCGTGGTTTGTAGCCCTTGGCAGCATAGCATACTACATACACAACTTACCTATGTCGCTTACAAAACCCGCCACTCCTACTCCTTCGCAACTCATTGTGCGCATTTCCTGTCCCGATGAAAAAGGCTTAATTTATCGCATTTCCAAAGTAATATTTGAAGAAGGCTATAATATCATCGAAAACGATGAATTTGTTGATGAAGAAAAAGACCATTTTTTCTATCGCTGTGTATTGTCTGCACCCACCACTACCGACGAAGGCAAGCAGTTGGTGCAAAGATTGCGCGATACGCTGTTGCCCGGTGCTTTTATTGAGGCATTGCCCAACCGAAGCAAAAAAATATTGCTGATGGCAACGAAGGAGCACCATTGTTTGGGCGATTTGCTGCTGCGCTGCCACTACCGCCACCTCAACGCCCAAATTGTAGGCGTGGTGAGCAACCACGAAATATTACGCGATTTGGTAGAAAAATTCCATTTGCCTTTTCACTGCATCAGTGCAGAAGGGCTCAGCCGCGAAGCCCACGAAGCTCAGGTATTGGAGTTGTTGCAGACTTTTTCTTTTGATTATATCGTGCTGGCAAAATATATGCGTATTTTGAGTTCGGAATTTGTGCAACACTATCGCCACCGCATCATCAACATTCATCATTCTTTTTTGCCGGCATTTATCGGAGCAAATCCCTATCGCCAAGCCTTCGAGCGGGGTGTAAAAATTGTCGGAGCTACTGCGCACTTTGTCAATGAAAACTTAGACGACGGACCCATTATTCATCAGGACATCACGCGCACTGACCACAACTACAACGACAAAGAAATGGCGCGTATGGGCAAAGATGTAGAAACTTTGGTATTGGCAAAAGCCTTAGAATGGGTATTACAGGAGCGCGTAATGATCAACGGCAACAAAACGATCATTTTCTGATTATATCCCATATTTTTACCCTTTCAAAAAAAACATAATGAATAATTTCATATACTGGTTAGAAAGTTGGCAGATTTTAGATACCAAAATTTTTAATTATAACGATTCGGTAAATTTACTGTTTCGTTTAGGGGTCAATCTATTGGTGAGTTTTGTATTAATCCACTACATTTATTATCCCAAACGTCAAGATAAAGAATACTATTTTACTTTTGTAGTATTAAATACGCTGGTATTTTTTGTATGCCATTTGCTCAGTGAAGTAAAATTTGAATTAGGTTTCGCTTTCGGCATTTTTGCCCTATTTTCCATTCTACGATATCGCACTACTACCCTGCCGGTGGTAGAGATGAGCTATCTATTTGCCGTTATTGCCATTGGGTTGGTCAATGCGATGAGCAATAAAAAAGTGAGCTATTTTGAGCTTCTTTTTACCAACGTTTTTATTACAGGCGTTATTTATATATTAGATGTCGTGTGGATGTCAAAGCAGGTGGCTTTTCAAACAATAGTATATGAAAAAATAGAAAATATCAAGCCCGAAAACCGCGAGCAGCTCATCACCGACCTCAGCAAGCGCACAGGGCTGAATATCACTCGCGTAGAAGTAGGTCAAATCAATTTTATCAACGATTCGGCACGCATCAAATTATTTTATATGCCCGAAAAAGGAAATATTATCAGTTCGCCCGAAAGAGGCTGACCTTTACGGAGCTACCGGGTATTTTTTTAAAAAGGACTGGCATAATTGGGGTTGTTGAGAAAAGAAGTATCGGTAAAAGTTTTCAAAAAAGCCAGCAAAGCCGCTTTATCCGCTTCATTCATGTGTACCCCCCCTGGCGATTCTGCCCCGATAATCGGGTGCAGCGTAGGCGAACTTTGAATACCCTCGCTGTAATGATTGATGACTTCTTCCAACGTAGCAAAACGCCCGTCGTGCATATAAGGAGCGGTCATTTCAATATTGCGCAAAGTAGGGATACGAAACATACCATTATCATTGGCATCTTTTGTAAAATTTCCCAAACCTTTATCCGCAAAACCGAAAAAATCGCCCACGGCATCTAAGCCGTTGTTGCCAAAATTGTTGTTGGTTGCCAACACACCGCCATGGCAGTGGTAGCAGTTGCCCACTTCTGTATTAAAAACCTCTTTCCCGCGCAATTCCTCTTCCGTAAAAAACACCCCCGAACCATTTTGCTGCGCCAAATCAAATTTGCTTTTGCCCGAAATGAGGGTACGCACAAATTGTGCAATGGCAGCAGTAGCACGCTCGCGGGTGGCAGTGTGCGTACCGAATGCCTTGCCAAACCGGTCGGGGTACTGCGGGTGGCGGTTGAGGCGTTGCAGGGCTTCGTCCCAAGTTATGTTCATTTCTATGGGATTCTCTACCGGCTCGCCCGCCTGCGACTCCAAAGAAGCGTGTCTGCCGTCCCACATAAAATGCTGGCTATACACCAAATTTATCAAAGCCATCGACTGCCGCACACCTTCTGCGCCGCTAATGCCTTTGCTGAAGCGATTGGGATCGGAAAAACCGTGTTCCTGACGATGGCACGAAGCACAAGATTGCGTGCTGTCGCCGGAGAGGATAGGGTCGTAAAAAAGATGCCTGCCCAAATCGAGCATTTCTACATTAACAGTGTCAAAGGCGGCGGGCAAAGGTGGCAAACCTTTGGGCGCGGTAAGTGCCGCCAAAGTAGGATCGGGATATACAGGTTCGGGTGTGGGATCTTCTTTCGGGTCGCAAGCTGCCAGCACAACCGACAGCAGCCCATACACAGCAAATGCACGAAAACGCTTCATATTTGATAAACGCCGCAAAGTGAAGTTTAGTTGTTAAATAGTATTCTTAATCAAAAACAGTTGTGATTTTATAAAAACAGCATCTAAATTAATAAAAAAATTCGATAAATCTCTGATATTTATGTTGTAAAGGCATATTTTAGCCATATATAACCTGTATTTTATTGCTACCTTTGCAATAATTTTAATCATTTTTATCCTTCTTTTCAAAAAAAACATTTTCCGAAATCATGGCTAAACAAAAAATTGTTGATTTACTTGGAGATAAGGCTTCGTATTTGCTGGAGCATAAAAGCAGCACTATCGGCAAAAACGATATTATACACACCGGTCCGAATTATGTAGGCGACATTTGGGCAAGTCAATCGAATCGCAGCGTGCCCGTAGTGCGCAATATCGCCGCTTTGTACAACAATGGTCGCCTCGCCAACAGCGGTTATGTATCCATTTTACCCGTTGACCAAGGCATTGAACACACCGCAGGTGCCTCATTTGCTCCCAATCCCATTTATTTTGACCCCGATAATATCGTAAAACTCGCCATCGAAGGCGGTTGCAATGCCGTAGCTTCTACATTTGGCGTATTGGGTATTGTGGCTCGTAAATATGCCCACCGTATTCCTTTTATCGTAAAAATCAACCACAACGAACTTCTTACTTATCCCAATAAATATGATCAGGTATTGTTTGGTACTGTGAAAAGTGCGTGGGAAATGGGTGCCGCCGCCATTGGTGCTACTATTTATTTCGGCTCCCCCGAAAGTGCACGCCAAATTACGGAAATCGCCGAAGCCTTTGATTATGCCCACGAACTCGGCTTGGCAACGGTGCTGTGGTGCTACACGCGCAATAACAGTTTCAAAAAAGACGGCATAGACTATCACGTTTCTGCCGACCTCACCGGACAAGCCAATCATTTGGGCGTAACGATTCAGGCAGATATGATTAAGCAAAAATTAGCAGAAAACAACGGCGGTTTCAAAGCAATTAATTTTGCCAAAACCAACGAAAAAATGTATTCGCAACTCAGCAGCAACCACCCGATAGATTTGTGCCGCTACCAAGTAGCCAACTGCTATATGGGTCGTGTGGGATTAATCAATTCCGGCGGCGAGGCGAGCGGAGCGAGCGATATGGCTGATGCCGTCACTACGGCGGTTATCAACAAAAGAGCTGGCGGTTGCGGTTTGATTTCGGGCAGAAAAGCTTTCCAACGCCCAATGAAAGAAGGCGTAGCTTTGCTGAACGCCATTCAGGACGTGTACTTAGATAAAACCATTACACTGGCATAATTATCTCCTCTTATCGTCCTTTTTGAAAATATAGCAAAGACCTGCAAAACTGCTTCAAAATGCTTGCATAAGCGGCCAAATAAAGGTAGTTTTGCAGGTTTCTTATTTATATAATTTTTTTATTTTTTTTAAAGAAAAAAGATGTCAGGCACTAATGAAGGATATGTACGCCACACCTGCGATGAGCGCGGCGTAGCTACTGTTGAGTTTTTTCCCCCGCAAAGCAATTCTTTGCCTTCTGCTATTTTGGAACAATTAGCGGCAACCATTACGGCGGTGAGCCAAGATGCAGCCACCAAAGTAATTGTATTGCGCAGTGGCGGCAACCGCACTTTTTGTGCCGGAGCCAGCTTTGATGAGTTGGCGGCTATCCAAAACGAAACTGAAGGAACGCACTTTTTTTCGGGTTTTGCACACGTTATCAATGCTTTGCGCCGCAGCCCGCAATTAGTGATAGGCAGGGTGCAGGGAAAAGCCGTTGGCGGCGGTGTAGGCTTGGCAGCCGCTACCGATTATTGTTTTGCCACCGCCGAAGCCGCCGTTAAGTTGAGCGAATTGGCGGTAGGTATCGGACCTTTTGTGGTAGGACCGGCAGTGGAGCGCAAAGTGGGCTTGTCGGCAATGAGCCAGCTCACCATCAAAGCTACCGAATGGAAAAGTTCGGCGTGGGCATTGCAGCGCGGTTTATATGCCGAAGTATTCGACAGCATCGAAGCAATGGACACCGCCATTGACACACTCGCTGCTACGCTTTCGCAATCCAATCCCGCAGCAACAGCGATGCTCAAAAGCATCTTTTGGCAGGGCACCGACAGTTGGGACAGCCTCCTATTGGAACGCGCCGCCATTAGCGGGCAGTTGGTAACTTCCGAATTTACGCGTAACGCCATCACCCGTTTCAAAGCCGGATAATGCTTTATTGGCTTGCACTATTCTTTTTTGTTAAAAATAAAATAGACAACATAAACAAACATATTTTTATATACACAACACATGACTAAAATATATCTTTTCGTTTTGGGATTGAGTTTAATAAACTTTTTTAAATGCGAACCCAAAAATATAAAAAACAGCACACCCGATGCCAACCACAGCAGCACCGCTACTACAACCTCATTGCCTAGCAGTTTGAAGTTAGTATCTTATAATGTAGAAAATTTATTTGATACGATTGACGACCCCACAAAAGACGATGAGGATTTTCTGCCCAACGGCGACTTGAAATGGGACGGAGAACGTTATGAAAAAAAATTGGATAAGCTCAATCAAGTAATTGAAGATGCGGGCGGCGGCAGCTATCCGGCTATTTTGGGCTTGGTAGAAATAGAAAACGAAAAAGTATTGAAAGATTTATTGGCAAATGCGGGCAAAAGCAGTCAATATGGTATTGTGCATCAGGAGTCGCCCGATGAGCGCGGCATTGATGTAGCATTGTTGTATGATAAAAATTTGTTTAGTTTGGATAAAGAAGAGTTTTTGCAGGTAAATTTTCCGCCGCCGTTTTCCAACGACCACACCCGCGAAATTTTGCATGCCATCACCCACATTCAAGGCGATGAAGTACACTTTTTTGTCAATCACTGGCCCTCACGGCGCGAAGGCGATGCCAAAAGCGAACCCAAACGCGTAGCCGCCGCCGCCACACTCAAAAAAGCAGTACAGGAAGTTCAAAACAAAAACTCCAACGCAAAAATTATCATCATGGGCGACTTCAACGACCAACCGCAAGACAAAAGTTTGCAACAAACCTTGGGTGCTAAATTATCTATGAAGCCTATTGCCGACAAAGAACTCTATAATCTAACAGCAGTGCTACAAAATAAAGGAATAGGCTCTTACAACTATCAGGGCAACTGGCAAATGATTGATAATTTAGTGGTGAATGACAAAGTACTCAACAGCACCAAAGGATTGCACAGCGATGCCGGAAAATTGGACGTTTTTGAAAAAGATTACATGATGTTCAAACACCCGAAATACGGTGCTTCGCCGAGCCGCACCTACTCCGGCAACAAGTATATCGGCGATTACAGCGACCACTTGCCATTGGTATTGGAAATAGATATTATTCCTTGATAAAGGGATCAGTATGATGAAAAAAATATTTCCGACAGCTGTTTTATTATTAAATTTAATGATATTTTCCCATTGTTCGGAACACAACAAATTAGAGGAAAAGGGATTTGCTGTACAAAATACGAGCGAAAGCTACAATGACGAAGCACCCGCTCATCGTGCGGCAGGTTTGGCAATGGCGGATACTGTGCCTTTTATTACCCAACCGCGCAATGTACTATTAACTACCAACACTGCCCATCGTTTAGTACCCGTTTACAAAGTAAACTACGACAGGCAGCAGCAGCCTTTTACTGGTGAAAATGCCTTTCACGGAAACGCTTGGGACATAGCCGATATACCGGCAAATAATCAATGGAACGACCATTTTATACCCGGTTTTGAAGCAATGTCCGGCTATAATTTAGTCAATGTTTCGCATTTTAATCATCAGCTCAAAACAGAAAATCGTTTTTTTGAACAGGCAGTGCTGATTAAAACGCTGTATTATCCGGCTTTCTCAAAAGACACTTTAAACGGAAAACCACTTCAACGAAATTTTTATATGATTTCGGCGTATGATGAAGATACAAACAAAGACGGTTTTATCAATACCAAAGACCTGCGCCGCTTATATTATTTTGATATAAATGCACAAAATCCGACACCGCTGATTCCCAAAAATTGTTCGGTGATGAGTTCGGAATACGACCCCGCCAACGATATGATGTATGTGTTTGCCAAAATAGATAAAAATAATAACGGAAAAATGGAATATGAAGAAGCTACACAAATATTTTGGATAGATTTGAACAATCCTGCAAACACAGGGCTTCAGTACAAATAATATTTATTTTAAAAATAAAATTAAGAAAATCGTTCATCGGGTAATCATTATCATTCAATGTTGGTAATTTTTTTATTATAAAATACTGATTTTAAGTATCTTTATTATTTGTTATCATTTTTTTAATTAAAAATTATCATCATTACAACCATGTCCGCCCTCCTTGAAAAAACAACCAAAGGGTATATTCCGTACCTTATTTTGTTTGTTTTTTCATTTTTATTATACGCCAATACCCTGCATCATCAATACGCATTAGATGACGGAATGACTATTCTCAACAATGAGTATGTATTGAAGGGAGTGAGGGGTATTCCCGATATTTTTACCAAAGATATGTTAGATAGCTATTATCGGAAAATGGGCGCAAATGGTCGTTTGCACGGGGGGCGTTTCAGACCATTATCCGTTGCCACTTTTGCCGTAGAGCAGGAGTGCATCGGTGCGCGAAACAATATGGACTTTGGCAAAAATGAATGGGACGTAAATAAAAACGGCATCAGCGAACCCGAAGAAGATGTATATAAAGATGGTATTTACGACCAAAAAGATGCGATGGCAAAAGGCTTCGGGCTGCGGCATTGGGTAAATGTTTTGCTGTATAGCCTACTGGTTTGTTTGATATTTGCGGCTTTGGTAAAAATAAATTTCCGGCACGGACAAGCCTTAGCCGCTTTGATAATAGCTTTGTTGTTTGCGGCGCACCCCATACACACCGAAGTGGTAGCCAACGTAAAAAGCCGCGATGAAATACTTTCGTTGCTGTTTATTGTAGCTACACTGATAGCTGCCCACAATTTTTATCGCCGCAATGATACGAAATGGCTGCTGCTCACGGGTTTCTTCTTTTTGATGGCGATGCTGTCCAAAGAGTTCGGGATTATTTTGTTGGTGCTGCTGCCTTTGTCTTTTTATTTATTTGAAAAAGACATCATTGCCTCGAAATATACAAAAATAATGGGCATAATAGGAGGCACTTTGCTGATATATATACTTCTGCGCCTACAAACAGGAGCTTTGTTTCAAAAAGAAGACATAGGTGTAGAATCCGAAATTCTCAATAATCCGTATTTATTTGCCAAAGGCACTGAGGCTTTTGCTACCAAAATATTTGTGCTGCTCAAATACCTCATTTTACTCATTATTCCTTATCCGCTTGTCAGCGACTATGGTTATAACTCCATTCCCTACAAAAACATCACCGATATTGCTTTTATAGCGAGTGCTTTGTGCTATGGAATGATTATCTTTTTATTTTTTTACTTTTTAAAAAAACGCAACCCACTCGCTTTTCCTGTTGCATTTTATTTGGGGGCTTTGGCCTTGGTTTCCAACTTGCTGGGCTTCAATTTGGGTGCCACGATGGGCGAGCGGTTGATATTCCATTCTTCGCTCGGATTTTGTATTGTATTGGGGTGGCTGATTTATCGGGGAACACAAAATACTGCCACTGCGTGGGTGGCTTATTCCGCGCTCGCTGCCATTTTGCTGGTGTATGCTTACCTCACCGTCAGCAGAAACAAAGATTGGGAAAATGATAATACCCTGTTTTTGGCAGATGTAGAAAAACAGCCCGAAAGTTTGGCACTCAACAACAATGCCTCTACCGCCTATATTTTTATGTCGGCAGCACCGCAGCACAAAAGCCACGAAAACGAGTATATTCTCAAAGCACAAGGATATGCACAAAAAGCATTGAGTATGAACCCCAATTATGTAAATGGCTTGTTGAATATGGCGGCTTGCTACGGCAAACAAAATAAATTGGACAGTGCCGAAGTGTATTTGAGCAAAGCCGATTCGCTGTACCCGACCCACCCTTTGGTAGCCGAACTCCAAAAAAGTATGGTGGCATCGTTGCACAGCAACGCCTTAAAATTTATTAGAACTAATAATGATTTTATCAACGCTATGCCTTTACTACAAAAAGCATTGACCTACGATAGCACTGATGTAAAAGTATTATATGATTTGGGGGTTTGCTATTTCAATACAGGGCAAAGCGAAGCAGCAATTGCTTTATTTAAAAAAGGCTACAAAATAGACCCGAATGATGTTGATATTCAAAGAACCTTACCTTTGTTTTTAGAAAATAAATAATAAATCTGTCGGTGTTATTTTTTTGTTGTGTATCTTTTTTTTATGATAAAAAAAAACAGCGAAAAAAATCTTTTAATACTTTTAAAATAAGTACATCGCCCATACTGTTTTCTGTTTTTTATTATACTCATCTCCATTGTAGATGATATTTTCGCAGAACGCAAAATATATTTTTATGAAATTAAAAAATTGGTTGCCTGTTTTTTCCGTATTCGGAATATTGTTGTTGCTCAATATTCTGTCGCAGCGTTTTTATGCCCGCCTCGACCTCACACAAGAAGGAAAATACACCCTCACTCCGGCTACCAAAAAAGTGCTGCAACAACTCGACGATATTGTTTTTATCAAAGTGTATTTGGAGGGCGATTTTCCGGCGGGTTTCAAGCGTTTGCGCAACAGCACCCAAGATATGCTCGACGAATTTCGCGCTATTGCCGGCAATAATCTTCAATACGAATTTATTGACCCTTTAGATGTGGAAAGTGAAAGCGAAAAACAAGCCATCGCCAACCAACTTATTTAAAAAGGCTTAGTGCCGCGCTGCCTCATTGAAAATGCAGACTGCTACTCCGAAAAAATATTTTTTCCCGGAGCTATCGCCACCTACAAAGGACGCGAATATCCGATAGTGCTGTTGCAGGAACAACTCAACAAAGCCCCCGAAACCGTACTCAACAATTCCACCGCACTGCTCGAATACAACCTCATCAATGCCATTCAAAAACTGCTGCGCAAAGAGCGACCGCATATTGCGTTTTTGGAAGGACACGGCGAACTCACCGAAAACTACGTCAATGATTTTGCGGGCGCACTCCAAACCTACTACGAGTTGCACCGCCTTTCGTTGCCCGAAGTGCTTTCTATTGATACTTTTAAATATGCAGCGGTGGTGCTTGCCAAACCCACACAGCCTTTTGACGAAAAAGACAAATACAAACTCGACCAATATGTGATGCGCGGCGGAAAAATTCTTTGGCTCATAGACCCCCTCATTGCCGATGCCGACAGCCTCAACAATGCCGGCGGCTCATTCATCACCGCCGATTATCCGCTGAATTTAGATGATTTGCTGTTCAGATACGGCGTGCGTATCAATCCCAATTTATTGCAGGATATGCAGTGCAATCCCATTCCGGTGGTGGTGGGTACGGATAAAGCGGGCAACGCCACCCAACAACAACTTTTCCCTTGGTTGTATTATCCCATTTTTACACAATTCAATCAAGCACACCCGATTGGCAAAAATATGGGCGCAACGATGAGTAAATTCGCCTCCACACTCGATACTATTCGTGTGCAGGACATAAAAAAGACAGTGCTGATGAGCAGTTCGCAATACAGCCGTGCGCTCACCAATCCCGTTAATGTGTCGCTGGAAACCGTAAAACAACGCCCACTGCCGGAGCAGTTTAATCAAAAAAACTTAGCAGTAGCAGTAGCTTTGGAAGGAGAATTTACTTCCAATTTCAAAAATCGGCTGGCTTTTTCTACCGCAGAAATGTTGGATAGCTTGAATTTAAAATTTAAAGAAAAAAGCTCACCTACCAAAATGGTCGTCATTGCCGATGGCGATTTTATCAAAAACGATTATGAACGCAGCAGCAGCAAAACACTGCCTCTGGGATATTACAAATACACCAAAGAAACCTTTGCCAACAAAGATTTTTTGCTCAACACCATTGAATGGCTCACCGATGATGCCGGTGTGATAGAAGCCCGCAACAAAGAAATTGCACTGCGCCTTTTAGACGGCGAGCGCAGCAAACAGGAGCGCGTTTTTTGGCAGTTGTTCAATATTATGCTGCCCTTGCTGCTCACGGGCATAGCGGCGGCGGCGTATCATTTTTGGCGAAAACGGCGATATACAAACAATATCATTCGTTGAGGTATATGAAAATGATCTTGCATTTATGTTGTTATGCCATCATCTCTGTACTTTGTTTTATTTGAATATGCAAAAATTTAAAGTTAGCTGATTTATAATATTGCTTTTTTTTGATAGTATTTTATATATGCAGTTTTGGGGCTTTTGCATTATAAAAATCCTGAATTTTATTCATTTTTTAAAAAAAATCACCCTTTACCATTCATTCAGCAGTGTATTTGTCCGGCATCACTTTAGAGCATTTTAAAAATTACCGCCATTTTCAGGCTTCTTTTTCTCCCGACATCAATATCATCACAGGAGCAAACGGAAGCGGCAAAACTAATTTGTTAGATGCCATTTATTATTTGAGTTTTTGTAAAAGCTATTTTAATCTGAGCGATGCTCAAGTCATTGAGCGAGGCAATACATATTTTTTGTTAAGTGGCGAATATTGCAATGATGATAATACCAACGAAACGCTGTTTATACAAGCCAAATACAGCGCAGAGCGCGGCAAAGAAATGTATAAAAACCGTTCACAATACGAGCGTATTTCGCAACATATCGGCTTGTTGCCTTTGGTGATGATAGCTCCCGATGATTTGTTTCAGATAAAAGCGGGCAGCGAAGAACGGCGCAAACTGATAGATGCCGCTTTGGTGCAATTAGAGCCGAAATATTTGGAATCTTTGCAATTGTATAAACGCTGTTTGGAGCAGCGCAACGCTTTACTGAAACATTTTTACGAGCGCGACCGCTACGATTTTGAACTGATGGAGCCTTTTAATCGTATTTTGATACAACACGGCACTTTTATTGCCGAGCAGCGAAGCCGCTACGAAATCCTCATCGCCCCTTTGTTGGCGCAGTTGTATCATTTTTTGTCGGGCGAGCGCGAAGTGGCTGAATGTAGGTATGTTTCTTCTTTGAAAAAACGCCCTTTTTCGGATATTTTATTAGAAAATGTACCCTTTGACAAGCAAGCACAGCGAACCACCGACGGCATACACCGCGACGATTGGGAAATGGAAATAAATGGTTTGAATTTGAAAAAATTTGCCTCGCAAGGGCAGCAAAAATCGTATTTGCTGGCACTCAAATTGGCTTTGGCACAGCTCACCGCCCGTCATAAAGGCATTGCTCCCTTGCTGCTGTTGGACGATATTTTTGACAAATTAGACCCCCACCGCTTGCACCGCCTTTTTGAATTGTTGCCCCAAAGCGGCTGCCGACAAATATTTATCAGCGATACCGACCCACAACGTTTGGCACTTGTATTAAATGGCTTAAATTTGCACTTTCATGCACTCGAAATTCATCATTCTTAATTTTATATCTCTATTTTTTTCATAATCCAATAAAACATACACTTTGAAACGCAACAGCAATGAGCAGAGTTTGGGCGAAGTATTGCGCCATTTTTTGAAAGAAAACGAACTACAGGATAAACTCCACGAGGCAAAAGTCATTGCTTTGTGGGAAGAACTGATGGGCGAAGCGATTGTACGCCATACGGCGGCGGTATCGTTGCGACAGGGAAAATTGTTGTTGCGCATTACATCTGCTCCTTTGAGGCAGGAGTTGCTCTATGCCCGCGAGCGCATTGCCGCTTTGTTCAACGAAAAATTGGGAACCAACTTGATTCGCGAAGTGGTAGTAATGTAGCATACTCTGTCTTTTTTTAAAACTTTTTCTACCATAACCAATACTTTCAAAGCAGATATTTCCGTTTTTATCGGAATAATCAAGACTATTACATAAAAAATTGTTTTTTAAAAAAACGCATTATAAATAATATGAAAAATATACTCTTCTTATTTCTTTTTTGTTTTTTGGCAATTAGTAGCAGCGAGCCGTTGCGTGCCCAAATCGGAGGAGATGATTTTGAAATGTACGGCAACTCGCCCAAAGAAAAAGATAAGGAAAAAGATAAAGACAAGGGCAAAGAAAAATCCAAAAGCAGCAGCAAACAAAAGCCTGCCGCCAATACGCCTCCATCCGACAAAACTCCGGCGAAAACTACTGCTCCCGACAAAAACACAACCACAGCACCCGCCGGCAGCACTCGCGCCGACTCCGCCCAACAGGGCAAAGTGTTGCGCTTGGATTTGGACGGCATCGTCGGAAAATACGTCATTGACACTGTATATGTAAAAGCCCCGCGCAGCAAAATATCTTTCCGCGATCAGGAAAATATTAAATATTATTATCGCCAAGCCATACAGCGCGTCAATGAGGGCGACTTCAAAAGTGCAGTGGATTTATTGAACAAATGCCTCAAAAAAGACCCCAACAATAAAGACCTACTCCTTTTGCGCGGTGGTGCCCAGGCAGAATTGCAGGAATTTAAAAAAGCAAAAAAAGACCTCCAAAAAGCCATTAAATACGACCCTACCAATCCAAACATCAACTACAATCTGGCGGCGGTGCACATGAAACTCGGCGACACCAAAGAAGCCTCCAAAAATTTCAGCTCTGCCATCAAACACAAACCCGACTACTTGCTCGCCTATCAGGGCAGAGCCTCTTGCAATGTACTCAACAAACGCTACGATGCCGCTTTGGACGACTACAACAAAGTAGTAGATTTAAACGGCTTCTTTGCGCCCGCTTATCGCGGAAGGGGTATTGCCAAATGCAAAATCGGCAAATATGACGAAGCTATCAAAGATTTTAATACCAATATCGGCTTGGAGCCGAATGATGGTTTGGCGTATTTTTACAGAGGTTTGGCGTATTCTGCCATCAACGAACCCTACCAAGCCTGCGATGATTTTTTAAGAGCCTATCAACTGAATGTGTTGGACGCTTATAAAGAGCTGAAAAGAATGTGTGATTTTCAGGATTAATAAAAAAGGAAATTACTTTTTTGTCGGACTATTGAATATCATTATTTTTATTTTTTCCTGAAAAAAAAACAACAGCCATGAGTAATAATGTCATTTTGCGTGCCGCCGCCGAACATACTTTTTCACACGAAATAGAGGAACTCAAACGCCACGACCGCCACAATAAACCGGCTCAATGGCAACTGTCGCCGCAGGCGGTACTCACTTATCTGATGGGCGGAAAACTGAACAACGGCTTTGAAATATCGCCCAAATACATCGGCAACAAACGCCTGATGGAGATTGCCATCGCCACCCTCACCACCGACCGCGCTTTGCTGCTCTACGGCTTGCCCGGCACCGCCAAATCTTGGGTATCGGAGCATTTGGCAGCAGCTATTACCGGCGATTCCAAACTCCTCATTCAAGGCACGGCGGGCATCGGCGAAGAAGCCATTCGCTACGGTTGGAACTACGCCCTCCTGCTTGCAGCCGGTCCTTCGCTTGCAGCCTTGGTAGAAACACCCGTGATGAGAGCCATGAAAAGCGGAAAAATTGTGCGCATCGAAGAACTTACCCGCATCGGCTCTGATGTTCAAGATGCCCTCATTACTGTATTGTCCGAAAAATCAATGCCCATTCCCGAACTCAACACACAAGTAGAAGCCATTAGGGGGTTTAATGTTATTGCCACCGCCAACAACCGCGACAAAGGTGTAAATGAATTATCCAGTGCGTTGAAGCGCCGTTTTAATACCGTGATTTTACCTGTGCCTGCCACCATAGAAGAAGAAACTGACATCGTGAGCAGACGTGTAAAAAGCTACAGCCAAATGATGGAATTGCCCTTGCCTTTGGGTATTACGGAAGAAATTAAACGTATTGTTACGATTTTCAGAGAACTGCGCAATGGCATATCACAGGACGGAAAACTCAAACTCAAATCGCCTTCGGGAACGCTGAGTACCGCCGAAGTTATTTCGGTGATGAACAACGGCTTGGCTCTTGCCCACCACTTCGGCGATGGCGACCTCAAAGCAGATGACGTAGCCGGTGGCATTATCGGAACTATTATAAAAGACCCCGTACAAGATAAAATCGTGATGCAGGAATACATGGAAGCCGTATTGAAACAGCGCGAAGGCTGGAAAGATATTTATCGTGCTTGCCGCGATTTGATATAGCATTATTGCTTTTGTTTTTTTTGAGGTTTTAAAAAAATCTGCTCACTTTTCCCACACCTTGCCAAAATGCGTACTGCTTTTTTATATGTATTGTCAAAAATATACGGTTGGGGGCTGCGCTGGCGCAATATCGCCTACAACCGCCGCTGGCTCAAAAGCAAAGCTGCACCTGTGCCTACTTTGGTGGTGGGCAACCTGAATGTAGGAGGCACCGGAAAATCGCCCTGTGTGGAGTTTTTGGTAAAAAAATTGCAGGCGCATTATCGCGTGGCTCTGCTGAGTCGCGGCTACGGGCGCAGCACCAAAGGTTTTGTACTGTCTGATGCACACAGCACCGCCGACCTTATCGGAGATGAGCCCTTTCAGTTGAAAGAAAAATTTCCGCAAGTGCCCCTGGCGGTTTGCGAAAATCGTATTCGGGGCATACAACAACTGCTACAACTGCACCCCGATATTGAATTGGTGATATTGGACGATGCTTTCCAGCACCGTACTTTGCGGGGCGACTGCAATGTCTTGCTCACACCCTACGAACAACGCTATCCCCACGACCACCTTTTGCCACTCGGCTCTCTGCGCGATGAAAAACAAAGCCGCCGCCGCGCCGATATGATTTTAGTAACTCGCTGCCCCGCTTCCTTAGATAAAACAGCGATGGCGGCAATTACCTGCGAATTAGAGCCTTTGGCGCAGCAGCCTATATTTTTTGCCGCTTTACGCTACGGGATTCCTTATTTTTTAAATCCACAACAAAATACCACGATTCCTCCCGCCGCCAACCAACTCCCCACACCGCTACAATCAAGTGTCGCCCTCTTGCTCGCCGCCATTGCCCGCCCTCAGCCCCTGATAGATTATTTGCAGCAGCACTATACCCAAGTAACAACGCTATTGCACCGCGACCATCATTTTTTTACCGAAAATGATTTAAAAAATTGCCAACAAACTTATCAATACCTATGTGCAAAATATGAAAATGTTACAGTACTTACGACCGAAAAAGATGCCGCCCGCCTGCGCTTGCATTTGCCCTTATTGCAAGAACTTCAAATGCCTGTGGTGGTAGTGCCGATAGAGTTGTATGTATTGAAAGATGAAACGCTTTTTTTGGATACTATAAAAGAAAAAATAGCTGCCGCCCGTCTACGCTTGCAAACAGCAGCATCTTTGGCGTAATTTTAAAATGTTTTTTTTCATTATTGGTATATTTTGTGGTATTTTTATTCATCATCATCACAGCACAAAAAAAATGAGCGATAAGAAGCAAGGCAAAAAAGAAAATCCACCGCAATTGAATTTGTTTCATATAAAACCTTCGATACAGCACTACAACACGTTGGCGGCTGCCTGCTATGCGGAATACCGCGAAAAAGGGAGCAAGTTTTTGGCGTATGCCGAACATACCGCCGATGAAACAATGGTGCAGCTTTTTCTTGAACGCCTCCATAAAGAACACCCCAAAGCCACGCATATTTGCTATGCTTACCGCTTAGATGCCGAAGGAAAATTTTTTCGTACCAATGACGACGGCGAACCTTCGGGAACTGCCGGCAAGCCCATACTCAACCAAATAGACTCCAAAGGAATAACAGCTTGCACGGTGGCAGTGGTGCGCTATTTCGGCGGTGTAAAGTTGGGTGTGGCGGGTTTGGTAAGTGCCTACAAAACCGCCGCCGCCGAAGCCCTCAAAGATGCAGCCGTAAAAGCTGTAAAACTACAGGCACACTATCGTTTGGTGTTTAATTATGAGCGTATGAACGATGTGATGCGTGCCCTGCGCCGCGAAGGTATCAAAATAGTAGAGCAGGGTTTTGATAACCAATCGTTTTTGATATGCAGTGTGCCTTTGGAAGAGGAAGATAATATGCTCGCCGATTTGCAAAAATTGTACGATGTAACGGTGCTGCTGCTAAAACGTTGATAAAGAGCAGTACAATTGCTGTCTTTTTGTGATTTTTTTTATTTTGATTTCAATGTATCTTATATTTTTTTGCTGATGGAAATTTCTGCTGCCGCGCCGATTGGCGTTTTTGATTCGGGAGTAGGCGGACTGACGGTCGCCAATGCCATTGCTGCCGCCCTGCCACACGAACGCCTTATTTATTTCGGCGACACCGCCCACATGCCCTACGGCGAAAAGTCGGCGCAAACAATAGTGCATTATTGCGAGCGCATTTGTGAGTTTTTGCTCAGTAAAGGCTGCAAAGCGATTGTAATTGCCTGCAATACGGCTTCTTCGGTGGCTTATTTGCCTTTGCTGCAATTATTGCCTCCTGCCGTTCCTTTGATCAATGTGATAGACCCGATAGTGGCGGCGGTGCAGCGGCACGGGCTACAGCATGTGTCGGTGATTGCCACCCAAGCCACCATTCAGTCGGGGGTATATTCGGCAAAGCTGCGTGCCGCCCTGCCGCATATAGAAGTGTATGCCAAAGCTACGCGCTCTTTGGCTCAGATGATTGAAGAAGGTTTGTATCGCAACGAAAAAATCATTCAGGCTGTTTTGGAGCATTATCTGGCAGATGAGCCTTTTGAACACACCGAAGGTTTGATATTGGCTTGCACACATTATCCGCTTATCAAAAATGCCGTTCAACAATTTATGCCCGAAAAAGCGGATATTTTTGATTCACCCACCATTATTGCGGAGCATTTGGGGCAAGTATTGCGGCAGCGCAATTTATTATCGGAACACAAAAGCGGCAGCCATCTTTTTTATGTATCCGACCGCACTGCGGCTTTTGAAGAAAGTGCAGCGATGTTTTTTGGAAAATCTATTCATTTAGAGGAGCGTCATTTACATACAAACCCTTCAAAATCTTAATGTATTGTTGTTGTTTTTAAAAAAATAAAATGATGCCACTATTCGTGTTTTTGAGGGGATTGCGTGTGTAAAATATATCATAAAATATACAGAGATTGAATTATCTTTGCCTAATTCATTATCACCTTTTTTTATTGAAAATAAACGCATGAAAACAATATATTCTATCTTTTTGGGTGCTTGTCTGCTGTTGTTATTAGAGGCTTGCGGAGGCGGTGCTGCCACCGGCGGCGATGGCAAACATTTCGGTAAAAATATCAGCAGCGAGCAAGCCATTACGATGGGCGACCTTTCGCAGCAGATACAGGGCACTAAACAGGTGAATGCCAAAGTGCGCGGAAAAGTGGCGGAAGTGTGCCAAGCCAAGGGCTGCTGGATGACGATTGAAAATACAGCCGGCGACCCGATGCGCGTAACTTTTAAAGATTATGCTTTTTTTGTTCCGAAAGATTTATCGGGCAAAAGCGTAGTTTTTGAAGGCATTGCCAAATACGACACTACTTCTGTTGATGACCTCCGCCACTATGCCGAAGATGAAGGCAAAGCCGCCGAAGAAATTGCACAAATCACACAGCCCAAAGTAGAAGTGGTTTTTGAAGCCGAAGGTGTGGTGATTGAGTAGTTATTCTTATTTTTAAAACTTTTTTAACTTTGTAAAAGTTGTTATTTCAATGATGATAGCTACGCTTTTTTTCAACAGATAAGTATCCAAGCAGAATTAATTTATACTATTTGTTTTTATAAAACATTGATTTTTAATTAGTTTTTGCATTTATCATTTACAATTAAAAATTAATCATTACTTAAAACGGATATGATGAAAAAAAATCTTTCTTTGTTGTATAAAATTTTGTTCCTGAGTTTTGTTGCAGGAGCAATTTATTGGTTTTCCGTGCCGCAAGCGGCGCAATCGTGGGGTTTTTGGGCGCATAAACGCATCAACCGTTTGGCGGTGTTTACGCTGCCCCCCGAAATGATTGTGTTTTTTAAGGAAAATATAGAGTATGTAACCGAGCACGCCGCCGACCCCGACAAACGCCGTTATGCCGTTGATGGCGAAGCCGGAAAACATTTTATCGACCTCGACCGCTACGGCGTGCCGCCTTACAACGACTTGCCGCATGCGTGGGGAGCTGCCAAAGAAAAATTTTCTGAAGATACCCTCAAAGCACACGGCTATTTGCCCTGGAATTTGCAATGGAGCTTAGACCGCCTTACAGAGGCTTTCGTAAAAAAAGACGTTGCCCTCATTATGCGTTATAGTTCCGATATTGGGCACTATATTGCTGACGGACATGTGCCACTCCACACCACACGCAACTACAACGGACAACTCACCAACCAAAGAGGTATTCACGGATTTTGGGAAAGCCGCGTACCCGAACTTTTTGGTAACGATTACGACTATTTTGTAGGCAAAGCACAATACATCTCCGACCCTGCTCCCCTTATCTGGGATTTTATTATGCAAAGCAATGCCGCAGTGGACTCGGTACTCCTCATCGAAGCCGAACTAAATAAGGCATTTCCCGACGACAAAAAATATTCGTATGTGGACAGAAATAATGTGATGACGCGCACCTACTCCTCCGAGTATTCCGAGCAGTACGCCCAACTTTTGGACAATATGCAGGAACGCCGCATGCGAGCGGCGGTGCTGGCAGTGGGTAGTTTTTGGTACACCGCCTGGGTAAATGCCGGAAAACCCGACTTAAATAACCTCGGCAAATACGAAGAAAGTGAAAGCGAAAAAGAAGAAATGGCGGAACTCCAAAAAATGTACGAAACTGGAAAAATAAAAGGTCGCTCTTGTGATGACCATTAAAAAAATTTTATTTGTATCCAAAAAAATATAAAATCCTTTTGTGCAGGCAGGTTCTCAATAGAGCCTGCCTGTTTCTTTGTTTATATAAATACAACTATTTACCTCTCTTTCCTTTCCGAAGGAGGGAAGTCTTTGTTATACTAAATCAACATCTAATACTATTCAAATATCTATTTGGCATAGTTATTTTACAGACTCAATTCCCATTCAAAGTGATTGATATTAGTAACAATATCAGCCACATCATTACAGAATAGAAGACTTGGTACTGTATTAAAAGAGTTGAGTTATTATTTTAGGCAGTTACGAAATCGCCATACTTTTCGTTGTAAAAATAATATTTATTGATATAAAAACCAATGACATTATCGTGAATTTTTTCGCTTTTAGATTAGCAGATAGCACCTGTTTAACCTTTTGATATGAGTCCTGAAATTCAAATTTTTACGCTCTATCTTCCATGTATTCAAGAGTTTACTTCTATCGGCATTTTTTTTTAAAATGATTTACCACTGTATTTTTATTAATAGATAATATCCGAGCGGTATCTCTAACACCACTACTATTGAGTATTTGAAGTTCTATTTGTTCGGCTATCCCTACATTATTGGCAGTGTGACGATAAGATAGTTGAAAACTTTTTTTACAAGTATTGCAACGCCACCGTGCTATGTGCCATTGGGGCGGTTACCATTCTTTACTAAATCTGTGATTGCGCGATGAGGACATTTTATCGCTTCTAAATGTTTTATCTCTTTTTTAAAAAAACAAAAAAGCGCAAGCACGTTTTTATACGACTTGCGCTTTTTAGCTCCCCAGACTGGACTTGAACCAGTGACCCTCTGATTAACAGTCAGATGCTCTAACCGACTGAGCTACTGAGGAAAATTGCTGTATTAATTTCTAATTAAGCGGTGCAAAGATAGTGTGTGTTTTTTAAACTTGCAATATCTTTGCAAAAAAAATTTTAAAAAATGAGTTTAATTATTGTAGGCACTGTAGCCTTTGATGCCATCGAAACACCTTTTGCCAAAATAGATAAAGTAGTGGGCGGCTCTGCTACTTTTATAAGTTTATCGGCTTCCAACTTTTACAATCCTTGCGGTATTGTTTCCGTCATTGGTGATGATTTTTCGCAGGATATGCTCAATGAATTTGCTCGCCGCAATATCAGCAGCGAAGGAATTCAGATGAAAAAAGGCGAAAAATCCTTTTTTTGGAGTGGGCGTTATCATCAGGATATGAACGGGCGCGATACCCTCATCACCGACCTGAACGTGTTGGCAGATTTTGACCCTGTATTACCCGAAAGCTATCGCAATGCCGAATATTTGATGTTGGGCAACATTGACCCTACTTTACAAATTCAGGTATTAGGCCAAATGAACGAGCGTCCGAAATTTATTATGATGGACACGATGAATTTTTGGATGAATATAGCCTTAGAGCCATTGCACGAAGTATTAAAACGCATTGATTTGCTCACTATCAATGACGAAGAAGCGCGCCAGCTTTCGGGTGAATATTCTTTACTCAAAGCGGCACGCCGTATTTTAAACGAAATGGGTCCCCGCTATTTAGTAATCAAAAAAGGCGAACATGGAGCCTTATTGTTCAGCAAAGAAGAGATGTTTTATGCCCCCGGTTTGCCTTTGGCAGAAGTATTTGACCCCACCGGTGCAGGCGATACATTTGCAGGCGGCTTGATGGGATATATAGCAAGCACTAACGATACTTCTTTTGATAATTTGCGCCGCGCAGTTATTCACGGTTCGGCTATGGCTTCATTTTAAAAATGGCAAAAACGAAAACCGCCTTTTTCTGTAGAAATTGTGGTGCAGAAGCCGCAAAATGGATAGGAAAATGTCCGGCTTGCGGCGAGTGGAATACTTATGTGGAGGAAGTAGTAGAAAAAGGCGGTGCTTCGGGCGTTGGCAAAGGCACTTGGCGCAATCATACCGACAAACCACAACCGGTGAGTTTAACGGATATTTCGGTGCAGGTGCAGCCGCGTTTGCACACACAAGATGCCGAACTGAATCGGGTGTTGGGCGGCGGCATTGTACCCGGTTCATTGGTACTCATTGCTGGCGAACCCGGCATCGGAAAATCTACGCTGCTGCTGCAAACCGCCGTACATTTGCCACAAGAAACTATTTTATATGTGTCGGGCGAGGAGAGCGAGCAACAAATAAAAATGCGTGCCGACCGCTTAGGTATCAGCAACGACCGTTGTTTTTTGTTTACCGAAACCATAGTAGAGCAAATTCTCAATGCTGTAAAAACAGTATCGCCCACTTTGCTCATTATTGATTCTATTCAAACCCTACAAAGCAACGACATACAAGCCACGGCGGGCAGCATCTCTCAAATCCGCGAATGTGCGGGTATTTTGCAGCGTTTTGCCAAGGAATCAGGAATTTCGGTGTTTCTTATCGGGCATATTACCAAAGACGGCTCTATTGCTGGTCCCAAATTGTTGGAGCATATCGTAGATGCGGTGCTGCATTTCGAAGGCGACCAGCACCACAGTTATCGTTTGTTGCGCACGTTTAAAAATCGTTTTGGCTCTACTGCCGAAATCGGTATTTATGAAATGAAACAAGAAGGTTTGCGACAAGTGAGCAACCCTTCAGAATTGTTGATTTCGCAGCACGACACCGAACTCAGCGGCATCAGCATTGCCGCCACGATGGAGGGGCAGCGACCTTTGCTTATTGAAACACAGGCTTTGGTGAGCCGCGCCGTATATGGCACCCCACAACGCTCCACCACCGGTTTTGATTTGCGGCGTTTACACATGTTGTTGGCGGTACTGGATAAGCGGTGCGGTTTTAAATTGGGCGATAAAGATGCTTTTATCAACATTGCAGGCGGCTTAAAAGTAGAAGATCCCGCTATTGATTTGTCGGTGATAGCATCTTTGTTGTCGTCTTACGAAGATATACCTTTGCCACCGCGCACTTGTTTTAGCGGCGAAGTGGGCTTATCGGGGGAGGTGCGTAGTGTTACACGCATTGAGCAGCGATTGGCAGAAGCGGAGAAATTAGGTTTTAGAAAAATATTTGTATCGAGCCATTTTAAAGGAATACCGAAAAACAGTACTTTAGAAATTATACAAGTAAGCACAGTGCGCGATTTATACGACAAAGTATTTTCCTGATAAATAATAAAGAAGTACCGCTTTTCGGCGAAAAATCTTAAATGCTGTGTTTTTTTATTTTAGCTCAAAAGAGAAATCCACTTGGTCGGGCGGCAAGCATTTGGTATCGTCGCAGGTCATAAATTCCACCGAACCCTGCAATGTTGCGGGAGTTGCTTTTTTCTGTTTCACACGCGCCGTAAAAGTCGCTTCCTGAGCGTATTTGGTAATATCCATCTGAAACAGCTCGTCGTAGCCCGATTTTGGTGCAAGTCCTTTTTCTTCAATTTTATCTGCAATAGTAATACCCTTTTCTTCTTTAAACTGAATACTTGTAGGTACGGGTCCGCCATCTTGCAAATATTGAGAGTACAAATACCAACCTTTTTCAATTGTTGCTTTTAGCACCACATCATATTCGGTTTCACTGATTTTTTGCTTTCAAAAGTCCATTTAACGGGTTGTGGAGTGTTTTGCGCCTGCAAAAAGGTGGTGTAGGCAAAGAACAAAACAAAGGCGATAGATAATATTTTTTTCATTTTTTTTATGTGTAAAATGATGATAAAATGTTGAATTTTTAAAACACGAAAGATACATTAGACTTATACCTCTGCGATATGTTTAATATTCAATTGCAAAATAGTTTTGCTCTTTTCCTGTACGGCAAAACGCTGGTCAATGCGTGTGCCCACCACCCACACAACTCGTTTGGCGGCATCTTGCAATATCCAAACTTGTTCGCGCTGGAGCAAAGTCCATTTTTCATCTTTAAAATATTTACTCAGTTTCTTTTTTCCCACCTTATCGCTTTTTGGTTTTTTCATACCGAAAGGATAAAAATAATCACCTTGTTCCCAACGGCGGAGCGTCAAAGGGAATTCAATTTTTTCGGCATCTAAAAAAGCATAGCGCGGGTTGGGATTAATGGTAGTGGCGGCGGCGGTTTTTATTTTGCCGTTCATCACAAAATCGGGCAGTTGTAGCCGCCATTGTCGTTTTTTTTCTATTAAAAAACGCTCGCTTTCCTGTATATTTTTTGCCAAAATCCACAAAAAACGCGGCTCTTGCACCAAGCGGTGGCTGTCCGAAAAATATTGTTTACTTTCGGAGTGTTGTAAATGGGCGATGATGTCGGTGCTTTGGGCGGCGTGGAAGCCGTAGGGTTGGAGGAGTTCGTACAAAACGGTGGTGGCGGCGGGTGTTTTTTTCAGCAGCAGCACCGGAATCCGAATGTCTTTGCCGCGCGGCTGCAACAGTTTTTTTCGGTATTGCTCAATAGCCTGACGATACAAAATTTCGGCATCGGCAAAGCGGCGGAAATTATCGGCAAAAGTGCGTTCCAATTGCGGATTGATGTGCTGCAGCGCAGGCACTACCTGATGGCGTATTTTATTGCGGATATATTTGTCTTCGGCATTGGAGGCATCTTCACGAAAAGCGATTTGTTGTTTCTGAGCAAAAGCTTCTATCTGTTGGCGCGTAAAAGCAAGCAAAGGGCGCAGCACCGCACCTTGTTTGGGAGCAATGCCGTGCAAGCCGCCGATTCCGCAGCCTTTGGTGAGGTTGATGAGCAAAGTTTCAACAGCATCGTTGATATGATGCGCCGTAGCTACAAAAGTGTAGCCGTGTTGTTGGCGCAGGCGTTCAAAAAGCTGTATCGCAGGCGGCGCGCCTCCATCTGAATAGAAACGCCGGCTTGCTGCGCCAGCAGTGCAGTGTCGTAGTTTTCCGTAAAAAAAGGAATACCCCGTGCTTGTGCCCATTGTTGCACAAAGGCAGCGTCGGCATCGCTGTCGGCGGCACGAAGCTGAAAATTGCAATGTGCCACTGCAAAAGGCAGGCGGGCTTCGTGGCACAGATGCGCCAACACCATAGAGTCCACGCCACCGCTAACGGCGAGCAAGAGCGAGTTGCCTTCGGCAAAGCGACACACACCATATAAATATTGCAAAAATTCGGTGAGCATAAAACGATAAAAAAGCAGGTTGTATAATTAAAGCACGATTTTTGACGGTCAAAAGTAAGCACATATTATTCACAGCACCTACGCCCCTGCAATAAATCTGTTTGTAAAACAGTATTTTTTTATCTTTTTGGAATCTTTATTCTTAAAAAACATTGAAAAAAAATCAATAAAACACATCAACAGAGTGGAGCAATGATTTTTTCGGCGTACTGTAATTTTTTCTCAACTTTGCATTTCGTTTTTATATACATCATACTATGCAACTCATAGATACCCACACCCATTTATTCAGCGAGCAGTTTTTAGAAAACGCCACCACCATACAAGCCGTGCTACAACGTGCCACAGAAGCGGGCGTATCGCATTGTTTTTTGCCCAATGTAGATAGCGGCACACTCGACGCTATGAACCGCCTCGCCGATGAATTTCCGCAAATATGCCTGCCGATGATAGGTTTGCACCCCTGCTCCGTGAAAGAAAACTGGAAAGAAGAATTAGCACTCATTGAAAACGAACTCAAAACGGGTACGCGCCGCTATTGGGGTGTCGGCGAAACGGGCATTGATTTATACTGGGACACCACTTTTTTTGCCCAGCAACAAATCGCTTTACACCAACAGGCGGAGTGGGCAAAAACCTACCATTTGCCTTTGATTTTGCACACGCGTTCTGCCTTCAACGAAACCTTTTCGCTGATTAAGGAACACGCCGACAGCCGTTTAGGTGGTATTTTTCATTGTTTTGTTGATGATGTAGCCGCCGCCGAGCAGATATTATCTTTGGGCAACTTTTATTTGGGCATCGGCGGTGTACTCACTTTCAAAAACAGCGGCTTGGCAGAGACACTCGTACACTTGCCATTAGAAGCGATGGTACTCGAAACCGACTCGCCGTATTTAGCTCCGGTGCCGTATCGCGGCAAGCGCAACGAATCTGCATATATACGCTTAGTAGCCGAAAAATTAGCACAAATAAAAGGCGTGAGCGTAGAAGAAGTTGCACATATTACCACTCAAAATGCCCGAAAATTATTTGGTCTTTAATCACTGCTATACAGAAGCAGCAACACAAAATATGCAACAAAAATGTATAAAAAAAATAAACAATTCAGACAATTTTAGTCTTAATACAACGTTTTGAAATTTTTTAATAGATTTTAACGTTATTGCTAAAATAGTTTGATGTAACTTTATACAAGTATTAGTTGCATTGATTTTTTACAATCAAAACCTTATGTAATATCATGTATAAAAAAATATGGATATCTCTGTTTTCAGTACTTATTTCTTTAGGTACGATGTATATAATGGCAGCCGAATCGCCTAAAGATACCGATACTTTCTTTGAAAAATACGCCCACCAGCAAGGTTTCAGCACATCACATTACGAAGGAAATATCGCGAAAGTGAGCCAACAATATATTCAAGACCCTTCTGTGCGGAGTTTTTTGTCGCAGGCTAAAAGCCTTGATGTATTGTCGTATAGTCGCAATAATACCAACCTCAACGGCGGTCAATTATTTGTAGAATTATTACAGACTCTCCACGATGCTAATTACCAACCTTTACACAGTCGTCGCCAACACGGAAAAGTAATGGGCGTGTTGTATCGCTCCGTAAATGCCAACCATCAGGAATTGGTTATTGTGAATGCCGAATACGAAAATTTTAAATGCCTGCGCCTCATCGGAAGTTTTGACGCTTTGCGTTCTATTGCTCCCCAAAACCCGCGTATGGCGTTTTAATAGGATATTTTTATAAAATAACCTATTTTTCTTTCTTACCTGCGATAGTTTTTCTACTTTCACGCTGCTAAAAACAGCACCTACATGGCTGAAAAAGGAGAAAACATACAACCTCAGGGCATTTTGGAGCCTGTATTACCCAACATTAACGAGTGGCCAATTTATAAACTCACACAAGAGTTAGACACTTTTATCCCACAATGGGTAGAAAATACCAAAAAGAGAATCATAGACAATGCGGTAAAATCTCAAATGCCTTTGGAGGAAATTATCGCCAAAGCCGCTTATTTGGAAACCATTCGTTTGCGCACCAAACCCCTAGCGCATTGACCCGCCCGACGAAAAAGAATTTTGGCGTGATATTAAAGACCAATTGGCGGTAATTGCTCAAAAAAAAGCCGACATCAACGGCGTATCGCCCGAAACACAAGCCTTATTGCATAAAATCATCAGCCGCTACGCCGAAGAAATTGCCGACACTTCAATCGTAGCACCTATCGTTTTGCGGCGCGGGCTTTGCCTGTGTTTTTCAACCGTTTGCTCAATGTAGCGGGTGCACGAAGCCTGCGGCGTATTTTCAACAACGACCTGCTCATTCAGGACAGCCTCCTACTGCGCGGGCACATTGAAGAATTGCGCAATTTAACCACCAAAGGAACGGTAATTCTTACACCCACCCATCACAGCAATTTGGATTCTATTTTATTGGGTTGGGCAATACACGCCGTTGGCGTACCCGCCTTATTGTATGGTGCGGGGCTGAATTTGTTCAATGCACGCGGTTTTGATTATTTTATGAATCGGCTGGGAGCTTATAAAATTGACCGCCGCAAAAAGAACTCCCTCTATTTGGAAACCCTCAAAATGTATTCGCGTATGACGATACAGCGCGGTTGCCACACTTTATTTTTTCCGGGCGGCACACGCTCGCGCTCAGGACAGTTGGAAAGCGACCTCAAAATGGGTTTGCTCGGAACAGTATTTGATGCGCAGCGATTTAATTTGCAATATCCTGCCCCCGAAAAACCGCAAAAAATTTTCGTAGTACCTTTGGTCATTTCGTACCATTTTGTGTTGGAAGCCGCTTCGCTGATAGACGAACACTTGCGCTCAGTGGGCAAAGAACGCTATTATCCGCCCAAAGACCACTTTCCGAGTATTGCCAAAAGTTTGCTTTTTGTATGGAAATTATTTTCGGCAAAGTCAAAAGTAGTGCTATCGTTTGGCAAGCCGATGGATTTGTTTGGAAATGATGTAGATGAAGCGGGCAACAGCATCGACCGCAACGGAAAAGAAGTGGAAATAAAAGAATACTTTATGAGCAACGGTCAAATTGCCGAGGATAATCAGCGCGATTCGGAATATACCAAAATATTAGCCGACAAAATCGTAGAGCGTTTTTATAAAGAAAACCGCGTACTCACGAGCCACTTGCTTGCTTTTGCCATTTTTGAAATTTTGAAAAAACGCCATCGCCGCTTGGATCTATTCGGCTTGTTGCGCTTGTCGGAAGAAGACACACTCATTCCTACGAGCAATTTATAAAAGTAATGGAACGCTTGGTGGCAAAACTAAAATAATGGCAGATGAAAAGAAATTAAAACTGAGCCACCCTTTTAATGAAAATATAGAATATATCGTACAACACGGCATAGAAAATATCGGTATTTATCATCGCAAAAAAGTAGTGAACCGCAACAAAGATGGCGATATTTTTACCGAAGATATGAACCTGCTATATTTTTATCACAATCGCTTGGAAGGCTACGGCTTAGATGAGTGGGTGTAGAGGCGCAATTTTTATCTTTTTTTCTTTGTGTTGTAATTAGTATTTTTATTGAAAAATATGCTATCTAATTCAATTATAGGTGTGCTGGGGGCGGGCAGTTTTGGTACAGCCATCGCCAATATCTTGGCAGATAATCATCAGGTATTGATGTATGCACGCCGCCCCGAAGTAGTTGATGCTATTCAGCATAAACGGCTGCACCGCAATCAAACTATTCACCCGCGTATTCAGGCTACCATCTCTGCCGAAGAAGTATGCCAACGCTGCACCCTCATTTATGTAATGGTGGACTCGGGCGGCTTCCGCGAACTTATCCGCCAGATAGACCCTTTTGCGCCCCTACCATGGCCACCGTCATCAGCAGCCGTTTTGATGAAGTGATTGAATACGAAAATACTTTGCGCAGCAATCGCTTCAGGGTATATGGCAGCCACGATGTGTTGGGCGTAGAGATGGCAGGCGTGCTGAAAACATTTATGCCATTGTATCGGGTATTTTGAGTGGTATGCAAATGGGCGAAAACAGCCGTGCTATGATTATGAGCAGGGTTTGGGCGAAATGGTGCGTTTGGGGAGGGCATTGGGTTCAAAACGAGTGCTTTTTATGGCATAGCGGGCATTGGCGATTTAATTGCCACCTGCTCCAGCAGCCGCAGCCGCAATTTTACGGTGGGCTATCGCTTGTCGCAAGGCGAAACGCTACACCATATTCTGGAAACGATGGACGAAGTAGCGGAGGCGTAAAAACCACCAAAATAGCTCACTGTTTATCGCGGTACTATCATTTGATTTGCCCATTATTGCCAATTTGCACGGTATTCTATACGAAAACTTGCCCATTCACGAAGCTTTCAATAATCTGATGCACCACGAAAATGATGTAGATGCAGAATTTTTGGTCAATGAAGAAGAAATGAAAGTATAAAAAAAATTTTTCTAAAAAAATCATACTCTGCACAATATTTTAAAATCGGCAGCGTTAGAAGACTATTATTACATCAATTACATAAAAATATTCCCGTTCAGCCTATTGATAAAACAAGCTCTACACATTTTATAGATTTATTTTTTCCTGAATAAAAAATATCCTTTTGCAAAAAAGCAAAAACAGGATTAAAACAAATAATTATGGGACGCTTATTAAGATGGTATTGCTTGGCATTATTGGGAATTTTTCGCTGTTTTATTATTCTTTTGCACAAAATTATTCGCAAAATAATGCGGAACTCATTGCTTCGCTGAACGAAGTTTCTACTGATATTCCGCCTGCGCCGTTTTCGTTCAATTGGCGACATTTGGTGAGCATAGAAGAAGGCGGCTACCGCAAAAATATGCAACGCGGCGGTGTGCCTTTGCCACAGCCTTATATCCGCGAAGCAGACGTGCTGTGGAGCAAGCGCATTTGGCGCAGCATTGATACGCGCGCTGCCACCAACAAACGATTCAACAACGCCGACTATCCCTTTGCCGAATTGATGTACGATTTGGTGATGCAACACCCCGAAGTGCGCATTTTTACCGATGATACTTTTACCGAAACCGTTCCGCGCGAGCAATTACAAAACCGTTTTACGGGATTTGATACGGTGGCGGTGTATAATTTTGCCACGCAGGAATACGACTGGAAGCCATCGAGCGCAATTTGCAATGGAAAGATTTTGTGCAGTTTCGTTTGAAAGAAGATTGGGTATTTGAAAGCAACATTCCAATTTAGATGTACGCATTATTGGCATTGCTCCTGTTCGCGAGGTGATTGACGAAACGGGTGTTATTCGCGGGCAGGAGGCTTTGTTTTGGGTGTATTATGATGACATTCGTCCTTTGCTGGCGCAATACGATGCTCCCAATCCCGATGGAGAAGAGAGTATATTGAGCTGGGCTGATTTTTTGGATATGGGATATTTGCAGCCGCGTTGTAAAAGAAGACAATGTGTATGACCGCAATATCGCCGAATATGCTACGGGCAGAAATGCACTTGAAGAGTCGCACCGCATCAAACGCGAACTTTATGAGCGCGAACATAATCAATGGGAATATTAAGTGTAAAACCTGAATAGTCAGATGTGTTTTTCTATAAAAAGGTGAGTTTTTACTTGAGCAACAACCTGCAACATGATAGCCGATAAGTTGTAATATCCTTATGAGATGTGAAAGAATGTGAAGTGAAGTAGAGAATAAAAGACATAAGGAGTTCAACTTATTTTGCTTTTTTGTTTTGGTATCTTGTTTTTGGAGCCGTCGTCAGGCAGTGATTGTCTGCGGCGGTTTTTTATTTTGCCCTATTATTGAAGGCTCTTTTGTTAAATATTTGCAGTTTTTAGATTATTTTATGCACATTTGCGAAAGAATTATTCAACGTTTTTATCCTAAAAAAGACACTTTTGAATTACGTTCTCTTATCTGTTTTTTCTTTTCGGTATATTGCTGTCGGCGGCGGGCTGCCCAATGCCAAGCGCGCCCAACGGCTTGCGGCACATCACGAGCGCATCAGTCAGGCGGCGCAGGCAGCAAATTTGTCGCCCGAAGCCAAATTCGACACACTGGCGCAAAGTTTGAGCAGCAGCCATACACGAAGGCTTAAACATTGCCAACCCCGCGAAGGGCAAAAATATGTATCCTCCTATTTTAAGCAAAATAAGGTGATATGGTGCAGATATTGGAAGAGTTGGCAGTGTGGCAATTGGATATGAACGAAGTACAGCGTATGGGCTTTGGCTTGCGGCTCGTCACCAAACCCTACTCCGCCGATTTTGTGCGCCTCTTTCCCAAATTTATCGCCGCTACCGCCAAGTGAGTTTTATGAACGATTTTGGAAAAAAACTCAAAAGCACCATTTTCAATAATGGGACTTTAAGATAGATTTTAAAAACATTTTTACTGAAAACAGCGAAATAATTGCAATACTTAGCACTCAATGCTTTATCACTTTTTATTTCCAAAATTTTTGCCCTGTCGGATTTTCCAAAAAACGAAGCCAAAGCCTGCTTTAATTGTTTTTCGTTGCTGCAAGCGGGCTTAATCCAAATGATACAACTGCGCCAAAGGTTCGGCATTGAGGGTAGGGGGCGTGTCAAAACAGCGTTGTATTCGGTGGGCGGCAATTGGTCAGGACCCACGGAATAATACGCAAAAATACTGCCGCCGCCGTTATTGATGAGGATAATGCGCAAATTGGGTGATAATTCCTCGTTCCAAAGGGCGTTGCTGTCGTAAAAAGCCAATCTCGGTGACCAGCACGGTGAGTCGCGCCGTGTATCAGCAATGGCAGCCCCTGCCGCCGTAAATGGTGCATCAATACCACCCACGCCGCGATTGCTGCAAGGATTTGCCGACCCCGCAATCCGAAAATATTGGAATAGCTGCACCGCTGCATTTGTCGAGTTGAGCAGCGCATTTTTGGGCAAGGGTATTGCACTAACAAAACAAAAATTTTTCAAATCACAAAAAGGGATTTGTTTTAAATATTGCTGCTGCCGGATAAGCGGTGTAGATGGTTGATATGCTGAAAAATGATAATAGGGCTGTGCGGCATCAGTGCGGGAAATTTTTTAGAGCCTTCCGCAATATATAAAGAAAAAAACGCCCAGTGGCAGCCACCCTTTGTGTGAGAACGAAAAGTATCATGTGATGGAAGGCGTTTTCGTGGAGCAGGATATGGTGTTTGGGTGCTTGCGCAAAAACTGTTTTATTTTTTTTTAGATACAATCATTCCGCCGAAAGATACCAACAAATCGGGCTGCAAATATTGTTGTTGCGCTCATTGCAGCCATCAATGAAAGGTCGGTGGTGCTAAAGCATCATCATTCAAATTGAAGTGCTTTCGCAGAGCAGCACCATATCCTCGCGGCGTTGCAAGGCGTAATAATCTGAGCAGGCGGGCATCGGGCGGCGTAGTCCCGGCGAGGAGCATTTTTTGGGCTGTTGTGCCACAAATCCACAAATAAGCGTGCTGCGGAAAGCGCAACACCCGCTCGCCGCCCCCAAATCAATGCGTTTGGGGATACAATTATCGGTGGAGGTGTCGGTTTCGTCATACAGCGGCTGCCGCGCAAAGGCACATTGATATGCTGCACTGCCGCCGTGGGATACAGCGACACATTGAGTGCTTCCCATTGACCAGGCGGCAGGCATACCAGAAATCATCGGCTTGCGGGGAGAGTAGGGCAGCTGAAAACTTTTTCTTATATAGTTGCACAGACCCCCACCCGGCGAATACTCGCACACCGGCTTGGTCTATCCACTCCCGCAGGTCGGTCTGGCGGTAAGCACGAGCAAAAGGCACTTCCTGATAGAAGGCTTCGGCGAGGGCTAGCGCATAATTGAGGGTGGCAGTGCAGCGAGGTGCAATGAGTGCTGATAGGTTGGCGGGTTTGCTGTGCGATACCCCAAGGGCGCATAAAAGCGGCGCAGCGTTCATCAACGATGACGTGGCACTGAATGTGCGGGTGGCGGTGAAAAAGCCATCACGAAGGGAAGCGGCGCCAAGCCCGAAAACACCGCGTGCCCATACCTTGTCGGCGCAAATGTCGGCTAAATAGCGCACATACGATGGTCGGTGTTTTTCATTGGGAAATGTTTTGTATAAAGTAAAGGGGCAAAATAAACGAATTTGCTGGTTTTCTATCTGTCCTTGGCACTACTTAAATATTATAATTCAACCTCTTTGCTTTTGATTCCATAGCCATTCTCCTTTGCCCATTGTTTTAGCAAGTTCAACTCTCTTGTTTTGTTTCTTTTCGTCATTTGTCTCTTGCCCTAACGATTTTAAAAGCAATTTCTCTATTTTTTAACCATTTTGTAAAAACCTTCCTCTATTACTATTTTTTCCGAATTGATTATTTGCTCTTCAACTTGTTTTTCTGTCATATCTGGAAATGCACTCCTATCTCTTAATTTTTCCTGTGTTGCTTTGTCCGCTTGTGCTATAGCTTCTATGTCTGCTAAACAATTAGATGGTAAGATGGTTGCTATTCTATCAATCTGGTATTCTTCCAGATTTCCAAAACTTGGAATATCAATTCCGAATTTTTTATCGTAGTCAAACCTAATTACAGAAATCGGATATTTTAATAAAATGCAGACAAGTTAACTAAAGAAATTATTTTGTACAAGTATCCAGCCATTTTAGAATTAATTTTGGCTCAAATAGCTGTGAATTACTCTTGAACATTCCCATTTTGTTGGAATATTTTGCCCCTAGGCTTTAGAAATACAATTGTGAAGATAACCAAGGCTTTTATGGACTGTTTCTAAATCGTGTTTTTCGTTAAATAATCGAATGGTCATTTTGTTTTAGAATTTTCCAAATTATCTTTGCATATGGTGTGTCCGCTTTTCACGTCTTTGGATTCGTAACCATTCTTTCAGGCTGTACAGTCCATCGTCATTAATGTTGAAGTAAACAGATAACATTCCTAATTCTAAGCCACTTCTAAGTGAAACAAAGCTTGTTTGTAAAGACCAAAGCATATTTGATTGAATGATACTTGAAGTTCTTCCCAAGAGTCGATAAATGGAAAATAGTGTCCAGACCAAAGGTTTTCAAGATTTTGAGGGATTATCATTCCAACTGTATGATAAATCCATCCTACTCTTTCAACACGTTTTTTAATTTCGGGGTTTTCCTCAAAATATTTTTCGGTCCGTCGATAAACCTCAATGCTATTGTCTGTTTCTGTATATGTATGTCCAAAATTTCATTATCAGTTGTCGGTATTTTTAGAATGAAGCATGTACCACCCGGAAAAAGGTTTTCAGGTTTTCGGTATTTCTTTCCATAAAGATTTATCAGGCCTATGGCATTCCATTTTTAAATATAAGATTTTTTAAACGCTCTGAATCAAATTTATTTCCTGGTTTAGTTTTGATGATAAATTATCTTTAGTTTTTCTATTATCATAATTTTTGCTTTTTATCTGCTATGAAGTTAAAAATAATCTTTTATTAATAAGTTTAAATTTTTTTTTTTGCAAAAATAGCTCGCTGCTACTACTCCCCCCATATACCCAAGCTGAAGTGTAGCTGTTGTTTTGCTGAACATAGTCGAGGAGCTGTCAAAAGTCGTGTTGGGCGAGGTGGCACTATCGCCGGCGTAATGACTAATTTTTTGCGGGCGCGGGTCATTGCCACGTTCATACGGGCGATAATTCAAAAACCCGATGTCTTATGTTTTCATTGCTTCGCACCAAAAGAAATATAACAATGTCGCGCCTTCTGCTCCCTGAAAAAGAATCAATGGTATTGATGTTGATAGTGGGCGAGTTGCTGTTGTTGGAGGCAGTAATCGTTGAGCATATTTTGTAAATAAACGACCCGCGCTTTGTAGGGCGAAACGATACCAAATGGAAGGGAAAGGCAAGTCTCCGCTGATGTTGGAGCAGTTGCTCTAAGTGCTTCCACAAGAGGGCGGCTTTGCTGTAGGCCTGCTGTTTTGGCGTTTTCTTTTCGAAGCCGCAGCTCGCCGTATCCACGAACTCCACAGGCTGGTTTTTCCGTTGAGCAGGGCAGTTGCCACGTTTACCCACTCGTGCGCTTGGCGCGGTTGTTGTAAAAATAGCGGTTCGGGAAAGTTTACAATCTGTTCGTTCATACGGTATTGAACATCGAGGAGGCTCACTTTGGGCAGAGATGTGTAGGCGGCTTTTTCCGATGATGGTTTGTCCAATCCCTTTGCGCTCGGCATCAAAACTTTTACGGTAGTGTGGTTGAAAAGGGTCGCCAGCAAAGAGTACTTTGTGGGCTTTGGCGATGGGAATCCATGTAGTAACGAGGGCTTGTGAGGCTTTGTCAATAACGACCCAATCAAAACGTTTGCCCACCAGATAGCGGTCGGCGGCTCCCACCAAAGAAGCGCACCACCGAAAAGCATTGTCCAAAATATGATTGATGAGATAATGCTCAATGAGTGCCACCTGATTGGTGAGGTCGCGGGCTTCGGTATAGAGCAGGCGGCGCATGTTCTTCGCGCTCTGCCACGCCGAAGTTGC